>NZ_CP126145.1:4110000-4410000 GCF_030126985.1 Sagittula sp. MA-2 | reverse complement strand
GGATCTCTTCGGCGTGCCGGAGCGGATCAACCAGGGGATCACGGACGGCGCCAGCCTCGACAGCGCGGTAGATCTGAACAGCAGCGCCTCTTCGGGCGGGGACGGATCGGTGCGCCGCAGCGAGAGCCTGACCCTGCGCATCGCCGCAACCGTCGTGGACGTGCTGCCGAACGGCATCCTTTCGATCGAGGGCAGCCAGGAAGTCCGCGTCAATTTCGAGCTGCGGGAACTGCTGGTCTCCGGCTACGTCCGGCCCGAGGACATCTCGCGCCAGAACGAGATCACCTACGACAAGATCGCATCCGCGCGGATTTCCTACGGTGGCCGGGGTCAGATCGCCGATGTCCAGCAGCCGCGGATCGGCCAGCAGGTGCTCGACGCCGTCCTGCCGTTCTGAGGGGCCAGCATGATCAAGAAACTCCTTCCCATCATCCTCGCCCTGATCGGGACCGGCGCAGGCATCGGCGCAGGCATCATGCTGAAGCCCGCCCCGCCGCCGGAGGCAGAGGTCGCGGCAGTGGACTGCGTCGCCCCCGCCGGGGACGTCGCTCACACCACGGTGGAGGCTGCCTCGCCAGAAGAAGCCGCACCTATCACGAACGAATACGTGAAACTGACCAACCAGTTCATCGTGCCCGTCATGGGCGACGAGCGGGTGCAGGCACTGGTGGTGGCCTCGCTCAGCGTCGAGGTCACGCAAGGCATGACCGAGACGGTCTACGCCCGTGAACCGAAACTGAGAGACGTCTTCCTGCAGATCATGTTCGATCACGCCAACATCGGCGGTTTCAACGGGTCCTTCACGGCCGGTCAGCGCATGGACATCCTGCGCAGCGCCTTGCTCGACGGTGCGCGGTCCGTTCTCGGGTCCGAGGCGCGCGACGTGTTGATCACGGAAATCGCCCGCCAAGACGTCTGAGAGCTAGGCCTCGTCCCCGTCTTCCGCACGCCGCATGGCGATCCGCAGTTGACCCAGCGCCTCCATGGCGTCGGCTTCGCGTGTGCGGGACTTGCGGAGTGCTTCCATCTTCGCTTCGCGCCGGATCGTCTCTGCCGCCTCGGTGCGCGAGAACGCCAGGCGCGCGCGGTCGAGCGTCATCAGCTCCTGCGCCCGCGCGCGCGCCGCCTGCCGCAGCATGTCCTGCCGCTTGCGCGCAAGCCAGCCCTGCCACAACGTGTCGGCGCCCAGGATCTGGCGGGCCGTGATGGCGCCCGGATCGGACTGCGCCGCCTTCCGCATGGCGTCGAGCTGGGCCAGCTCGCCATCGATACGCCGGCTTTGTTCAAGGTTGCGGCGATGCGCGTCCAGTTCCTGCTCCAGCAGAAGACGCGTCGCTTCGGCCAGCTCATCGTACCTGCTCATTTGCCGTAACTCCGTTTCGCCTTGGCGCGCATGCTTTCCGCGAACCGGATGGCTGCGGCGACCGGGCGGTAGTGTTCGCTCGCGATCTCATCGCCGATCCGGGTGGTGGCAAAGAGCGCGCGCGCGGTCGGCGGATCGGAATGGATCGGCACACCGGCGTCGGCGGCGACCTCCCTGATCCGGGCGGCGACGTGATCCGTTCCCTTGGCGACACAGACCGGAGCGGAACCGGGCATCCTGCTCCACTTCAGCGCAACCGCGTAATGCGTCGGGTTCACGATCACCACGTCGGCGCCGGGCACATCCGGCAGCATCTGGTTCAGCGCCATTTCCTGGGCGCGCATCCTGCGATGCTGCTTGATGTAGGGATCGCCTTCCGAATCCTTCATCTCGTCCCGCAGTTCCTTCTGCGACATGCGGTTCTTGCGCATGTGCTCCATCCGTTGCCAGAAGGCGTCGATGCCGCCGATGACGATGGCGATCAGGACCACGACCAGCAGGAAGCGAAGCATCAGGTCCGTCATCAGCAACACGGCCTCGGCCGGGGTGCCGAAGACGGTGCCGACGATGCTGTCGAGCTGGTTCTGAAGGAAGACCGCAAGCAGGATGGAGTAGATCGTCAGCTTCACGAAGCTCTTGAAGAACTCGAACAACCCGCGGCGACCGAACTTGTTCTTGGCACCTTCGATCGGATTGATGCGGGAGACTTTCGGCTGGAGTTTCGAGCCCGCAAAGGCGAAACCCCTTGTCGCAAACAGCGTCAGAAGCACGAAGACCCCGGGCACGAGCAGAAGCGGAAGAACAGGCGACATGGCCGCCGCCATGATCGAACCCGCAAAAGGCGTGGCGTTTCCGCCAAAGAAAGCCTCGGCAATGCGGTCAGGCTGGTCAAGCAGCGGCAGCATGACTTCGGCGAATTGCTTCAGGATGTATCCGCCCGCCGCGACGCCGCAAAGCAGCAGACCGAGGTAGGCCATGGCGGTCAGAAGGTCGGCCGACCGGGGGATTTCGCCTTTCTTGCGGGCCTGGTCCAGCTTGCGCTGCGATGGTTCGTGGCTCTTCTCGGCGGCTTCGTCCTGATCGGCCATGCGTCACCTTGCGAAGGGCGCGACGAGGAATCCCTCGACCGCCGTCAACCAGACCGACAGCATGAACGGCGCCGCCACGAGAAGGGTCGCGATGGCGCCGAAGGTGATCACCGGCGCGCCGACGAAAGCCACCATGAGCTGCGGCATCGCCTTGTTGATGGCGCCGAGCGTCAGGTTGTAGATCACCGACAGGATCACGAAGGGCGCGGCGAGGCTGAACGCCAGGCCGAAGCTTTGAGCCACCCGCGCCCGCCCGGCCTCGGCGATGGCGGACGGGTTCGGGAACTCCATGAAGGGCAGGATTTCGTAGGACAGGACGATGAAGGCGGCGACGTTGACGTGAAACCCCGTGGCCATCAGCAGGGCAAGCGCTGCCATCGTCAGGATGTGCCCGATGGCCGGAAGCGGGTCCATGCCGGACTGCCCGAGAAGCTGGGACAGCGACGTGGATTGCGCCGCGATGGCGCCCGCCGTCTGGATGGCGAAGATGAACGTGCGCAGCATGATGCCGAGGAACAGGCCGGATATCGTCTCTGTCGCGAGGGCCCGCAGGAAGGCCCCCAGCGATGGCCCCGGCAAGGCGATCAGGGGCGCCACGGCGGGCGTCACCACAACGGTCAGAAGCAGCGCAAGCACCAGCCGGACCCGAACCGAGATCACCTGCTCGCCAAAGGCAGGCAGGATGGAAAGGATGGCCGCGATCCGCAGGAAGACGGCAAGGGACATCCACGCCGTGTCGCCCAGGAGTCCCTGCAGGATCGCGAGGCTGGTCACGCCGCCACCACGCCGACCAGCGAGGGCCGCGCCTCCAGCCCGATCTCCTCGAAGGACAGCACCGGGTTGGTCAGACCCTTGGCGACCATGACCGTCCTGAGGAACCGCCGCCGTCGGGCGGAAGTCACGACGGCGGGGAAGATCCCCTTCCCGTCCGCGTCGCCGATGGTCAGCGCAAGACCTTTTGTCAGGCTCTCGAACTGGTCCGGCGGCAGGGCGACATCGAGCGCGCCATGCGCGCTTTCGACCTGGTAGGACTGGAACGTCTCTTCCCACTCCGGCGCGAGTTGCACGAGGGGGATCGTGCCATCGTCGCGGCGCATCCCGGCGACAAGCTGGAAGCCGAGCCGCTGGCGCACGTGTTCGCAGATCGCCTCCGGCTGGCTTTGCTGACCGCGCATTTCTGCAATGGTTTCAAGGATCAACGGCAGGTTCCGGACCGACACCTGCTCATCCAGAAGCAGTCGGAGAACCTGCAACAGCGTGTCGATCTGCACCTTGTCCGGGATCAGTTCGTCCAGCAGCTTGCGGTTCGCCTCCGCCCGGACAGGATTGGACAGCGTGACCATTTCATCCAGCAGGCGGCGCAGTGCCTTCAGGGACAACAGTCGGCCAAAGTTGCGGCGGATCACCTCCAGCAGGTGGGTGGCCAGAACCTCTGTGGGCGTGACGATGGTGGCGCCGGTCATCGCGGCCCTGTCCTGATCGCCGGGCCTGATCCACCGGGCAGGCGCCCCGTAAACCGGTTCGGTCACATCGTGTCCGGAAGGCAGGCTGTCACCGGCATCAGGAAGCAGCGCCAGAACCATGTCGGGGTTGAGCTCTCCCCGCGCCATTTCCACCCCGTGGATGCGGACGACATAGGTCCCCGTCGGCAGGGAGGGCGCGTCCGTCAGCCGGATTTCCGGAAGGATCAGGCCGAAGTTGGACGCGATATGCGTGCGCATGTTGGAGATCCGGATGTCCAGGCCGGTGCCCGGATCCAGCACCATGTTGACGAGGTCCGGCGCGAACTCCACATGGATGTCGTCGAGGTCGAGCACGTCGCCCATACGCTGGCGCGCCGGCTCCTCCTCCTGCTCCTTGTCCTCTTCCGTTTTCGGTTTCTCCGGCGGGCGCTTTGCGATGTGCCACGCCGCCCAGCCAAGGACAGCACCACCCAGAATGAACGGAACAAACGGCAGGCCCGGCACGAGCGCAAACAGAACCATCAGGATCGCGACCGTCGCCAGAGCCGCCGGATGACGGCCAAGCTGGGTGATCATCGCCATGTCGGTCGAGCCGGTCGCACCGCCGCGCGCCAAGAGAAGACCGGCGGCGATGGAAATGATGACCGCCGGGATCTGGGACACGAGCCCGTCGCCCACCGTCAGGATCGCATAGGTTTCCATGGCGTCGCCCAGCGGCATGTCATGCACCGCGACGCCCATGATCATCCCCATGACGAGGTTGAGCAAAGTGATCAGAAGCCCCGCGACGGCATCGCCCTTCACGAACTTCGAGGCGCCGTCGAGCGACCCGAAAAACGTCGTCTCGAGCTGTTCAGTTTCGCGGCGCGCCTTTGCCTCTGCGTGGTCGATGGCACCCGCGGACATGTCTGCGTCGATGGCCAGCTGCTTGCCCGGCATCCCGTCGAGAGCGAAGCGGGCCGAAACCTCGGCCATCCGGGCCGAGCCCTTGGTGATGACCGCGAAATTCACGATCATCAAGACGCCGAACACGACAAGCCCGAGGAAGACGCTGCCGCCCATCACGAAATTGGCGAAACCCTGGATGACCTC
Organism: Sagittula sp. MA-2; assembly: GCF_030126985.1. Classification (GTDB taxonomy): domain Bacteria; phylum Pseudomonadota; class Alphaproteobacteria; order Rhodobacterales; family Rhodobacteraceae; genus Sagittula. Next base: position 4,404,994 of record NZ_CP126145.1, on the reverse strand, counting down.
ACCCGCCGCGTGTGTACCGGTGTGCCCTTCGCCGATGATCAGCTTCGTGGAACTTACGTTCAACGACAGCCTGAGCATCAGCGAGGTCAGTAGAATCGTCGGGAAGGCCGAGAAATCGAGCGGCCTTTCGATGAACAGCGTGACGGTGAATATCAGGATCGCGAGGCCGAAGGACACGGCAAGCCCGATGTCCAGGACCCATGACGGCATGGGCAGGATCATCATCACGATGATCGCCATGAGCGCGAGCGCCAGAAGCACCGTCGGCTTGAACAGCTGGGATACGTCGAGTTTCATGCGAAGTGACCGCAGATTTCAGGACACGTCCGCGGCTTTGTGACCTCCAGGACTGACCCGGCCCACTTCGATCTGTCGGTCCCGTGTTTGAGGACGCTCTGAGATACCATCTTGCTCCGCCCCGTTTCGCGAAAATTCTCCTGAATTTTGCTAGGCCAAAATGGTTTAGAATGGGTGTTCAGATCAGCTGTCGGGGGCCACACGGGTGGTTTCGAGCAGGCTGCGGATCGTGTTCCGGGAACTCTCGCTCTCGGCGTAGATGTCCTCGGCAGCCCTTAGCGTGACGTCAGTGTCGTCCATCGTCGTGCCTGCCTGTTGAAGCATCCTGGCGGCTTCGCTCATCACGCTGTCCGAGCCGTTGGCCATCTCCTCCCAATTACCGGAGAGCCAGGCAGAGGTCGCAGCCGCTTCTTCGGCACCGACCTCACGAAAGATCCTCTCGGCAAAGACATGGTCACCCATCTGTCGACGGGCCTCCGCGCGCATGCGTTCGACGTCTTCGCCCCTCAGCCCGATCAGCTGGATTTCCGCTTCCTCGGGTTCGCCAAGATCCATCAGGGCCGCCGCCCGGATCACGCGGATCGCCCTGTTGTCACCCTGCCCGGCGACCAGATCCAGCTGCTCCAGCGCCACATCGGCCATTCCAAGGCCGACAAGACGCTGGGCAATGCTGAGGATCGTTGCGTTGGTGACGCCGCGCTCTCCGCCGTGGGGATGGCCCGTGGACAGGGCGTGTTTCAGGAAGGTCAGATCCTCGGCCCGGTTCACAAGCTGGTGGAAAGCCAGTTCCCGTGTCTCTGCCTGTATGTCGTCCGGAACTCCCTTTGCGTTGTCCATCGCCGTAAACGCCTGATCGAAAGCACCGTTCTGCAGAAGGGATCGGATATGCGCCTGCCAAAGCACCGCGCCCTGATCCGTGTTCCGGTATTCGTTGGCATAGGCGTCCGCGAGTTCGACGATCCTTTCTGGCAGCCGTTCATTCTGTGCCTCGGCCAGTGAAATGCGCGCCTTGATGGCCTCCGGCGTCTGTGACGTTCCGTTTTCCGACAATGGTTTCAAGCGCGTTTCCGCATCGGCCAGATTGCCGTCCTTCAGGTCCATGTTGGCCCGGCCAAGCGCGACGCGGTCGGATTCGGAGCCGAAGGCACGTTCCATCCGGACATAGACTTCGCGGGCGGCGTCTGTGAACCCGGCGCCGGTCAGGCGTTCCGCGAGCAGCGGACCGAGATGTTCCTTCAGATGCTTGGGTAGCGCTTCGAAAGACTGGAGGATCAGGTCGGTCTCAAGATGCGCGCTGCTTGAAAGGTTTGGCGTGGACAGGACGGCCCAGAGCGCGGCGGCACCGGCACAGCTCTCCTGTCCGGCGAAGAACCTGCCGGGATCGGGGCGCCCATCTACCAGGAAACTGAGCGCGGTCATCAGGGCGTCCGGTTTTCCTTCGCTCATTTCGAGGATGACCTTCGCCTCGGCGCCGAAACCGTAGTGCAACAGGCTGCGGGCGTAGGATTTCAGGGCGGATTGGTCGATGCGGTCGAACTCTCCGAACAAAGCGCTGCGGCGCTTCGACATCACGACCACGGCCTCCGAATCCGGTTCCGACCAATGGGCGATGTCTAGTTTGCTGTCGGGGACACAGGTGTCCGCGCCGATGGACACACGTCCCGCCCTGAGCGTTTCGTGCGTCGCGTTGGTCAACCCCGCGACCAGTTGTCTTGCGAGGTCAGCGGAGTCCGCCGACACGCGGGCTGCACCCGGAGGTACAGGGTCGGCGCCGCGGTTCGGTTCGGACTGCGATTGCACGGTCTGGATGGAGGGGCTGAGCAGACCACGCGTGGCCGCCACAGCAAGGTCGGATGCGATCTGTTCGCCAAGATCGGGGGCGCTGTTGGACGGCTCGCTGTCTTCGGTCTCTGCCTGCTGTGTTTGCCGGCTCACGGTATTGTCCGGATTGCGCATTTTCGGCAGCAGCGGATCGGTCTGTCGGCCCGGACCGATGCCTGCCGTTTGCCCAACGCGCACCCTGCTCAGATCCGCAACGAGAGGGCTGACTGCCGCGGCCGGGGAAGGCCGAGGCGATTGCGTCTCAACCTGCCGGGGTTCGGCCTCGGGCAAGGTGGCGCCCTCAACCTCTGACAGATCGAGCACCAGCAGGTTCGAATCGACGAGGAAACTGTCCGCTTCGCACCTGCAGGCCAGTTTGACCACCAACGACCCGTTGCCGACCGCCGTCAGATCGGCGATGCGGCTGCGATCAATGCGTTGAAATGCCTCCGAAAGATCGAAGGTGACAGACGGATTTCTGATTCCGACGGTGACTGTCCCGGCGCCGGTATTGACGTCCCAGTCTGCACCGTCCGGCAGTTGCAGGACCAGCCTCGTGAAGTCGCCATGCTCCCCGGTGCGCACGACCAGCGGTTGCGCCTGGGCAACCGCCGCCGTCGCGAGCAGGAAGACGACCACCAGCCATCGGGTCATGCCGCCTCCTGCTTGACCGATTTCAGGGCTTCTTCGAGATCTTCGAATGTCGGGCGGAAATGTCCCGGTGTGTTCTGCCTTCCGACTTCGATGCAGATGTTGGTCGCATGATTGTGAAGGTTGGCGACAAGGACCTCCCGGATGAGGTGATAGAAATGCATGTCCTCTTCGGCGACCGCCTTGACCTTGCCCGCGAAGGGACCGACCAGTCCGTAGGCCAGGAACACGCCAAGGAAAGTCCCCACCAGCGCGCCACCGATAAGCTTGCCCAGAACTTCGGGCGGCTGGTCGATGGAGGCCATGGTTTTGATCACGCCCAACACCGCCGCGACGATCCCCAGCGCCGGAAGCGCGTCGGCCATCGACTGGAGCGCATGGCTCGAATGCATCGCGTGATGCTCCATCCCCTCCAGACGTTTGTCGAGAACCTCCTCCACCTGGTGGGGGTCGTCGTAGTTCATCGAAACGGAGCGCATGGTGTCGCAGATCAGCTCGATCGCGTACTTGTCGCCCAGGATCTTCGGATATTTGCCGAAGATCGAAGATTCCGACGGGCTTTCAATGTGTTCCTCGATCGCGACCGGGTTCTGACGGGCAAGACGGATCAGTTCGAACAGAAGGCACAGAAGATCCCGGTAATCCTCGTGCTTCCACTTCGCGCCCTTGAAGACCTTGCCGATGTCCTTGAGGGCGTGTTTGACCGTGCCCCCGTCGTTGCCGATCAGGAAAGCCCCGGCCGCTGCGCCGCCGATCATCATGAATTCGAAGGGGAGCGCCTTGAGGATGATGCCCATCTTGCCGCCGGCGGCGAGGTATCCCCCGAACACCATGGCAAAAAGAACGACGATCCCGATGATTCCGAGCATGCTGAAAGCTCCAACTGCATTTCCCGGGCCAGACTGGCACCGAGCCGTTAAGAAAGCCTCTGCCGGGCTGTCACATCACCACAAAATCCGCGTGAAGTGCGCCAGCCGCCTTGATGCTCTTGAGGATGTCGATCATGTCGCGCGGGCTGACACCCAGCGCGTTCAGGCCTGCGATCACCTCGGAAAGGCTGGTCCCGGTCGGAACCTCGGCCAGCCCGATCCCCGGCTCTTCCTCGATGGAGGCGCCGGTGCGCGGCACCACCACGGTTTCCCCGTCGGCGAATGGGTTCGGCTGGATGGCAAGCGGGGCCTCCTCGATCCTCAGGGTCAGGTTACCCTGCGAGACGGCGACCCGTGAAATCCGGACATCAGCCCCCATGACGATGGTGCCCGAGCGTTGATCCACCACGACACGCGCCCGGCGCTGCGGTTCGACGGCGAGGTTCTCGATGGCGACGACCGCGCGGGCCGGAGAAGATGCGCCAGTGTTCTGCAGATTCACCTGTATCGTGCCCGCATCCATCATGACGGCGGCGCGTCGCCCGAGAGAGCGGTTGATGACGTCCTCGATCCGGGCCGCGGTCGTGAAGTCCGGCTCCCTCAGGGCAAGGCGCAGCGACGACAGGTTCGCGAAATCGAAGGGCACTTCACGCTCCACCCGTGCGCCGGAGGGAATGACACCGGAGGTTGGCACCCCCTGGACGACGCGGGCGGCATCGCCTTCTGCCTCCGCCCCGCCGGCAATAACGGTGCCCTGGGCCACGGCATAAATCTGACCATCCGCGGCGTTGAGCGGCGTCATGATCAGGGTGCCGCCCAGCAGGCTCTTGGCGTCGCCGATGGCCGAGACCGTCACATCGACCTGCCCGCCGGTGCGCGCGAACGGCGGAAGGCGCCCGGTCACCAGAACGGCGGCCACGTTGCGCGGCCGGAACTGTTCGCCGGTCACGTTCACACCCAGCCGTTCGAGAATGTTGGTCATGATCTCTTCGGTGAAGGGCGAGTTCCTCAGACCGTCGCCCGTGCCGTTGAGGCCGACCACGAGGCCATAACCGACGAGGTCGTTGGACCGGACGCCGTCCACCTCGACAAGATCCTTGATGCGGACGGATTGCGCGGCGGCGGGCAAGGCCATCGCAGCCACGATCATGAAGAGGGAAGCCAGACGTGTCAGCATCACAGGAACTCCGCCAGGGACAGTCGCTGCGAGCGGACCGTCATGGCATAAAGGCTCTCCAACTGCGCGCGGATGCTTTCGTAGCGGGAGGCCGTTTCATACTGATCCGCCCCGACCAGATCGAGACGCGCCATGCTGGTGGCCGTCCGTTCGGCGGCGTTGCGTGTGTTGGTTTCCTCCACCCGCGCTTCGAGCGCGCCCAGCCCCGCCCGCAGTTCGACAATGTCCTGCTGCGCGCCCAGAAGGTTGCGTCCGGAGGCTGCCAGCATCTCTACTTGCAGGTCCTGCGAGAACCCGAGGGACGAGTCCGTCGCCAGCGTGGCCATGACCAGCGGCTTCAACACCTCCCTGAAGACCGGGTCGGTGGCGCGGATGTCTACGTTGGCGGTTTCCGTTTCGCTGAGCCGCAGGGGGGAAATCCCGGTATTCGATCCCTCGTAGGTCACTGTCTCGTACGTGCCGCCCGCCCCGAAGAAGGTGTCGAGCGCGGCCTCCACGTCCGTCATCGAGGTGGCGCCGGCAAGGCTGGCACGGACGTCGGTCAGCAGGTCCTCGATCCCCTGAACGGCGCGGCGGTCGGTCGCCGTCCCGGAAAAGAGGAACCGGCCCGCGACGCTGCGGTTGAGCCCGTTGAGGATCTGTCCCAGCGCATTTTCCGCATCTTCGGACATGGTCTTCAACAGCGGTCCGTTCGGCGTCAGCTCTGCCGAGATGAGCGTCTGCGACACCATTTCCGACCTTGTCTGGATCTCGTCGAGGGTGGTCTGCATCGAGCTGGTCAGAAACGTCGCCTCCGTGGTGTTGATCCGGTAGGCCTCCAGCCGTGAAAGCGACCGGTCGATGGCCTGCAACCCGGTCAGGTCGCCGTTCAGGTGCTGCCCGGGATCCTTCACGAATCCCGTGGAAACCTCCACCGCCAGCTTGTCCATTTCCTCGCGCAGCCTGACCTGGTTCGTTCGCAGAACCAGCGCGCGCGCCATGTCGCCGATGACTTCCATGGGAGTGTCTCCTTAGATTGACAGCAGACGCTCGAACAGGTCGTCGACGGTCGAGATGACCTTTGCGTTGGCCGTGTAGTACTGTTCCACCTGCATCAGCTTCTGAAGCTCCTGGTCGGTATCGACGCCCTTGGAGAGCTCCATCTCGCGCAGCGTCCGGTTCTGGGCCGACAGGAAGGTGAATGCGTTTTCCGACCGCACGCGTTCGCCGGCGACCGAGGACGAAAACTGCGACACCTGGTCGATGAAGGTGCGGGCGATGCTGGGCAAAGCTGCCGATCCGGGCACGTTCGAGGCACCCAGGGCATCCGCGATCCCCTGCAGGAGGGTCGCATCTCCGACCTCCCCGGCGGCGGCAGCGCCGATCCCGTCGCGGATGCGCCAGGTCCCGCCGCCCGCCGGTGCAAGCACTGCGTTGAGGGAGATCCGCCCGGCGATCCCGGTTTCGTTCGCCGCCGCGAAGGCGATGCCGTTGTCGGTGAAAAAGCCCGGATCGGTGGCGCCAAGCGTGGTGTCCGGACCGCCTGGACCAAGCCGTTCGATCAAGTCGCGGGCGATGCCGTCCAACTCCGCCTGCCGGTTCACCGCCGTCACGTCGCGCAATTCGAACTGCGCGGCAAGGCTGCCTCCGGCGAACATGCCGTTGGTGGACGGATCGATCGGCGTACCGTTGAGCGTCAGACCGGACAGCCCGCCGCCGCCCAACGTCGTGGCTGCATCAATGGAACCGGTGGTGCTGAAGCCGACCTCGTAGGCCTTGCCGTCCAGCAGGATGCCACCCCTTCGCGTGAACAGGGCGATCTGGCCGTGCTCCCGCTCCACCACGCGCAGGGGCACGATGCTGGAGATTTCGTTCAGCAGGGCCTGCCGTTCATCGAGAACCGAGGCCGTGTCCGTCCCGGAGGCTTCGGCCTTGCGCACGATATCGTTGATGACCTCCAGCCGCGACACGGCCGCATTGAGCGTGGACACCTGCTTGGCAATCGTAGTGTCGGCGGTCTGCCGGGCGAGCTGCACCTCAAAGGAAAGGTCGTTGATCGCGTTGGTCAGATCGGTCGCCGTGACGGCCACCAGTTCCAGCCGCTGCGCGGACGCCGGGTTCGAGGACGCGGACAACAGCGCGTTTTCGAAGGCGGTGATCCGGTCGGTGAGGGAGCCGGACGTCCCCGACTCCCCGACCAGTGTCTCGAGCCGTTTCGCGAAGGCGTACATGTCGCTGCCGCCCGCAAGCTGGGAATCCGCCACCATCCGGTCGGCCACCAGAACGGGATCGTACTGCCGGACGACACCCGCGACGAGAACGCCGCCACGTGTGCCGGATCCGAGCGCGCTCAGTTCCATCGTCCGCCGCCCGTAGGCCTCGTTCGTGGCGTTCGCGATGTTGGTCGAGATCAGCGATGCTGCGCGCGTGTTGGCTTTCAGGCCGGACATCGCGGCGTTCAGGGCTCCCGTCAGGGACATCTAGCGCCCTCCTTTTGTCAGGATCGGTTTCGGATCAGCGCTTGATGTTGGTGGTTTCCTGCAACATCTCGTCGACCGTTTGAATGACCTTCGCGTTGGACGAATAGGCCCGCTGCGTCTGGATCATGTCGGTCAGTTCGGCAGCCACGTCGGTGGTCGATTCCTCGCGTGCGTAGGGAACGATCTCTCCTGTTGGGCCGTCGCCGGCATCCCAGAGGAAGAAGCTGCCGCTCTCTGCCGAGGGCTGGAACAACTGGTTGTTCAGCGCGATCATGCCGTTCGGGTTCGGAACGTCGACCAGCGGGATCTGGAAGATGACAGCGCTGGCCCCGGTGTCGAAGTAAGCGTAGACCCGCCCGCTTTCATCGACTTCAACGGAGGTCATGTTGCCCGCAGGCGACCCGTCCTTTGCGATGTTCAGTGGCGCGAAGCTGTCGGAGCGCTGGGTCAAGCCGTTGTTGGTGAAGAGCTGTCCGATGCTCAGTTCGATCGGGCCGCCCGCTGCGTTCACGATGACGGAGCCTGCCACGCCGTCGTAGGCGCCGCCGGCACTGATCGGTGCGCTGACGCTTGCCAGTGTGCCGCCCGCCGATGGCGTATTGTCGAAAGTCACTGTGTAGTCGCCGATGATTGCGCCGCCACTGGCGGAATCGGTGATGACCATCGTCCATTCGTTCGAAGAGCCGGTGGCCGGGACGGTGGGCGTGAACGTCACGTTCAGCGATTCCGATCGGCCAAGGTTGTCGAAATATTCGATGGGCAGTTCCAGCGGATCACCGGAGGCGCCGGCGGTCGTCTGTGTCGCCGGCAGGTTGACGCCCATCGTGATCGCGGTCGTCGGTTCGCTGAGATACTGGTTCAGCGCGATCTGGATAGGCTCGAGGCTGGCAGATGTGTCGCGGGCCAGGTTCGGAATGCTGCCGTCCGCATTTGCCCGCCAGCCCAGCAGCATGAGGCCCGATTCCGTCCTGAGATACCCTTCTGCATCCAGCCGGAACGATGCCGTCGTCGTCATGAACATCTGCGGATTGCCGTTGCCGGCCAGCACCTCTGTCGCCTGGGCCACCGGAAGGAAACCGGTGCCGCGCACGGCGAGGTCGGTTGCGTTGTTCGTCGTCACCAGCGCGCCGTGCTCCGCGACGAGCCGGTTGGTCTGCGTGCGGACACCCCCGGCGGTGTAGGTGCCGGAGTTTCCAGAGGTCACCATGGCGGAAAATTCAGTCTCGACGCGCTTGTATCCTTGCGTCGCAGAGTTGGCGATGTTGTCGGAAATGGTCGCCAGCCGCGTCGCGTTTGCCGAAAGGCCTGCAACACCTGCGTTGAGAGAAGATGAGATCGTCATTGACACGCCTTTCTGCTGTCTCGCTCAAATTTCGAGACAACTGATAAGGCCGCCGGTTTAACGCCCGGCTAACAGCTAAAATCCGATCCAATCTCGGGCCCGTCACAAGTCACGCAGAAAGACCACCTCGATCCGGTTGTTGCGGGGGTTCATCGGGTTGGCGTGCACCGGTTCCCGGTCGGCGTAGGAGGTGACCCGCTTTATGCGGTTCTCCGACACCCCGTCCCCGGTCAGCAACTCGCGGAAGGCAGAGGCGCGCAACCCGGAGACGTCCCAGCTTGGATCCCGAGCCAGAACAAGAGGATAGGACGCGACGTGCCCCTCGATCGCCATCTGGTTGGTCACCACTTCGGACGCTCGCGCCAGGACAAGCGCCAGATCCTCCAGCAGGGGCGTCGGTGTCGCTTCGCCGGTGAAGAGGCGGGCGTGCTCGGATTCGAAGAACTCGATCACCAGCCCTTCATCGGTGACGCGTGTGACGATGTGCTCCATCAGTTCGTCGGCGACCATGCTCTCTCCGCCGCGGCCCATGAGCATCTCTTCCACCTCCTTGAAGGCTTCGTCCATGTCTGCGGCGTCATCGCCGGTATCCCCCTCGGTGAAGGTCCCCTGTTCGCCGTTGGAGGCGGCCGGGTTCAGACTGGTGGAGCCGGAGCCCATGCGCGGCAGGGTGTTTTCCGCAAACACGGAGTCACCGCCAAGCGGACCGTCGCCGCCACCGGACACACGGGCCATGGCGACCGTCGGGGTGAAGTAGTCGGCAATACCCTTGCGCTGCTTCTCCGTCGTCGCGTTCAATAGCCACATCAAAAGGAAGAACGCCATCATGGCCGTGACGAAGTCGGCATACGCCACCTTCCAAGCCCCGCCATGGTGCCCGTCGCCGCCGACGACTTTCTTCCGTTTGATGATGATAGGCGCAAGTTCATTGTCGCCGCTCATCGCACTCACCTTTCTCCCACCGGGGTCAGGTTTATGCGGCGGCGGCTTACCACCGCCTTAACGAGTCAAAGTGTCGGGTTAATTTGCCAGACTCACAACCGTGCTCATAATCACACAGACCCGGCGGCGAACCGTGCAAATTTATGGACACGAACATGGCAAAACCGTAGCAAGAGTGCGGGCCAAGAAGAGCAGAGGTAAGAACATGCCGGGTATCCCTTCCCGACACTCACGACGCGGACGGATCGTCGGAGCGCTTCTCGGCTCCGTCGCAACGCTCTGGTCTTCTGCCGCGGTACCGCAGGAAGGCCGCGACGGCGCCACCATGAACCTCTACGGGACGCCGGGCCTTGTCGACATGCCGACGGCCGAAGTCCTGCCGGATGCAACGCTCAGTGCAACCTACGGCGGATTCGGCAACTACACCCGCTCAACCCTGAGCTTCCAGATCACGCCCCGCTTGTCGGGTAGCTTTCGCTACTCGGAACTGAAGGCCTTCCCCTTCGCGGTCTCCGAGGACTATTTCGACCGCAGCTTTGACATTCGTTACCTTCTGATGAAGGAAAGCGGCTGGCGCCCGGCCATCGTGGTCGGCATGTCGGACATCATCGGTACGGGCGTCTACAGCGGCGAATACGTCGTCGCGACCAAGACGCTGATGCCCGGCCTCAAGGTGACCGGCGGGATCGGCTGGGGCCGCTTCGGCAGCGAAGCGACGCTCGGATCTCTCGGGACCCGTCCGACGACCGTTCTCGGCCAGGGCGGCAAGTTCACGACCGACCGCTGGTTCCGCGGCGACATGGCCGCGTTCGGCGGTGTCAGCTACGCCCCCAACGACCGCTTCAAGTTCAAGGTCGAATACTCCTCCGACCAGTACGAACGCGAAGTTGCGAGCGGCGGTGTCGAGCACAAGTCGCCATGGAACTTCGGCGTCGACTACAAGCTCTGGCAGGGCGCGGGCCAGCTTTCGCTCTACAGCGTGCTTGGCAGCGAGGTCGGCGCGCAGCTGACGCTTTACACCAACCCGAAGACGCTGGGCGTTCCCGGCGGGGTCGAGCCGTCCGGCCTGCCCGTCGCCCCCCGTCCGGCCGGCGCCGCCGCCGACCTTGGCTGGACCGTCGACCCGCAGAAGACCACCGCAGCGCAGACTCAGCTTGCCCAGACGCTCGCTTCGGAAGGCATCCGGCTGGAGGGAATGACCCTCGAAAGCCGTCGGGCCGTCGTGCGCGTGTCCAATTCGCGCTTCAACTCCGAGGCTCAGGCGCTTGGCCGTATCGCCCGCGTCATGACCCGGACGCTTCCCGCATCGGTCGAACAGTTCGAAATCATCCCGATGGTCAACGGCATGGCCACGTCGTCGGTCGTCATCATGCGCTCCGACCTCGAACGTGAAGAGCATGAGGCGGCCATCGAGATTCTGCCGCGCGTGCGTTTCTACGACGGTTTCGGGCGCGAGCCCGAGGCGTATCAGTCCTCCTATCCGCAGTTCGATTGGTCGCTTGCGCCCTACCTCGACGTGTCGGTCTTCGACCCCGATGAGCCTGTCCGGACCGAGGGCGGTCTGCGCGGCACGTTCAGCCTCGACGTCACGCCGAACCTCGTGTTCTCCGGGTCGGCCTCCTACCGTGCCACCGGCAACATCAGCGACATCAGCCGCCGGGATGAATCTGGCCTGCCGCGCGTTCGCACGGATGCGCCGGTCTACGCCGCAGAGGGTGACGAAACCATCGAGAACCTCCAGCTCGCCTATTACGGGCGCCCGGGCAAGAACCTCTACGGCCGGATCTCGGCAGGTTACCTCGAAGAGATGTACGGCGGTGTCTCGGCCGAGATCCTCTGGAAGCCGGTCACCAGCCGTGTCGCCTTCGGCGCGGAAGTGAACTGGATCCAGCGCCGCGACTACGATCAGCTTTTCGGCTTCCAGTCGATGACCACCACCGACCCGGTGTCCGGCGTCAAGCGCGAGATCCCGGAGTTCAACGGCCATGTCTCGGCGTACTACGACTTCGGCAACGGCTTCCACGGCCAGCTTGACGTGGGCCGCTACCTCGCCGGCGACATCGGTGCCACCGTTGGACTCGACCGCGAGTTTGCCAACGGCTGGAGCGTCGGCGCCTATGCGACCGTCACCGATGCCTCTGCCGAAGACTTCGGCGAAGGTTCCTTCGACAAGGGTATCCGCATCACGATCCCGATCAGCTCGCTGCTCAACGTGCCCACCCGGCGCGAGAACAACATCAATGTCCGGTCGCTCACCCGTGACGGCGGTGCGCGCCTCAACGTTCGTGGCCGGCTCTACGAACAGGTTCGGGACTACCACAAACCCGAAGTTGTCGAATCGTGGGGGAGGTTCTGGCGATGAGCATGACACGCCTGAAGACAATCGGCCTCGCCCTGTGCGCCAGCCTGATCCTCGCATCCTGCGGCAGCGACAAGTCGGCGAGCACCCTAGATGTGCTCAAGGGCATCCCCGCCTCGATCAAGGCGCGCCGGACGCCCCCGCCGCCGATCTCCGCGGCACAGATCGCCCAGGCCCTGCAGTCGACCAACAAGCCGGTCGCCCTGTTCCAGCTCGAGAACCGCAGGAACGCGCAGGTGCTCCTGTCGGAGGTCGAGCGCAACGGCGAATACCAGACCTTCGGCAACCAGGCGCGGCAGGCCGTCGTGATGCGCGACGGCATGATCACCGCCTCGCGCGGGCTAGGCGGCGACCTGATGTCCACCGAAGAGGACGAGCTGCTTTACATGATCCAGTCGCGCGCGGGCGGCAACGTCAGCTACGTGCAGCGCTTCCTGACGCCGGAGTACAAGACGAAGGAAATCATCTACCATTGCTCTGTCCGTCCCGGCGCGGGAGGTCACACGCCGCTGGGCCGGGCCACGATGCCGACCTCCTCGGTCGGTGTGTCCTGCCAGGCAGCCGGCGAGGCGTCCTTCGAGAACAGCTACTACGTGGCCGGAGACGGGACGATCGTCAGCGGACGCCAGTGGATGGGCGAAACCCTCGGGTATCTGGACACGCAGCTTCTGCGCTACTGACGTCCTTTGCGGTCGTGCATCGTCACCCGGCCGAACACCGTCGCGAACATCAGCCGCATGTCCGAACAGGGCGTGCGGCTTTTCACATAGATGAGGTCCAGCCGTGCCTTCCGCGGGATGCAGCGGCGGCAGTAGATGTCTTCGGTGTGCTCTGGCGTCGATGCGCCTGACAGCAGTCTTTCCTCATGCGCGTGGAATGCCTGCGATGCGAGCCCGGTGACACCCGGACGCTCCGCCAGCACCTTGTCGTAAAGGTCGGGGAACATCTCGACGTACCTGCGTAGCGGCGGGCGCGGACCGACGAAACCGACATCGCCCCTGAGGATGTTCCAGATCTGTGGCAGTTCATCCAGCCGCGTCCGTCTGAGCCATTTACCCGTGGAGGTGATACGCGCGGCCTTGTCCCCGCCGGTGACACCCCCGTCCCGCTCTGCCGGACACATGGTGCGGAACTTCCAGAGCGTGAAGGATCTGACCGGGTCGTGCATGCGTTCGGAACCATAAAAGACGGGCGGCCCTTCCCTCCACAGCACGATCAGCGCCACGGCCAGGATCAACGGCGACAGCAACAGCCCGAGGCCAACGGCATAGATCACATCGAGGATACGGAACGTCAGGCGGGACATGGCAAGAACCCCCCTGCCCGCGCCTGCACAACCAGCTCGGCAGGCGATGAAGCGATCCGCAGATCCGGCAAGAGCCTGCCCAGCTTCGACGTGTCGAGCACGACGGACTGGATGGCACCCGGCGGCGCCGACGTCCATCTTGCGTCCATGCCCGCGGCAGTCACGATGTCCGCCATGGCCGTCGCCTGAGGTGCAGCGACATTGTAAGTATCGGATAATGCTCTGGCTTTTGTCAGGCGCTTGAACACGCGGACCAGGTCGACCGGGCCGATGTAGCTGCGTTGCGGGCCGGTGCCGTCGGGAAAATGGTCGAGCGTCACCGTAGGACCACGGCGCAGGCTCTGCCCGAGGCTGTCCGCCCCGGCGACGTTGCCGAGGCGCAGGACGATGGAGCGGACGGCTTCCCCATGGCCCCGGTGCCAGGCGGCAATCGCATCTTCCATGTCGCACTTGGCAACGCTGTACGGGCCGACCGGCTGAAGAGCGTCTGCCTCATGCAACGCCCTGTCCGCGACACCATACACCGCAGCGCTGGATATATGGACGACCTGCCGCGCACCGACAACGACCGCCAGATCGAGCGCCGCCTCCGCGAGACGGGCATTGTCGCTCAGCACGCCGGAGGTCGCGCCCCACAAGGCCAGGATGGCACGGGTTTCACTTGCCATAACCGCCGGAACATCATCGCCGGGCTTCCACGTTATATCTGCCAAGCCCTCTTTCCGCGCAATGGTGACCAGCTCACCGCGCGAGGGCCAGAGGCGGCACACCATGCGCCCGAGCTTGCCGGTCGCGCCCAGCACGATGATCTTTCCCCTGCGGCGGTCGTCTTCCTTGGCTGTCGTCATTCCCGATCCGTGTCCCGGCGGACTTTGGACCACGTTAACCGTGAAAACCTTGAAGGATGGTTACCGCCGCCCCGACCCGTGCAGGCGATGTGGATTTCGGCAACGCCCGACAGCCGGCATCGCAGTTCCACTTGTGCCCGCCCCGGTTCCGTCCGATAGCGGAAACATGAGTCTCCTTCGCTTTCTTTCCGAGAACATCCAGTGGCTGGCAGCAGGTATCCTGCTGACTTTCCTGTCGAGTTTTGGCCAGACGTTCTTCATCTCGATCTTCGCGGGGGAAATCCGCAGTGCGTTCGGGCTGAGTCACGGACAATGGGGCCTGATCTACACCATCGGCACGTCGGTCTCGGCGGCGGTGATGATCTGGGCGGGATCGCTGACCGACTTCTTCCGGACGCGGGTCCTAGGGGCAGCTGTCCTGTCGATGCTGGCCGCGTCTTGCCTGTTCATGGCGTTCAACACTTGGGCGGCGCTGCTGCCCGTGGTGATCTTTGCCCTCCGCTTCACAGGTCAGGGCATGGCCAGCCATCTTGCCGTCGTCTCAATGTCGCGCTGGTTCGTGGCGACGCGGGGCAAGGCGCTGTCCGTTGCGACGCTCGGTTTCGCAATCGGCGAAGGCCTGCTGCCCCTGACCTTCGTGTGGCTGATGACCCGGATGGACTGGCGGCTGCTCTGGGTCGGCGCTGCGACGGTGGCGGTTATGGCGATCCCTCTGCTGGTCATGCTTCTGCGACAGGAACGTACGCCGCAGAGCCACGCGGAAACCGACCACTCCGTCGGTATGGAAGGGCGGCACTGGCGCCGGCCCGAGATGCTGCGCCACTGGTTGTTCTGGTTCATGATACCGGCGCTTCTTGGCCCGTCCGCCTTCAACACCGCGTTCTTCTTCCAGCAGGTCCACTTCGCGACCGTGAAAGGCTGGAGCCACCTGGAACTCGTGGCGATCTTCCCGCTGTACACAGCCGGATCGATCACCGCGATGCTGGTGTCCGGCTGGCTGCTGGACCGCTTCGGGACGCCGCGCCTGATCCCGTGGTACCAGCTTCCCATGGTCGTCGGTTTCACGCTTTTCGCGGTGGGACAGAGCCTGTTTTCCGCCCTGATCGGCCTGATCTTCGTGGCCATGACCGCGGGCGCGAACACCACCCTGCCGAACGCGTTCTGGGCAGAGTTCTACGGCACGCGAAGCCTTGGCGCGATCAAGGCGATGGCGGCGGCGGTGATGGTGCTGGGCTCCGCCCTCGGGCCCGGGCTGACCGGCGGTCTGATCGACGCCGGCGTGGGGATCGAGGTGCAGTATCTGGGTGTTGCGGGCTACTTCATCTTCGCGACGATCTGCATGGCCATCGGCGTGCGGCGCGCGGCGAAGTTTCTCTGATCCTTACCGCGCCCGCCGCAGGTAGACGTAATAGGCGCCAGCCCCGCCATGCCTCTGGTGCGCTGGCGTGATCTGAAGCACCGCCGCGGCCAGAGGCGCCATCTGAAGCCACATCGGCACCTGCTGACGCAGCACTCCCCGCTGACGGGGTGCGGGATCGTAGGGATCGGGTGCGGCGCCTTTGCCGGTGATCACCAGAACGAGCCTGTGGCCCTTTGCGTGGGCGCCCATGATGAAGCGTGTCAGGGCCGGATGTGCACGGTCCAGCGTCATCCCGTGCAGGTCGATGCGGGCATCCGGCGTCAACTTCCCGCGCTTGAGGCGCTGGTAGGCCTTGTGATCCATGTTGACCGGCGCCGCGTGCAGGCGGTCCGCCGCTGTCTTCGGAAAATAATGCGTCTCCGTGTGGTCCGGCGCCTTTGCCCCCATGGAAAAGGGCGACACGTTCTCTGTCACGGGCTTCGAGGGACGGCTGTTGGGGACCGTCGGTTCGGAGGGCGAGAGTTTCCGCGATTTCAGGCTGCCCGGCAACGGCTTGGCACTGCGAGCGATCTGCGACCAGAGCTCCAGTTCATCGGGACGCACGCGGCGCCGGCTCATTGCACCCAGTCCGGTGCAAAGGCGTAGGCGCGCTGGATCGGCATCAGGACGACCATCCGCCCGGGGTCCTTCACGCCACCTGCAATGCGCCCGGCCTCGTCGCCGGTCCCGTAGAAGATGTCGGCCCGTTGCGCCCCCTTGATCGCGGACCCGGTGTCCTGCGCGATCATCAGGCGGTTGAGCGGGGTTTCGCCCTTCTTCTCGATCCACACGGGCGCGCCGAGCGGCGTATACTTCGGATCGACGGCAATCGACCGCATCGTCGTGATCGACCGGTTCATCGCGCCGAGCGGCCCCTTTTCTGCGGGCACCTCGCTCACTTCGCGGAAGAAGACATAGCTGTTGTTGTGGAACAGCAGCTCTTCGCCCAGCATCGGATTGCTGCGGACCCATGCCTTGATGACCTGCGCGGACACTTGGTGCATGTTGAACAGACCGCGCCGGACCAGTTCCTTGCCGATGGACCGGTAATCGTGCCCGTTCGATCCACCGTAACCCACGCGAATGTGACGACCGTCCGGGAAACGCACCCGCCCGGAACCCTGGATCTGCAGAAAGAACAGCTCCACCGGGTCGTCGACCCAGGCGATTTCCAGCCCCCGCCCCTCCATGACCCCGGAGGTCAGGATATCGCGGCGGCTCAGCCACGGGCGGTTGAGGCGCGCTTCGGGCGGCATGGCATAGATCGGATATTGGTAGCGACCTGATCTGATCGGCGCACCGTCGAGTTCAGGCTCGAAATAGCCGGTGAACAGCGGTTCGGCCCCGTCGCTGATGACGACCGGCCGGAACAGCAGTTCGAAGAAGCCCCGCGCATCGTTCGTGGCCAGAGCGAGTTTGCACAGCGCCCGCCAATCCGGATCGTTCATGTCGCCGCAGGTGTTGCGGAACACCTCCAGCGCCGCAAGGTGGTCGTCCTCTGCCCAGCCTTCGAGGTCGTCGAAATCCAGCACAGTGTACGAGGTCTCGGTCTCGCCTTCCGCCGAGGCGCTCATGGGAAAGAGAACCAGCGAAAGCGCGAAGACAAGTCGGATCATTCGTCCGTGGCGACCAGTTGCCAGTTGGGATCGTCTGCGCCCATGACGCGCGCGTAGGTCCAGATGTCCTTCTGGCGCTTCACCGCGGTCGGGGATCCTTCGACGACCTCACCCTCTGCATTCTTCACGACAGAGGTCAGTTCGCCCACGTAGCGCACGGTGATTTCCGCCTCGCGCGTGTCGGGGTCGAAGGATGCGCCGGCCAGCGTCATTTCGCGAACGCCGACAAAATTCGCCTCGATGGACAGGCCTTCGGCCTCTCGGGCCTCCACCACGTCGGAGAAGGTCTCGAAAACGTCATCGGCGAGGAACGGCTTCAGCCCCTCGATATCGCCCCGTTCGAAGCCCATGAGGATCATCTCGTAAGCCCCGCGCGCACCGCCAAGGAACTCCGACACGGAGAAGCTCGGCTCCACCCGTTTCATCGCGGCCAGCGCGTTGGCGGCATCGCTGCCCTCTGCGACGTGGTCAGTGATGTCGTGGTCAGGACCACCTTCGATCACCTCGAAGTCGCGGCGCGACGTGGTTTCCTTGCTCTTGCCGGAAGGCGTTGGCCGCTCGAACCCGTCGCGCGTCCCCAGCACGCTGCGCAGACGCAGCACGAGGAAGACGGCGATCCCGGCCAGGACAAGAAGCTGGAGGAGCGGATTCTGCATCGGGGCCTCATGATGGGTACGGATGGAAACTTTGGCTTCGGGTTCCTATGTAGGTGACGTGTCTGAACAAGTCCACACGGGCGGCGGTGAAGTGAACCGTTGGCCGGATATGGCTCGGACATTGGTCAAGGAGGAATGCGCATGTGGCTGTTTCTGGTCTTTCTGATGGTCCCGCTGATCGAGATCGCCCTTTTCATCCAGGTGGGCGGGCTGATTGGCCTGTTGCCGACGCTTGCCATCGTCGTGCTGACAGCGATCATCGGCACGTACCTCGTGCGGTCGCAGGGCGCGCGGGCGCTTGCCGACCTCCGGCGCAGCTTTTCCGAACTTCAGGACCCCAGTGAGCCGCTGGCGCATGGCGCGATGATCCTTCTGTCGGGCGCGCTTCTGCTGACTCCGGGGTTCTTCACCGACGCCGTGGGCTTTGCTCTGCTGGTGCCGGGCGTCCGGTCTGCCGTGATGCGGTGGGCGCGCCAGCGTATCAAGGTGACGCATTTCCAGATGGGGCCCGAACCGCAGCGCCCCCCGCACCGTGACCCGGCCCCTGCACGCGGTGATGTGATCGACGGTGATTTTACCGAAGTTCCGCAGGGCAAGTCGCCGAACCACCCCGGTTCCGGCTGGACGAGGCATTGAGAAACCCCTCGGCGCCTGTTAATCCAGCTTTCAAGAAATTCAACCGGAGTACAATTCATGGCAGATTCCAACGGGGCAGCCCAGGCGCCTCAGCCGCCCAAGATGAACGTGCTTGCGCAGTTTATCCGTGACCTTTCGTTCGAGAACATCCTTTCCCAGAAAGGCGTGTCCGGCGAAGTGCAGCCCGACGTCCAGGTTCAGGTCAACCTCGACGCCAAGAAGCGGACGCCGGAGCACCAGTTCGAAGTCGTCATGAAGCTGAAGGTGGAGTCGAAGGCCAAGGAGTCTTCCGAAATCCTCTTTATCCTCGAACTCGACTACGTGGGTGTGTTCCACATCGAGAACGTCCCCGAGGACCAGCTTCACCCGTTCCTGCTCATTGAATGCCCGCGGATGCTTTTCCCGTTCGTACGCCGCATCGTGTCGGACGTGTCCCGCGACGGTGGCTTCCCCCCGCTGAACCTGGAAACGATCGACTTCCTCGCGCTCTACCGTGCGGAGCTTCAGCGCCGCGCCGCCGCGCAGCAGGAAGCCTCCAGCGTTCCGACGCAGTAAGTCAGCGGAACGCGATCAGGACCGGTTCCAGATCGCGTTTTCCCCGAGCTTCCCGACAAAGGCGGCGTGAGCCGCCTTTTCCGTGTCCGACAGACGCGACGGCAGCGGTGTGGACCGCGGTTTCGGCCGCCAGTTCGTCACTGTTTCACCGACACTCGGCGTGGAGGACGCAGCGGTCAGCCCGAAATCCGGCTGCTTGCCCCCGATAAGCTCTAGGTAGACCTCAGCCAGGATTTCAGAATCGAGAAGCGCGCCGTGCAGCGTCCGCGACGAGTTGTCGATCCCGAACCGGCGGCAGAGCGCGTCGAGCGACGCAGGTGAGCCGGGGAATTTCCGGCGCGCGATGTCCAGAGTGTCGATGGCGCAGTCCTTGGCCAGCGGCGGACGGTTGGCCCAGCGTAGTTCGGCGTTCAGGAATTTCACGTCGAAGGCGGCGTTGTGGATCACCAGTTTCGAGTCGCCGATGAAGGCGCGGAACTCGTCGACGATCTTGGCAAAGACCGGCTTGTCGCGCAGGAAATCGTCGCCCAGGCCGTGGACGGCAAAGGCCTCCTGCGGCATGGACCGTTCCGGGTTAATGTACTGGTGATAGGTGTTGCCGGTCGGAACGTGGTTGAACAGTTCCACGGCACCGATCTCGACGATGCGGTCGCCCTGCTCCGGCTCGAACCCCGTGGTTTCCGTATCGAGTACGATTTCACGCATGTCTCAGCCTTTCTTCGATCTGGCCCAAGATGTGAAGCACCTGTGCGCGCGCATGTTCAGGCGTATCCGTCTCTATCGTCCATGTCGACCGGGCGCATTTTTCCTCGGACGGCATCTGCCGGGCCAGGATGCGCTCAAGGTCCGCATCGGTCATGGTGCCCCGCGCAAGGACACGCTCACGCTGTATTTCACGTGAAACAAAGACGCAGGCGGTCGCGTCCATCTCGGCGTCGCCGCCCGTCTCGAACAACAGCGGAATGTCGAACACCCCGATCCTGTCGGCGTTGTCCCTGACGAACGCCTCCCGATCTGCCCTGACCAGCGGATGCACAATGCGTTCGAGATCGGGCAAGGCCTTGGGATCGCGGCCAATCAAGGTCTTCAGCACGTCGCGGGACACCGCACCGTCCCGGATGGCGTCAGGAAAACGCTCTCCGATCGGATCGACCGCGGCGCCACCAGCGGAATAGAGCCTGTGCACCGCAGCGTCGGCATCCCAGACGGCACATCCCTCGGCGGCAAAGATCGTTGCTGTCGACGACTTGCCCATGCCGATGGACCCGGTCAGCCCCAGCTTGAATCTCATCGCAGGACGGCGGCGCGTGTCGCTTCGTCGACCTCCGGCCGGGTGCCGAACCATCGCTCGAAACCGGGCACCGCCTGGTGCAGCAACATGCCGAGACCGTCGACCACCGTGCTGCCGGCACGCTCGGCCTCGCGCAGGAGCCGGGTCTGGAGCGGCGTATAGACGAGATCGGACACCACCATGTCCGGAGTGAGGGCATCCAGCGGAACGCGGAACTCCGGCTTGCCGGTCATGCCGAGGGACGTCGTGTTCACCACCGTACGGCAATCCTCGATGATGTTGCCAGCCTGCACCCAATCGTGCACCTGAACCCGGTTGCCGAAATCGGACCGCAGCTGTTCCGCCCGCACACGTGTCCGGTTGGTCAGCCGGATTTCCGGCACGCCCACGTCGATCAGGGATGCGATGACGGCACGGGCTGCGCCCCCTGCCCCGAACACCACCGCCGGCCCCGCCGAGGGATCCCAGTTCGGAGCCGACTGCCTGAGGTTCTCGGTGAACCCATAACCGTCGGTGTTGTCGGCGTGGATCCTGCCGTCCTTTCTAAAGATCAGGGTGTTCGCCGCGCCGATCAGCGTCGCCCGGTCAGACGCGAGATCGGCAATCTCCAGGATCTTCTCCTTGTAAGGGATCGTGACGTTGACGCCCATGAAGCCGAGTTCCGGCAAGAGCCGGATGGTCTCGGCAAGTTTGTCGGCGGGCACCTCGATGGGAATATAGTGCCCCGGAATCCCGTGCTTCCTGAGCCAGTGCGCGAACAGACGCGGCGACCTCGAATGCGCGATGGGCTTGCCGATGACGGCGGCGAGGGGAATTCGAGGCAGGGTCATGAAGGGATGGTTCCTCTGACGGACAGGAAGTTGAGCAGTTCGAGCATGGGGAGCCCGAGGATCGTGAAATGGCTGCCTTCGATGCGGGCGAAGAGACGCACGCCCTCCTTCTCGAGCTTGTAGCCACCGACGGAGGAGCCGACGTCAGGCCAGTTCCTGTCGAGGTAGGCGTCGAGGTAGGCGTCCGAAAAGGCGCGCATCGTCAGCCGCGCGGTCCCGACGTGCCGCCAGACCGGCTTACCCTCTTCATAAATGACGGCTGCGGAGAGAAGCTGATGTGTCTCGCTGCGCAGAGAGACAAGCTGACCGCGCGCCTCTTGGCGGCTGGCAGGTTTCGACAGAATGGCGCCCTTGAACGCCAGCACCTGATCGCATCCCAGAACCAGGCCGGATGGATGCCGCCCGGACACCTTCTGCGCCTTAGCCTCCGCCAGGGTATCGGCGATATCACGCGGCGTCGCGCCTTCGGCAAGCAGCGATTCCCGAATCATGTCTTCGTCGATCCGGGCGGGCTCTGACGCGACGTTCAGGCCGGCGGACCGGAGCAGGCTGGCGCGGATTTCGGAGCCGGAAGCGAGGATCAGGTCCTCTTTCATGGGGATAAATCTTGGTATGAGTGTGTGGGCTGGATCGATGACGTTTGTGCGAAAATTCGGTTCTACATGCAAGCACGGGAAAGATCGCGAGTTCCGCCCTCGCCCTTCGCCGGGCTTGCCCATGTTGACGAGGATATCTCATGGCGCGTGACAATCGCGGTCGGATGCGGTTCATCCCGTGGTTTTCCAGAGCCGATCCGACACGGTTTCATCACTTTAGGATCTTGAAATACGTAAATATTTCTGAGTTCATCCGCGGGTCGTCCAGAGATGATCCCCGAAGTTCTCCATAGGTCTGCGGCGTGTTGGTAAGTGTGTTTACCGTTCCTTAATCCACAGAAATCCAGCCCCCATATCACTTCAAAAACCTTTCTAAATCTTTACTTTATTTATCTTGGTATGACCGGGGACACCGCCCGGAAGTCAGGCATTGACTTCGGAGGGTCGGAAGGACTACCTCTCTGTCGGTCCTGTTCTGGATCATGTTCTCCCTAGAAACGAAGAAAGCGCGACACGTCTTGCTGTCGCGATGTGGCGTATGAGCGAAGAAAAACTGAACCTTGCCGATCTGAAAGCGCAAAGCCCCAAGGACCTTCTGGCCATGGCGGAAGAGCTGGAGATCGAGAACGCCTCGACCATGCGCAAGGGCGAGATGATGTTCCAGATTCTCCGGGAGCGGGCCGACGAAGGCTGGCTCATCTACGGGGACGGCGTTCTGGAGGTGCTCCAAGACGGTTTCGGTTTCCTCCGCTCTCCGGAAGCGAACTACCTGCCGGGTCCGGATGACATCTACGTGTCGCCCGACATGATCCGGAAGTATTCGCTGCGGACAGGCGACAGTATCGAGGGCGAGATCCGCGCGCCTGACAACGAGGAGCGCTACTTTGCCCTGGTGTCCGTGGCTGCGATCAACTTCGAAGATCCGGAACGGGCACGCCACAAGATCGCCTTCGACAACCTGACGCCGCTGTATCCCGATGAACGCCTGAAGATGGAGATCGAGGATCCGACCATCAAGGACCGTTCCGCCCGGATCATCGACCTGGTGTCGCCCATCGGCAAGGGCCAGCGGTCGCTGATCGTCGCGCCGCCGCGCACAGGTAAGACGGTGCTGCTGCAGAACATCGCGGCGTCGATCGAGAAGAACCACCCGGAGTGCTACCTGATCGTCCTTCTGATCGACGAGCGTCCGGAAGAAGTGACCGACATGCAGCGTTCGGTGAAAGGCGAGGTGATCTCCTCGACCTTCGACGAACCGGCGACACGGCACGTGGCCGTCAGTGAAATGGTGATCGAGAAGGCCAAGCGTCTTGTCGAACATAAACGAGATGTTGTTATTCTTCTCGACTCCATCACAAGACTTGGTAGGGCGTTCAACACTGTTGTTCCGTCGTCCGGCAAGGTTCTCACCGGCGGTGTCGATGCAAACGCCCTGCAACGTCCGAAGCGTTTCTTCGGTGCAGCCCGGAACATCGAGGAAGGCGGTTCGCTGACCATCATCGCGACGGCGCTGATCGACACGGGTTCGCGTATGGACGAAGTCATCTTCGAAGAATTCAAGGGCACCGGCAACTCCGAGATCGTGCTGGACCGCAAGGTGGCGGACAAGCGGGTCTTCCCGGCCATCGACATCCTCAAGTCCGGTACCCGGAAAGAGGATCTGCTGGTCGACAAGATCGACCTGCAGAAGACATTTGTGCTGCGCCGTATCCTGAACCCGATGGGTACGACCGACGCGATCGAATTCCTTCTGTCGAAGCTCAAGCAGACCAAGACCAACTCCGAATTCTTCGATTCGATGAACAGCTGACGCAGCCATGGATACGATCTTCGCCTTGGCGTCAGCGCCGGGTCGGTCCGGTGTCGCAGTGGTCCGCGTGTCCGGAGATCGTTCCTGGGAGGCCGTGAAGGCGCTTGCGGGATCGGTTCCCGAACCGCGGCGCATGGTCCTGCGCACCTTGCGGGACCGGTCTGGCGTGCAGCTTGATGAAGCGATGGTCGTGGCCTTTGCGGCCGGGGCCAGCTTCACCGGCGAGGAGTCCGCCGAGTTTCATTTGCATGGAAGCATTGCGGTCGTGCGGGCGGTTCTTGCTGAGCTCGCGCTGGTAGATGGCTGCCGACCGGCGCAACCGGGGGAATTTACGCGCCGGGCGTTGGAAAATGGCTGCATGGACTTTACCCAGGTCGAAGCTCTTGCCGATCTGATCGAGGCGGAAACGGAAGCGCAACGGAAGCAGGCGCTTGCCGTCTTGTCCGGGGCGCTGTCGGGTCGGGTGTCAGAATGGCGTCAGAAGCTGGTGCGCGCGGCGTCCTTGCTGGAAGTGACGATTGACTTCGTCGATGAGGACGTGCCCGTCGATGTGACGGATGAGGTCGTCGGTCTATTGAAGGATGTTTTGTCCGACATTCAGAGCGAGCTTCGTGGACTCGATGCGGCGGAGCGTGTTCGTCTTGGGTTCGAGGTGGCGATTGTCGGTCCTCCGAATGCGGGCAAGTCCACCCTGCTGAACAATCTTGCGGGCCGAGATGCGGCAATCACTTCGGAAATTGCCGGCACGACACGGGACGTGATCGAGGTGCGCATGGAGGTTGGCGGTCTTCCGGTGACATTCCTCGACACCGCAGGTTTGCGGGAAACGCAGGATCCTGTGGAACGTCTGGGTATCGATCTGGCGCGTCGGCGGGCAGAAGCCGCTGACCTGCGTGTGCACCTGGTGGAGCATGGCGGCCAACCGGAAATCGAAGTAAGGTGCGGTGACGTCGTTCGCTGGGCGAAAGATGATTCAGGTGTGTACGAGGACGGACTTTCCGGTCGGACAGGGTACGGTGTTCCGCTGCTCTTGTCGCGGATTGAGGAGGTCCTTTCTGAGCGGACTGCCGGGATGGGCTTGACCTCTCGGGAGCGGCATCGGGATAGCCTGATCCGGAGCCGAGCCTATCTTGAGCAGGCCGTATCTGGTCTGGAAGACGGAATGAGTGAAGTCGATATTCTGAGTGAGGATATTCGGCTGGGAATTCGCCAACTGGAAGTTCTCGTTGGCAAGGTTGAAGTTGAGCACTTGCTAGACGAGATATTCTCTTCGTTTTGCATCGGGAAGTGAGGAGTGTTTCACGTGAAACAATCGACGTTCGATGTTGTTGTCGTTGGCGCCGGCCACGCGGGTGCTGATGCTGCGGCTGCTTCTGCGCGGATGGGCGCAAAAACAGCGCTTGTGACGCTCAAGAAAACCGACCTTGGCGTGATGTCCTGTAATCCGGCGATCGGTGGTCTCGGTAAGGGTCATCTCGTACGGGAGATCGACGCGCTGGATGGTGTCATGGGTCGCGTTGCCGATTACGCAGGAATCCAGTTTCGTCTTCTGAACCGCCGTAAAGGACCCGCCGTTCAAGGCCCGCGCGCGCAGGCTGACCGTAAACGGTATGCGGAAAAGATGCGGGAGACGCTTACCTCGGTCGAGAACTTGGAGATCGTCGAAGCCGAGGTGGTAGACTTTTCCATTGAGGGTGGGCGCATTTGCGGTGTGGTCCTGCGTGACGGACAGAGTATCTCGGCCCGGTCCGTCGTCCTGACCAGTGGCACTTTCCTGCGCGGCATGATTCATATCGGTGATCGCTCCTACCCCGGCGGGAGGGTCGGTGACGACCCCGCGGTCCGTCTGGCGGAGCGCATCGACGAGTTGGGTCTTCCACTTGGTCGTCTGAAAACCGGCACACCGCCCAGGCTGAACGGAAAGACGATAGCATGGGGCGGGCTCGAACAGCAGCCCGGCGATGAGGATCCGGTCCTCTTCTCTTTCCTCTCCAAGGCACCAGAAGCACGGCAGATTTCCTGTGGGATCACCTACACAAACGCCAGGACCCACGAGATCATTCGGGAAAACCTCGGACGGTCCGCCATGTACGGCGGTCATATCGAGGGGATTGGGCCCAGGTATTGCCCTTCCATCGAAGACAAAGTGGTGCGGTTTGCGGAGAAGGAGTCGCATCAGGTCTTTCTGGAGCCGGAAGGTCTCGACACCGACACCATCTACCCAAACGGAATCTCCACGTCGCTTCCCGCTGAGGTTCAGAAGGATTACGTTCGCAGCATTGCAGGACTGGAAAATGTCGAGATCCTGCAACCGGGCTATGCCATCGAATATGATTTCGTCGATCCGACCTCGCTCGATTCCACCCTGCGGGTTAAACAACTCGAAGGTCTGTATCTGGCTGGGCAAATCAATGGCACGACCGGTTACGAAGAAGCCGCCGCTCAGGGGCTTGTAGCGGGATTGAATGCCGCGGCCAATGCCTTGGGGCGAGACCGGATACAGTTCTCGCGTACCGACAGCTACATTGGCGTTATGATTGACGATCTGACGACCCGGTCCGTGACGGAGCCTTACCGCATGTTTACCAGCCGAGCAGAGTTCCGCCTTTCGCTCCGGGCCGACAACGCGGACCAACGTCTGACGCCGAAGGCCATTGATCTGGGGATCGTTTCTGAAGAACGCGCCAGGGCATTCACTCAGAAAATGGAAGCTTTGAATGCCGGCAAACGTCTTTTGGAAGAGACGTCCTTCACGCCCTCGCAGGTGAAGACGTTGGGAATAGCGGTCAATCAGGATGGAACGCGTCGTTCAGGCTTCCAGCTTCTGTCTTTCAAAGACGTCACGCTCACCCAACTTTCGAAGCTGGAACCGGCGTTCCTTGGCATCGACGAAGCCACCGGTGCTCAGATCGAGAAAGAAGCGCTTTATGCGAACTATCTGGATCGCCAAGCCAGGGACGTTCATACGCTGAGGCGCGACGAGGCTGTTCGCATCCCGCCCGATTTTGATTTCAATGCGCTTCCGAGCCTGTCCAACGAGCTTCGGAAAAAACTGGACGATGTGCGCCCCGAATCCATCGCTCAGGCATCGCGTATTGAAGGAATGACCCCTGCTGCTTTGATGCTCATCCTCGCCAAGCTGCGGCAAGTAGAGCGCAAGACCGTCGCGTGATGGATCTGAACCTTGGACCAGCTTTGAATGTTTCACGTGAAACATCGGAGAAGCTCGAGCTCTATCTTTCGCTTCTTAAAAAGTGGAACCCGGTCATAAACCTGGTTTCACAAAACACCTTGAACGATGCTGCAAGTCGCCATTTTCAGGATTCCGCCCAGCTCATGGATCTGATCCCTGGGAAAAGTCGCAAACTGGCCGATTTTGGATCTGGCGGAGGGTTCCCCGGCCTCGTGATTGCTATTGTGGCCGAGGAATCGCACCCGGAACTTAACGTTACGCTCGTCGAGTCAGACCAACGCAAGGCAAGCTTCCTGCGAACCGTTCTGCGCGAAACGCAGGTTGATGCAAATGTCGTCTGCAAGCGCATTATGGATCTTCCCGCCCTGGCGGCAGATGTCCTGACTGCACGCGCCTTGGCCCCGCTTCCGGCTCTTTGCCAGTTCGCCAGCCACCATCTGAAACCCTCAGGCATAGCCCTGTTTCTCAAAGGGAAAACTTGGGGAAAAGAGCTCGAAGATGCACGCGCGCAATGGCAATTCGGTTATACTGCGCATACAAGCAAGACGGACGCAGATGCCGTCGTTCTGGAAATACGAGATCTCGCACATGACTGATCCACTGCGGCCAAACGGGCCTCGAATCATCGCCGTTGCAAACCAGAAGGGTGGCGTTGGCAAGACAACCACGACGATCAATCTGGGCGCGGCGCTGTGCGAACTGGGCCAGAAAGTTCTGGTTGTCGATCTGGACCCTCAGGGCAACGCATCGACCGGTTTGGGGATCGAGCCGGAAGATCGTGAATACACGACCTACGAGCTCCTGCTGGACGAGGCCGACCTCGATTCCGTGATCCTCTCCACGTCGACGGAAAATCTTCACCTGATCCCGGCGACCGTCGATCTCAGCTCCGCCGATATCGAGCTGATCTCGAACGAAAAACGCAGCTACCTTCTGCACGATGCCCTGCGCCAACCCGCTATGGCGAAGCTGGACTTTGACGTTGTCCTGATCGATTGCCCGCCCTCGCTTAACCTTCTGACGGTGAACGCGATGGTTGCCTCGCATTCCGTCCTCGTGCCGCTGCAAAGCGAATTCTTCGCTCTCGAAGGTCTGTCGCAACTCATGCTGACCATTCGCGAAGTCCGCCAGTCAGCAAATCCCAGCCTCCGGATCGAGGGCATCGTCCTGACGATGTACGACGCACGGAACAACCTGTCCCAACTGGTCGAAGCGGACGCGCGCTCCAATCTCGGCGATCTGGTCTTCAGCACAGTCATCCCCCGGAATGTCCGCGTCAGCGAAGCGCCGTCTTATGCCCTGCCCGTTCTGGCCTACGACACGGCCTCGAAGGGCGCCCAAGCCTATCGCGCGCTCGCGGCAGAACTCATCAAGAAGAACGAAAAACACGCAGCCTAAGGATCGGCGTGACAGAGGAGGCTCACATGGCAGAGAAAAAAGACAACCGTCGCGGCCTTGGTCGTGGCCTGTCGGCGTTGATGGCAGACGTGACACCGGCCGCGGACAGCGCCCCGCAGGAAGGTCCCCGCCGCCCGGACCGTCTGCTCCCGATCGAGCAGTTGCGCCCGAACCCGGACCAGCCGCGCCGGACCTTCACGCAGGAACACCTGGACGACCTCGCGAACTCCATCCGAACCAAAGGCGTCATCCAGCCGCTTATCGTCCGGCAGGATCCCAACGACGCGAGCATGTACGAGATCGTTGCGGGCGAACGCCGGTGGCGTGCCGCGCAGATGGCGCAACTCCACGAGGTGCCCGTCCTTGTCCGCGATTTCAACGACACTGAAGTCCTCGAAATCGCGATCATCGAGAACATTCAACGGGCCGACCTGAACCCGATGGAAGAGGCCGCCGGTTATCGCCAGCTGATGTTCAAGTTCGGTCACACTCAGGAAAAGCTGGCCGAGGCTCTCGGCAAAAGCCGCTCGCACATCGCGAACCTGATGCGGCTTCTGAACCTGCCGGAAAGCGTCCAGGAAATGGTCTCCGAGGGCAGCCTCAGCGCCGGACATGCCCGCGCGCTGATCACGGCGCCGAACCCCGAAGTGCTCGCAAAGACCATCGTTGAAAAGGGTCTCTCCGTCCGTGATACGGAAAAGCTCGTCAAATCCGGTCCCAACCCGGAGAAGCCCCGCAAGCCCTCGACCGACGGCGCGTTCCAGATGGACAAGGACGCCGACACGAAGGCGCTCGAAGCGGACCTCTCCGCGGCTCTCGGCATGAAGGTTCAGATCGACCACAAGCCGGGGCAAGAGAAAGGCAGACTGTCGATTTCCTACGACACGCTGGAACATCTCGACGCGCTCTGCGGGCTGCTGAGCACGTACCGTTAAGGCAGAAGCGCCTCGATCACTGAGTTCAGAACCAGGCGTCCCCGGGGGGTTGCGATCAACCTTCCGGCGGACAATTCCAGAAGCTCCATCTCCTGCAGAGACGCAACTTGCGCCGATTGGGCGACATTCAGCGACATCTGGTGTAACCTCGCCAAATCAAGTCCCTCTGACAGGCGAAGCCCCATCATGAGGTATTCGATCGCCTGATCGTCCCCGCCAACGGCCGTACGGCTTTCGTCTCCGTCTTGCGCCTCTTCCACGGCGGACAGCCAGCGCCCGGGCATTCTCCAGGCCACGCTTTCGATCCGCTGCGGCCCAAGATCGAAACGTCCATGGGCGCCGGGACCGACGCCAACCCAGTCACCATACCGCCAATAAACAAGGTTGTGCCGCGACTCCGCATCGGAGCGTGCGTGGTTCGAAACCTCGTAGGCTGGCATCCCGGCCCGCGCACACATTTCCTGGGTCAGCTCGTACATGTCGGCGCCAAGATCGTCACTCGGCAAACCGCCCAGCTTGCCAGCCTGAGACCGGTCCCAGAAGGCCGTGCCAGGCTCGATGGTCAGTTGGTAGAGCGACAGGTGGTCGACCGCCATGTCGAGCGCCTCACCCAGTTCCTCGTCCCAGTCGGCCAGCGTCTGGCCTTGCCGCGCATAGATCAGGTCGAAGCTGACACGGTCAAAAACTTCACGAGCAATCCCGAAGGCGGCCCGCGCCTCGCCTACATCGTGAAGCCGGCCCAGTCGGCGCAGATCCGGTTCCCGCAGCGACTGGACACCCAGGGACACGCGGTTGACCCCCGCACGTGCATAGCCTTCGAACCGGGCCGCCTCGACGGACCGCGGATTGGCTTCCAGCGTGATCTCGATGTTGTTGCCGAAGGTCCAGCCCTCCCGGGCCGCGTCGAGCACGGCCGCGACGGTCTCCGGCGCCATCAACGACGGCGTGCCGCCCCCGAAGAAGATCGACCCCAGTACCCGCCCAGGCGTCTCCGCCGCCACGCGCCGTACTTCCGAGGCAAGCGCCGCGGCCCAGCGGGTCTGGTCGATTTCCCGAACGACATGGCTGTTGAAGTCGCAGTAAGGGCATTTGGCCTCGCAAAACGGCCAATGCACGTAAAGCCCAAAGCCCCCCTGCTGCCAGTTCTCAGGCAAAGCAGCCGTCAACGAACTTGCGGAACGCATCGGCGCGGTGGCTGATCTTGTTCTTTTCCCAGCGATCCATCTCTCCGAAGGTCACGTCGTACCCTTCGGGCTGGAAGATCGGATCGTACCCATGTCCCTGCTCCCCGCGCATCGGCCAGACCACGCGGCCTTCCATCTTGCCGGGGAACACTTCGTCCTGACCGTCCGGCCAGGCCAGCACCAGCGTGCAGCAGAACCGCGCGGTCCAGGGCTCAGGCGCGCCGGACTTCACCAGCAGGTCGTGCGATTTCGTCATGGCCATCACGAAGTCACGACCAGTCTCTGTTTCTGCCCAATCCGCGGTGTAGACCCCCGGCGCCTTGTCGAGCGCATCGATCTCGATCCCGGAATCGTCGGACAGTGCGGGCAGGCCGGTGGCCTTTGCCGCGGCATGCGCCTTGATCCGCGCGTTCTCGACAAAGGTCGTGCCGTCCTCGACCGGCTCCGGCAAACCCATGCCCGCGGCGCCGACAACTTCGACCCCGAACGGCTTCAGCAGATCGGCGATCTCTTCCAGCTTGCCCTTGTTGTGGGTGGCGACAAGGATCCTGTCGCCCTCGAACTTGCGTGTCATTTCACCGCCGCCCGCTGTGCTGCGACCAGGTCCGCCACGCCTTTTTCGGCCAGGTCCATCAGCTGCGTCATCTGGGTGCGGGAAAAGACGGACCCTTCCGCGCTCATCTGCACTTCGATCAGCGCGTTGTCGCCGCGCAGGATGAAGTTGCCGTCAACGCCGGCCTCACTGTCCTCAGGGTAATCGAGGTCAAGAACTGCCTGCCCCGCGTAGATCCCGCAACTCACCGCCGCGACCTCCGAGATCAGCGGATCGGTGACGATGTCGCCGGCCTTCATCAGCTTGTTTACCGCCAGCCGCAAAGCCACCCAGCCGCCGGTGATCGAGGCGCAGCGCGTGCCGCCGTCCGCCTGGATCACGTCGCAGTCCACGGTGATCTGACGTTCGCCCAGGGCGTTGCGGTCGACACCCGCGCGCAGGGCGCGGCCGATCAGGCGCTGGATTTCCACCGTACGCCCGCCCTGCTTGCCCATCGCCGCTTCGCGTCGCATCCGGGAAGAGGTCGACCGCGGCAGCATGCCGTATTCCGCCGTCACCCAGCCCTGCCCGCTGCCCTTCACGAAAGGCGGCACCCGCTCTTCCAAAGATGCGGTGCACAGGACATGCGTGTCCCCCATCTTGATGAGGCAAGATCCCTCTGCGTGCTTCGTTACCCCGGTTTCGATTGAAACCGGGCGCATCTCGCTTAAGTCTCGTCCCGACGGTCGCATGATCTGTCCTTTCGTGTTTGTCACGGGATAGACAGGGCGCACCCGTAAGCGCAACCCCGATTGACGCGCGTCCGGCATGCACTTTAATGACGGGCGAAGGGATAAGAATGGCCGAGGCAAACGAAATTCTCTCCGAGCTGAACGACAGATCCCGCGAAGTCTTTCGCCGGGTGGTCGAAGGCTACCTGGAAAGCGGCGAACCGGTGGGCTCCCGCAGCCTGACGCGGATGCTGTCGGAGCGCATCTCGGCGGCGACCATCCGCAACGTGATGCAGGACCTCGAGTTCCTCGGTTTGCTCGATAGCCCGCATGTCTCGGCAGGCCGCGTGCCCACGCAACTCGGTCTGCGGATGTTTGTCGATGGCCTGCTTGAAGTCCGCGACCTCGACAATAGCGACCGGGAAAAGCTCGACGCCACCGTCGGGCGCAGCGGTGATGTCGGCGGCCTGCTGGACGAGATCGGGTCGGCCCTCTCCGGCGTGACGCGCGGCGCCTCCCTCGTGCTGACCCCGAAACACGAAGCGCCGCTGAAGCACATCGACTTCGTCTCGCTCGCGCAGGACCGCGCGCTGGTGGTCATCGTCTTCGCCGACGGCCACGTGGAAAACCGCGTCTTCACGCCGCCGCCGGGCCTGACCCCTTCGGCGATGCGCGAGGCGGCGAACTTCATCAACGCCCTGGCAGAGGGACGCACCCTCTCCGATCTCCGCAAGGTCATGCAGGCCGAGGTAAAGGCCCGCCGTCAGGAAATCGACACGCTCGCCGCCGACCTCATCGACGCGGGCATCGCCGTCTGGGATGGCGAGGGTCGCAGCTCCGAACGGCTGATCGTGCGGGGCCGCGCGAATCTTCTGGATGAGTCGGCCGAGGAAGAGCTGGACCGAATCCGCAGCCTGTTCGACGACCTCGAACGCAAAAGAGACATCGCAGAGTTCCTCGAATTGGCCGAAGACGGCGAAGGGGTGCGCATTTTTATCGGCTCGGAGAACAAACTTTTCTCACTTTCGGGTTCCTCTCTGGTGGTCTCTCCATATATGAACGCAGACCGAAAGATCATCGGTGCAGTGGGGGTCATCGGACCCACCCGTCTGAACTACGGACGCATCGTCCCGATCGTGGATTATACAGCGCAACTGGTCGGCAAGCTGATCACCGACCGGAGCCAGAGGTGAAGAATGGCAGATCCGAAAGAAGAGCAATTCCTCGACGATGTCGAAAGCGCCGAAGCCGAAACCTATGCCGGTGCCGAGGAAGAGATTGACCACGAGGCCGCGGAAGTGGACGCCCTCCGCGCCGAACGCGACGACTACAAGGACCGCTTCATGCGGGCGCTGGCCGATGCGGAGAACGCGCGCAAGCGTGCCGCCAAGGACCGGCAGGAAGCACAGGCCTACGGCGGTTCCCGCATCGCGCGCGATCTGCTGCCGGTCTACGACAACCTGAACCGCGCCTTGCTTGCGGCGAAGGAGGACGGCTCCAACGCGTCGACGGCGCTTGTGGAAGGCGTCGAACTGACGCTGAAAGAACTGATGAACGTCTTCGACCGCCACGGCATGACCCGCGTGTCGCCGGAAATCGGTGAGCGGTTCGATCCCAAACTGCACGAAGCGATGTTCGAGGCCCCGGTGCCGGGCACCACGTCGGGCGAGATCATCCAGGTCTCTGCCGAGGGCTTCATGCTGCACGACCGTCTGCTGCGCCCCGCACAGGTCGGCGTCAGCTCCACGCCGGCAAGCTGAACCAGATACCAAGGGAAGGTGGGTCAGTGACCCACCTTCTCACCCCTTTACGAGCGCCTTGAGGTCGTAGAGCACTTGCAGGGCTTCGCGCGGCGACATCTCATCCGGGATGATCGCCGCAAGTTTTTCCTCGACCGCCGAAGGTGTTTCCCGTGAAACAGCGGGTGCCGGTGCCTTCGCCGCGGCAGAGAACAGCGGCAGATCGTCGATCAGCGCCTTGGGCGAGGCGCGTTCCCGCTCCCCCTTCTCCAGCGCTTCCAGAACGTCGCGGGCCCTTGTGATGACCGCCTTGGGCAGCCCGGCCAGTTGCGCCACCTGCACACCATAGGACCGGTCGGCCGCACCGTCGTGCACCTCGTGCAGGAAGATCACATCGCCCTCCCACTCCTTCACCGCCACGGTGGCGTTCTTCACGCCCGGCAGCTTTCCGGCCAGAACGGTCAGTTCGTGGTAGTGCGTCGCGAACAGCCCGCGCACGCGGTTGACCTCGTGAAGATGCTCCAGCGTCGCCCAGGCGATGCTCAGCCCGTCATAGGTGGCCGTGCCGCGCCCGATCTCGTCGAGGATCACCAGCGCCCGGTCGTCCGCCTGGTTCAGGATCGCGGCGGTTTCCACCATCTCGACCATGAAGGTCGACCGCCCGCGCGCCAGATCGTCAGAGGCTCCGACCCGGCTGAAGATCTGGCTGACCACCCCGATGTGAGCCGACCTCGCCGGAACATAGGACCCGATCTGCGCCAGCAGCGCGATCAGCGCGTTCTGCCTGAGATAGGTCGACTTACCGGCCATGTTCGGGCCGGTCAGCAGCCGGACCGAAGCGGCGTCCCCCTCGGCGCTCAGCGCGCAGTCGTTGGCGATGAACGGCTCACCGGCCTTCTGCAACGCCGCCTCCACGACCGGATGCCGCCCCGCTTCGATATCGAAGGCGCGGCTGTCGTCGACCTTCGGCAGGCACCAGTCCCGTTGCCGCGCCAGTTCCGCAAGCCCAAGCGCAAGATCGAACTCGGCCAGCGAAAACGCCAGCTCGGAGAGTACCCCTGCCCGATCCAGAATTTCGCGTCTCAAGGCGTCATAGAGCCGCTTTTCGATCTCCGCCGCCTCCGCCCCGGCGTT
Source organism: Sagittula sp. MA-2 (assembly GCF_030126985.1). Lineage (GTDB taxonomy): Bacteria > Pseudomonadota > Alphaproteobacteria > Rhodobacterales > Rhodobacteraceae > Sagittula. The sequence continues at coordinate 4,370,688 of NZ_CP126145.1, read as the reverse complement.
CAGGATGCGCGTTTCCAGCTCTGACAGTTCGGTGGTGGTAAAGCGCACCTGGTTGGCGGTTGTCTGACGATGGATGAACCGATCGCTGCGGGCGTGCATCTTGTCGGCATGGGTGGCCGTCACCTCGATGAAATAGCCCAGCACGTTGTTGTGCTTGATCTTAAGCGACCCGATCCCGGTTTCCTCGGCGTATTCCCCCTGCATCCGGGCGATCACGCCCCTGCCCTCGTCCCGCAGGGTCCGCGCCTGGTCCAGCGCCTGGTCGTAGCCCGGCGCGATGAACCCGCCATCGGACACCCGCAGCGGCGGCTCCGCCACCAGCGCGGCATCCAGCAGTTCCAGCAGAGCATCATGACCGGCCAATGCGTCTCTACTCCGGCCCAAAAGCGTTGGCAGTTCCACGCCGTCCAGCCGGTCGCGTATCGTCTCTGCCTGGGTCAGGGCGCTGCGCACGGCGGTCAGGTCGCGCGGCCCGCCCCGGTCCAGACCCAGCCGCGACAGCGCACGCTCCAAGTCCGGCACACGCCGCAGCAGCTCGCGCAGCCCGTCGGAGAACGACCCTTCCACGCCCCAACGCACCGCTTCCAGCCGCTCCCCGATCACCGCAAGGTCGCGCGAAGGCGAGGAGACCCGCCGTTCCAGCAACCGCGCCCCGCCCGATGTCACCGTCCGGTCGATCACCGCCAGCAGCGATCCGGCCCTCCCGCCCGACATGGCAGAGGTCAGTTCGAGGTTCCGGCGCGTCGCGGCGTCGATCTGCATCAGCCGTGCGCCGGCCTCCTGCTTCGGGGTCTGCAGCAGCGGCAACCGGCCCTTCTGCGTGATGTCGAGATAATCGACCAGCGCGCCCATGGCGGACAGTTCCGCCCGGGAAAACGACCCGAACCCCGCCAGGGTCTGCACCGCGAAGGTGCTGCACAGGCGTTGCTCTGCCGCGCCCGACTCGAAGGACGCCGCGCCCAGCACCGTCGCCTCGATCCCCAGATCGCCCAGCACCTCGCGCAGGGTCTCGTCCACCTTGTCCGAGACCAGCACTTCCGACGGGGCAAGCCGCGCCAGTTCCGCGCCGATCCGTGCCTGTCCCAGAGGCATCACGTGAAACGCGCCGGTGGAAATATCCGTCCATGCCAGCGCCCATTCGTCTCTGACATTGCCCAAAGCGCACAGAAAATTGTGCCGCCGCGCCTCCAGCAGCGTGTCCTCCGTCAGCGTGCCCGGCGTCACCAGCCGCACCACGTCGCGCTTCACCACCGCCTTGTAGCCGCGCTTCTTCGCCTCTTCAGGGCTTTCGAGCTGTTCGCCCACCGCGACGCGGAAACCCTTGCGGATCAGCGTCAGCAGATAGCCCTCCGCCGCGTGCACCGGGACACCGCACATCGGGATGTCGTCGCCGTCGTGCTTGCCGCGTTTCGTCAGGGCGATGTCCAGCGCCTCGGACGCCGCCACCGCGTCGTCAAAGAACATCTCGTAGAAGTCACCCATCCGGTAGAACAGCAGCGCGTCGGGGTACTGCGCCTTGATCTCCAGATATTGTGCCATCATCGGTGTGACGTTGGACATGGACCTTCCCTTCCGCTTGGTCCGAAGCGGTATATCAGGCCGGTCGCGCTGCGAAAGGGCCGGTCGGGCCGGAGGCGGGCCGCAGCCGTTGCACTGGTCGCGCTACCACGGCCCTTCCCCCATTGTTGCCCGGTCAAACCGGAGGTAATGAGGCCAGACACCTAAACGGGGGGAGACCGGTCCATGGCAAGAGTGAAGTTCACACGCGAAGAGGCGCTTGCCTTCCACCTGGAGCCGACACCGGGCAAGTGGGAGGTTCAGGCAACCGTGCCGATGACCACCCAGCGCGACCTGTCGCTCGCCTATTCCCCCGGCGTGGCGGTCCCCTGCGAGGACATCGCAGCGAACCCCGAACTGGCTTACGACTACACCAACAAGGGCAATCTCGTCGCGGTAATCTCGAACGGCACCGCTGTGCTGGGCCTCGGCAATCTCGGCGCGCTCGGGTCGAAGCCGGTGATGGAGGGCAAGTCCGTGCTCTTCAAGCGGTTCGCCGACGTGAACTCCATCGACATCGAGCTCGACACCGAAGACCCGGAAGAATTCATCAAGGCGGTCCGGCTGATGGGCCCGACCTTCGGCGGCATCAACCTCGAGGACATCAAGGCGCCCGAATGCTTCATCATCGAGCAGACGCTCAAGGAGCAGATGGACATCCCCGTCTTCCACGACGACCAGCACGGAACGGCGGTGATCTGCGCGGCGGGCCTGATCAACGCGCTGCACCTGTCAGGAAAGAAGATCGAGGACGTGCGCATCGTGCTGAACGGCGCCGGCGCGGCGGGGATCGCCTGCCTCGAACTGCTGAAGTCGATGGGCGCGAAGCACGAGAATTGCGTCATGTGTGACACCAAGGGCGTGATCTATCAGGGCCGCACCGAGGGCATGAACCAGTGGAAGTCCGCCCATGCCGTCAAGACCGAAATGCGCACGCTCGAAGATGCGATGAAGGGGGCCGACGTGTTCCTCGGCGTCTCCGCCAAGGGCGCCGTCACCCAGCAGATGGTGATGGACATGGCCGAGGACCCGGTGATCTTCGCCATGGCGAACCCTGATCCCGAGATCACGCCGGAAGAGGCGCACGAGGTCCGGCCCGACGCCATCGTGGCGACCGGGCGTTCCGACTACCCCAACCAGGTGAACAACGTCCTTGGTTTCCCTTACCTCTTCCGCGGCGCGCTCGACATCCACGCGCGGGCCATCAACGACGAGATGAAGATCGCCTGTGCGGAAGCGCTGGCGGCGCTGGCGCGCGAGGATGTGCCGGACGAGGTGGGCCTCGCCTATGGCAAGACGCTTTCCTTCGGGCGTGACTACATCATCCCGACGCCCTTCGATCCGCGCCTGATCCACCGTATTCCGCCCGCCGTGGCGCGCGCCGGCATGGACACTGGCGCGGCCCGGCGTCCGATCGTCGACATGGGCGCCTACACGGAACGGCTGAAGGCGCGCATGGACCCGACGACGCCGATCCTGCGGTCGATCAACAACCGTGCCCGCGCCGCGCAAGCCCGCATGATCTTTGCCGAAGGCGACGATCCCCGCGTGCTGCGCGCCGCCGTCCTTTACCAGCGGAACGGCTTCGGCAAGGCGCTGGTCGTGGGCCGTGAGGCGGACGTGAAGCAGAAGCTGGAAGAAGCGGGCCTCGCCGACGCGGTGCGCGAGCTCGAGGTGGTCAACGCCGCCAACAGCCGCCACCTGCAGACCTACAAGGACTTCCTCTACGAACGCCTGCAACGCCGTGGCATGGACCGCCAGGACGTGCACCGGCTTGCCGCCCGCGACCGCCACGTCTTTGGCGCGCTTATGCTGGCGCATGGGCATGGCGACGGTCTGGTCACGGGCGCGACGCGCAAGTCCGCGCATGTGCTGCAACTGGTCAACCACGTCATCGATGCCGATGCCAAACACGGCGCCGCCGGTGTCACCGCCATCCTGCACAAGGGCCGGATCGTTTTGATCTCGGACACGCTGGTGCACGAATGGCCGAACGAACAGGACCTCGCCACCATCGCCGAACGGGCCGCCGACGTGGCGCGGCACCTCGGGCTGGAGCCGCGCGTCGCCTTTGTCAGCTTCTCGACCTTCGGCTACCCGGTGTCCGAGCGGGCCGAGAAGATGCACATCGCGCCGCGCGTTCTCGACCAGCGGGGCGTGTCCTTCGAGTACGAGGGCGAGATGACGGTCGACGTGGCGCTTAACCCCAAGGCGCAGGAATCCTACCCGTTCCAGCGCCTCACCGGCCCGGCGAACATCCTCGTCGTCCCGGCGCGGCACTCGGCCTCGATCTCGACCAAGCTGATGCAGGAAATGGCGGGCGCCACGATCATCGGGCCGATCCTGGCCGGCGTCGATCATTCCATCCAGATCTGTTCGTCCTCGTCCACCGCGAACGACATCCTGAACATGGCGGTTCTGGCCGCCTGCAAGGTCGGCTGACAGCCATATCCGAAAACCGGGCGGCGCGGGACGGTCCCGCGCCGCCCGTCCCTATTGCTCGATGATCTCGGTGACCGCGACGGTCAAACGTCTTCGTGTTGAATTCAGCGCCGAAGCGCTGCATCGTGAAGAGCGCAACGGCATTTCAGGAATGCCTGCCATCTGCAGGATCGCAGGACATCGGAATATCGCGTAGCACCAGTTTATTGCAGATGGGCACATGACAATCTTCAACCTCGGGTCCGTGAATGCGGATCTCTTCTATCGTCTTCCGCACCTTCCTGTCGCCGGTGAGACACTGGCCGCGACGAACTTTACCCGCGGTCTGGGCGGCAAGGGCGCCAACATGTCCGTGGCTGCGGCCCGGGCGGGCGCGCATTGCCTGCACATCGGGGCAGTCGGCGCGGATGGCGCATGGGCGGTCCAGCGCCTGACGGAATACGGCGTCGATACGCGCCAGCTGCGAGAGGTCGAAGAGACCACGGGCCACGCCATCGTCCTTCTGGATGCCGAAGGCGAGAACAGCATCGTCATCTTCCCCGGCGCGAATCATGCCCTGACAGAGACGCATATCGCCGAGGCGTTGGCCGACGCGACCTCCAGCGACATCTTCCTCTTCCAGAACGAGACAAATCTTCAGCGCAAAGCCGCCGAACAGGCCTCTCGCCGCGGGATGAAGGTGGCCTATGCCGCCGCGCCGTTCTCGGCAGAGGCGACACTTGCCGTCCTGCCGCTTCTGGACATCCTTGTCCTGAACGCGGTGGAGGCGCAGCAGCTCGAACAGGCCACCGGCCGCGCGGCAGAGAGCCTGCCGGTCCGCGACGTGGTCATCACGCTGGGTGGCGACGGATGCCGCTGGCACAACACCGACGCCGGTTCGGTCCGCGACCTGCCTGCACCGAAGGTCACGCCGGCCGACACCACGGGCGCGGGCGACACCTTCACCGGCTATCTTCTGGCGGGCCTCGACCGTGGCATGCCGATGGAACAGGCGATCGGTCTTGCGCAGAAGGCCGGCGCACTGATGGTCACGCGCTACGGCACCGCCGACGTGATCCCGGACCTGAAAGAGGTTCAGGACGCCTTCGGCTGAGCGCTCGGCCCTCTCAGTTCACGAAGGGCGCGGCCTCGCCCCAAAGTTGTTTCACCCGCTGGTCGCGGCCGCAGCCCGATCGGTAGCGCTTGTAGGCGTCCTTCTGCTTGATCGGGCCAAAGCGGGTCAGCGTCCGGCTGTCGCCCTTGTAGTAGTCCTGGTGATAATCCTCGGCCTTGTAAAACGGTCCGGCGTTCCGGATCGGCGTGACGATCTTCTTGCCGAGCGCCTTCTCCGCCGCGGCCTTGGCGGCTTCTGCGGCCTGCTTCTGGGCAGGATTGGTAACGAATATCGCGGTTCGGTAGCTTTCGCCCCGGTCGCAGAACTGGCCGCCCGCGTCGGTCGGATCGACGGAGCGGAAGAACAGGTCGTAAAGCTGCCGGGCAGAGACCTGGCCTTCGTCGTAGTCGATGCGCACCGCTTCGTAATGGCCGGTGCCGCCGCGTGACACTTCCTTGTAGGTCGGGTTCTTCGTCGATCCGCCGGTGTAGCCCGACACGACCTCCCGCACGCCCCTGACCTTCTCGAAATCCGCCTCCACGCACCAGAAGCAGCCGCCCGCGACGAACAGTTCCGCCGCTTCCGCGCGCTGGCCCTGTACCAAAAGCCCCGCGATCAGCGCGGCGACCGTCATCCAAATCCTGATCGTGCTCATGTCGGATCCCCTTTTGGAAATACCCTGCGCGCGCCCTGCCCGTCGTGGCAACTGTCGCGGCATGTCTTCACCGCAAGGTGAGAGGGACGTGAACGATTTCCGAGAAAATTCGAAACTTCACCCGAGCCCCGAACGTGGATGCTGGTGTTCAACGCGGGCAAAGGCCCGCAAAACCCAAATGATCGGGAGATGAAATTATGAAAATCCAAGCACTTGCCGCAGCCATTGCCGTGACCGCAACCACCGCCTTTGCCGCCAGCCACTCCATGGCGCCGATGGTCGAGGCCGCGGATCAGGACGTTTCCAACGGCGTCGTGTCCGCCACCAAGGTCGTCGCTCCGGCCAACGGCTGGATGGTCGTGCACCGCACTGACGCGGAAATGAAGCCCGGCCCGGTTGTCGGCTACGCACCGCTGCGCATGGGCGAAAACATGGACGTCGCCGCGATCCTGCAGGAAGACGTCGCTGCGGGCGACATGCTGATGCTGATGGTCCACGGCGAGGACGGCGGCATGACGACCGGCGTTTTCGAATACACGCTGGGCGCCACCGAGGACGGCCCGATCAAGCCGGACGGCAGCCTCGTGATGGCCACCATCACCGCGCAATAAGAGCAGTCCGAAAAAGACCCCGGCGGAGCGTTCCGCCGGGGTCATTCATCGCAAAATCGGTCTTTGTTTCAGCCCAGAAGCTGTCCCAGCTTCATCGCCAAGGCCATGTCCCCCGACACGCGGATCTTGCCCATGGCAAAGCCGGTCATCGGGTTCATCTTGCCCTGGATCAGCTTGCGCAGGTTGTCCGCCGTCATGTGGATGGTGCACTGCGCGGGGCGATCCTCCAGCACGGCCTGCCCGTCCTGAAGCGTGATCGACCCGTCCGCCCCGCAGTCGAACTTAATCACCTCGTTCAGCGGGCGCTTGTCGAGCCCACGCTGCATCTTGTCGCGAATGTCTGTCAGGCTCATGCTGTCTCCCTCGTACCGCGCGAATGTGCCCGGCACGAGGGACTATGCAAGAGTGACGTTGCGGACGTAGCCGTCAGCCCAAACGACGCTTCCGCGCCGCGAGCAGACGCAGGCGCAGGGCGTTGAGCTGGATGAAGCCCGCCGCGTCCTTCTGATCGTAGGCACCGGCGTCGTCCTCGAAGGTCACGTGCGCTTCCGAGTAGAGCGACGCCTCCGACCAGCGGCCCACGGTGCGCACCGACCCCTTGTAAAGCTTCAGCCGCACGGTGCCCGAGACCAGTTCCTGGCTCTTGTCGATGGCGGCCTGCAGCATCTCGCGCTCCGGCGAGAACCAGAAGCCGTTGTAGATCAGTTCCGCATAGCGCGGCATCAGGCTGTCCTTCAGGTGGCCCGCGCCGCTGTCGAGCGTGATCTGCTCGATGCCGCGGTGCGCTTCCAGAAGGATCGTGCCGCCGGGCGTCTCGTAGATGCCGCGGGACTTCATGCCGACGAAACGGTTCTCGACGAAGTCCAGACGGCCCACGCCATGCTTGCGGCCATATTCGTTGAGCTGCGTCAGGATCGTCGCCGGGCTCATCGCCTCGCCGTTGATCGCCACCGCGTCGCCCTTTTCAAAGGTGATCTCGATGACCTCCGGCGTGTCCGGCGCGTCTTCCGGGTTCACCGTGCGCTGGTAGACGTAATCCGGCGCGTTCTCGGCCGGGTCCTCCAGCACCTTGCCCTCCGACGAGGTGTGCAGCAGGTTCGCGTCCACGCTGAACGGCGCCTCGCCCCGCTTGTCCTTGGCGATCGGGATCTGGTTCTCCTCGGCAAACGCCAGAAGCGAGGTGCGCGAGTTCAGGTTCCACTCCCGCCAAGGCGCGATGCACTTGATGTCGGGGTTCAGCGCGGCGGCAGAGAGTTCGAACCGCACCTGGTCGTTGCCCTTGCCGGTGGCGCCATGCGCGATGGCATCGGCGCCGGTTTCCTCGGCGATCTCCACCAGCCGTTTGGAGATCAGCGGACGCGCGATGGAGGTGCCCAGCAGGTACAGACCTTCATACACCGCGTTGGCGCGGAACATCGGGAAGACGAAGTCACGCACGAATTCCTCGCGGACGTCCTCGATGTAGATGTTTTCCGGCTTGATCCCCAGAAGCTCGGCCTTCTTTCGCGCCGGTTCCAGCTCCTCGCCCTGGCCGAGATCGGCGGTGAAGGTCACCACCTCGCAGCCGTATTCGGTCTGCAGCCATTTCAGGATGATGGAAGTGTCGAGGCCGCCGGAGTAGGCCAGCACGACTTTCTTGGGCGCGTTCATGTGGATGATCCTCATCGCAGATTTGGCGCGGTGCGTAACGGGTTTTTGCCGCATGGGCAAGGTGGACACCGGCGCATGGCCGCAGGACAGGCCGCCGTGGCCGGGCTGCAGGTCTTGACACCCGTGCGCCCTGCGCCTTCCTTCTGGGCCATCCGCCTCTTTCCGGAACAGCACGCCCTTGCCCCTCGTCTCGCTCATCGTCCTGACCGTTCACCTCATCAACAGGCACATCTTCCAGGGTCTGCGGCTGTCGGTTGTCCCGGTCGTGGCGGGGCTTGTGGTCTGGTACAACTACCTCGGTTACGCGCAGGGCATGGGCGACAGCGTGTTCCTGGCCATCGCCGCGGCCGCCGGCATGCTCATCGTCTTCAGCCTGTGCGTCGCGTGGTTCGCCGTGCGCTGGCACCGCTTCCTGCTTCTGGCGGAACCGCAGCATCCACTGGCCACCGACCGCCCCATCGACGTCTTCACGCGCTACGGCTGGCGGCTGTTCCGGCTGATCTTCGGCCTGCTGTTCGCCGGTGTGCTGATCCTGATCTTCCTCGACATGCTGCTGCGCCCCGGGCCGCTGGTGCATGCCTTCCTGATAAACATCGTATGGTTCATGGTGTTCTGGGTCTTCCTGCGGCTCAGCCCGGTGCTGCCCGGCATCGCCGTGGACCGCGTGATGCGCCTGCACGAGGCATGGGCCGCCACGGGCAAGCAGGCCGCGCCTCTCTTCGGGCTGGCCGTGGCGCTCTTCGTCATGTCCGTGGGCATCCAGCTGATGATCCCGGTCGAGGGTGCCGCAGCCAGCGCGCTCGACGCGGTGTTCGTGCTCGTCACCTTCTGGGTGCAGGTGCTGATCCACACCACCGCCGTCACGGCGATCTTCCACGCAGGGGTCCTGCGGCGCTGATCCCACTTGCCAAGCGCCGCAGCCGGTGCCAGCACGGGACCATGACCGAGTTCCAGGATATTGCCCGCGCCGCCGAGACGGCCATGCGCGAGGTCTTCCCCGCGACGCCGCTTCTGCGCAACGATCACCTGTCCGAACGCTTCGGCGCCGAGGTGCTGCTGAAGCGCGAGGACCTGTCGCCCGTGCGCTCCTACAAGCTGCGCGGCGCGCTGAACGCCATGCGCAAGCGCCCGGAGGTGGAGCTGTATGTTGCCGCCTCTGCGGGCAACCACGCGCAGGGTGTCGCCTACATGTGCCGCCATTTCGGGGTGCGGGGCGTGATCTTCATGCCGGTGACGACGCCGCAGCAGAAGATCCAGAAGACCCGCATGTTCGGCGGCGACCATGTGGAGATCCGCCTGATCGGTGACTATTTCGATGACTGCCTTCACGCCGCGCAGGCCTTCTGCCGCGATACCGGCGGGCATTTCCTGTCGCCCTTCGACGACGACGACGTGATCGAGGGGCAGGCCTCCGTCGCGGCCGAGATCGAAGCCCAACTTGGCCGCGCCCCCGATCACATCGTGATCCCGGTGGGCGGCGGCGGCCTGGCGGCGGGCATCCTGTCCTATTTCGGCACCGACACGCAGTACACCTTTGTCGAGCCCGCCGGCGGCGCCTGTCTGCGCGCGGCGCTGCAGGCCGGCCGTCCGGTGGCGCTGCCGAAGGTCGACACCTTCGCAGATGGCGCCGCCGTGGCGAAGATCGGCGAACGCAGCTTTGCCCGGCTGAAGGGCGTCGGGCTCGCCAACTCCCTGACCATCGCCGAGGACCGCCTCTGTACCACGATGCTGGAAATGCTGAACGTGGAAGGGGTCGTCCTTGAACCGGCGGGCGCGCTGTCCGTCGATGCGCTGAAGGACCTGGGCCAGGGGATCAGCGGGCGGACGGTGGTCTGCGTCACCTCCGGCGGCAACTTCGATTTCGAGCGCCTGCCCGAAGTGAAGGAACGTGCCCAGCGTTACTCCGGCATCAAGAAGTACTTCATCCTGCGCCTGCCCCAGCGCCCCGGCGCGTTGAAGGATTTCCTCAACTTGCTCGGACCGGAAGACGACATCGCGCGTTTCGAATACCTCAAGAAGTCCGCGCGCAACTTCGGCTCCGTCCTGATCGGGATCGAGACGAATGCGCCTGAAAGCTTCGACCGGCTGTTCGGCCAGCTCGACGCAAACGGTTTCAACTACAAGGACATCACCGACGACGAGATCCTGGCGCAGTTCCTGATCTGAGACGGGTCAGGCGGCCAGCCGTTTCGGCAGATCGCGTTCGAACTGCGCGCGGGAGGTGACGTAGACCGCTTGCACCTCTTCGGCGGACACTACGTCGGGGCGTCCGGCGGCGGCGGCCTTTTCCCCCTTGAGACAAAGCTGAGCCATCGTCTCGAACCCGAGGTTCAGCGCCGCGCCCTTCAGGAAATGCAGCTGCTCCTCGACCACGACGGGATTACCGGCGCCGTTCGCCAGCAGACCGATGGCGTGGTCCACCTCCATCAGGAAAAGCTCCACCACCTCGCCGAAATCCTCGGTCCCGATCTCGTCGACGAGTTCGTTCACGCGCGTCCAGTCGATCATCTGTCGCCTCCTTCTCTGACGCTCCGGAATAGGACAAGACCGTGAACGCGACCTTTAGCGACGACAGAAGTTGCTGCGAATTCGATGTTTGAGGCACCGTTAAGAAAATGCCGCTAGCAGGGGTTCCCGGGGGACGGAACGCAGCCGAAGGAAGCGCCTTGCACGCCGAAGAATTTCTCAAATCGCCCGTCCTGACGGGATCGATCCGGCGCGTTCTGGTCGTTGACGACAGTCAGCTTCAGCTGAAGATCGTCGGCCTCGTTCTCGCGCGGTGGGGGTTCGAGGTGCTGACCGCCACCTCCGGCCCGGAGGCGCTGCGCATCTGCGCCGAAACGCCGCCCGACCTCGTGCTGTCCGACTGGATGATGCCCGGCATGGACGGGCTGGAACTGTGCCGCAGGTTCCGCGCGCTCGACCGGGAGACATACGGCTACTTCATCCTCCTGACCTCGAAAAGCGAGAAGGGCGATGTGGCGCAGGGCCTCGACGCCGGCGCCGACGACTTCCTGACGAAGCCGGTGGACAACCACGAGCTCAGGGCGCGAATCAACGCAGGCGAACGGTTGCTGGCCATGCAGCGGGAGCTGTCGGTCAAGAACCAGCACCTCTCCGCAGCGCTGGAGGAACTGCGCGAGATCCACAAGGCGATCGACAACGACCTCAGGCAGGCGCGCACGATCCAGCAGTCCCTTGTCCCCGAACGGGTCGCCGAAATCGCCACCTCCCGCGTCAGCCTGCTGCTGCATCCCTGCGGCCATGTCGGCGGCGACCTCGTGGGTATGTTCCGTCCCGGCGGCGACCGGCTTGGCCTCTACAGCATCGACGTTTCCGGCCATGGCATCACCTCTGCGATGGTGACGGCGCGGGTGGCGGGCTATCTCTCAAGTACCTTTCCCGAACAGAACCTTGCCTTGCGCGCCATGCCCGGCAACCGCTTTGCCATGCGCGAACCGGCGGAAACCGCGCGCCTGCTGAACCAGCGCCTCGCCGCCGATCCGGGGGTGGAGGAATACCTGACGCTGGCCTATGTCGCCGCCGACCTGCGCACCGGACACATGCGACTCGTTCAGGCGGGCCATTCCCCCGCGCTGCTCCTGCGCGCCGACGGGCAAATCGAATGGATCGGCGACGGCGGCCTGCCCATCGGTCTCGTCGAAGACGTCAGCTACGACCAGCACAGGTTCCGAATGGCCAGCGGCGACATGCTCCTGCTCTACTCCGACGGTTTCACCGAGGCGGTGATGAAAGACGGCACCATGCTGGGGGAGGACGGGCTCGCGCGGCTGTTCCGCGAAAGCGCCGCCAACGGCTCCGGCCCCGACCTGATGGAGGACATGTTCTGGCGCCTCACCAGCGAGATGGAGAATTCGGACAAGCTGGGCGACGACGTTTCTGCCGCGCTTCTGGAATTCGACGTGCTGTAGGACCACCTACAGGATGTGTCGCGTCACCAGGTCCCGCTCCCCGGGATTGCCCAGAACCTGCGCCGCCACATCGGTCGGCACCCAATGCGCGGTGTGTCCCGGTTCCGTCGGATCGCCCAACGCAAAGACCGGCCGTGCGGTGTAGATGACGCACAGCTTCTCGGCCCAGATCTCGTACTCCGGCATCCAGGTGAATCGCCGGAACGCGCCCAGCCGCCGCGCGTCCGCGATTCGCCACCCCGTCTCTTCGAAGACCTCGCGGTGCAGCGCGGTCAGCGGATGCTCCCCCGGATCGACACCGCCGCCGGGCAGCTGGAATTCCGGGTAAGGGGACGACTGGTGCGTCAGAAGCAGTTTCCCGGCGCGCGGCAGGATGACGTAAACGCCGGGGCGGAAGGTGTAGCTTTGCCCGGCCTTCGGACTGTCCCCGTATCTGCGCATGATCCCTGCCCCTTTGCGTTCCGGACATGAAGTCCCTATATGACCGCCTATTGCCAGCCACAGGCAGCCAGGAAAACCCCCAAGGACCTATTCATGAGCTTCGGTGACAAGATCGCCTGGGACGATACCGTCCTTCCCTTTCAGCTTGATCGCAGCGACATGCGTGGCCGCGTGGCGCGTCTCGACGGCGTTCTGTCGGGCGTGCTGAAGCAGCACGACTATCCCGCCCCGGTCGAGGCCCTGGTGGCCGAGATGGCGCTGCTGACCGCGCTGATCGGCCAGACCATCAAGCTGCGCTGGAAGCTGTCGCTCCAGGTTCAGACAAACGGCCCGGTGCGGATGATCGCAACGGACTACTACGGCCCCGACAAGGAAGGCCACCCGGCGCGCATCCGGGCCTACGCCAGCTTCGACCGCGACCGCATCACCGATGCGACGCCGTTCCAGCAGCTTGGCGCAGGCTACTTCGCGATCCTGATCGACCAGGGCGAGGGCATGCAGCCGTACCAGGGCATCACCCCGGTCGCGGGCAACAGCCTGTCGGATTGCGCCGCCGCCTACTTCGCCCAGTCGGAACAGTTGCCGACGACCTTCGCGCTGACCTTCGGCCGCTCGAAGGAGCCGGGGCAGGAAGAGCATTGGCGCGCCGGCGGCCTCATGCTGCAGCACATGCCGAAGGCGTCGCCCTTCGCGGCGCAGGACGGCGGGTCCGGCGAAGAAGGCCTGTTGCAGGCTGACGACCTCGTGTCGGGCGACGAGCAGGAGAACTGGAACCGGGTCAACGCCCACCTCCAGACTCTGGAAGAGTTCGAGCTGATCGGCCCCTCCGTGCCGCCGACCGACCTGCTGGTGCGCCTGTTCCACGAAGAGCGGCCGCGCGTCTACGACAGCCAGCCGGTGCGGTTCGGCTGCACCTGTTCGGAAGACCGCGTGCGCCAGTCTCTGTCGATCTACTCCGCGAAGGACATCTCGCGGATGACCACGGACGATGGGCTCGTGACCGCCGACTGCCAGTTCTGCGGGGCGCATTACAAGCTCGACCCGAAGACGGTGGGGTTCGAGGCGGATGACAACGCGTGATCAGGCCGATGCCCTGCGCCGGGCGCTGGGCGTCCCGGCCGGGCAGTCGTCGGATTTCGACCTGAACCCCAGAATCGCGCTGCCTCCGGAGCGCAAGCTGCGCCCCGCGGGCGTGCTGGCGGCCTTCCTCGCCACGCCGCAGGGGCTGCAACTGCTGCTGACCAAGCGCTCCAGCCGGTTGAAACACCACCCCGGCCAGATCGCCTTTCCCGGTGGCAAGGTCGATCCGGGCGACGCGGACGAGGTCGCCGCCGCGCTGCGGGAAGCGCATGAAGAGGTTGGCCTCGACCCCTCCAACGTGGAGGTGCTGGGCACCCTGCCCGCGCATGAAACGGTGACCGGCTTCCTCGTGACGCCGGTGCTGGCACTGATCCGCGCGCCCTTCACGCTGGTGCCGGAACCCGGCGAGGTCGAAGAGGCGTTCTATGTCCCCTTCGACCACATCACCGACCCGGCCCGCTACAGCGTGCAATGGCGGCGCTGGCGGGGGGAAAGACGTCTCTATTACACCGCACCTTACGGTCCCTATTACATCTGGGGCGCCACCGCGCGGATGCTGCGCGGCCTGGCGGAGCGGGTGCAGGCGTGACCCGCGTCACCGGCGATTGGCTGACCGCGCCGGGCGCGCAGGCCGTGCTGAAGATGCTGGAGGATGGCGGTCATCGCGCCTATGCCGTGGGGGGCTGTGTCCGCAACGCGCTGCTCGGCGAACCCGTCGCGGACGTCGACATCTCCACCGACGCGCGTCCCGAACGGGTGATCGAGCTGGCGAAGGCGGCGGGCCTCAGGGCCGTTCCCACCGGCATCGACCATGGCACCGTGACGGTCGTCGCCAACGGCACGGGTTTCGAAGTCACCACCTTTCGCGCCGATGTAGAGACGGATGGCCGCCGCGCCGTGGTCCGTTTCGCCGATGACGTGGCCGAGGATGCGGTGCGCCGCGACTTCACCATGAACGCGCTCTACGCCGACCGGCACGGGCAGATCACCGATCCGCTCGGCGGCCTGCCCGACATCGCGGCGCGGCACCTGCGCTTCATCGAGGACGCCGACCGGCGGATTCGCGAGGACTACCTCCGCATCCTGCGATTCTTCCGTTTCTATGCCTGGTACGGCGACCCGCAGACCGGGATGGACGCCGATGCACTGGCCGCCATTGCCGCCAATCTCGACGGTCTGCAACACCTGTCGCGCGAACGTGTCGGGCAGGAATTGCTGAAGCTCTTCGCCGCCCCCGACCCTTTCGCCGCGGTCGCCGTCATGGCGCGCACCGGCGTCCTGAACACCGCCCTTCCCGGCGCCAGCGAGACCCCTCTCGGCCCGCTTCTCGAACACGAATCCACGCTGAACCTGCCGCCGGACCCACTGCGCCGACTGGCGGCCATTGGCGTTTTCGACGGCGGGGCGCTGCGGTTCTCCAAAGCCCAGAAGAAGCGTCTTGAGCAGTATCAGACCCTGATATCCGACCCTATGCCCCTGCCCGAGGTTGCCTATCGCCATGGCGCAGACATGGCGCGCGACGTGCTTGTCCTGCGGGCCGTGACCTTTGGCGCACCGCTCGACACCTCCGCCCTGAGCTCCATCGAGAAGGCCGCGAAAGCCCGGTTCCCGGTCGCCGCCAAGGACCTCAAGGACCGCTACCAGGGACCCGCCCTTGGCGAGGCGCTCCGGCAGCTCGAATCCGACTGGATCGCCTCCGGTTTCACGCTCGACAAGGCTACTCTTCTCGACCGCTCCAGAAATGCGTGACAACAGCATTCATCTGGGCTAAGAGACCTTCGAACCCTATCGGAGGCTGCTTGATGGAAATTGCACGGTCCCTACCCAGCTTTGCCTGAGTGACCCTGCGCGCGTGGGTCTGCCTCCGGCCCCCACGCTGTTTCATCATGCCCGTTTAACGCCACGAACAAAGGCGCCTCCGAATGTTCCGCTTCTTTGAAAACCTTGTCGATCCGTACTGCGACTACCCGCAAACCGACCGCCCGCCGACCCGCCTCTGGCCGTTCCTCTGGGATTATGCCCAGCCGTTCAAACGCATTTTCGTCTGGGCGACGCTGCTCTCCTGCCTGACTGCCTTTGTCGAGATCGCGCTGATCTGGGTGATGGGATGGGTGGTCGACGTGCTGTCCGGCGATCCCGCGCAGGTCTGGGCCGAACACGGCACCACGCTGATCCTTCTGGCGCTGTTCATCCTCTTCGTCCGGCCCGCGCTGCAGATGCTGGACGTGCTGGTGCTGAACAACGGCATCATGCCCAACTTCGGCACGCTGATCCGCTGGCGGTCGCACGCGCATGTCCTGCGCCAGTCCGTCGGCTGGTTCGAGAACGACTTTGCCGGGCGCATCTCCAACCGGATCATGCAGACCCCGCCCGCCGCGGGCGAAGTCGTCTTCCAGGTGTTCGATGCCGTGTCCTTCTCGATGGCGTACGTCATCGGCGCCATGGTCCTGCTGGGCGACAGCGACCCGCGCCTGATGGTGCCGCTGGTGCTGTGGCTGGGGCTGTACGCCCTGCTGATGCGCTGGACGATCCACCGGGTCGGCCCCGCGTCCAAGGCCGCCTCCGACGCGCGCAGCCTTGTCACGGGCCGGGTGGTGGACGCCTACACCAACATCCACTCCGTCAAGATGTTCGCCCATCACGACCGCGAACTGGCCTATGCCAAGGAAGCCATCGACACCACGCGCGAGACGTTTCAGCGCGAAATGCGTCTCTATACCATCATGGATGTGTCCCTCGTGGTGCTGAACGGCCTTTTGATCGTCGGTGTCGTCGGCTGGGCCGTGGCGCTCTGGATGCAGGGCTCGGCCACCGCGGGCGCGGTGGCGGCTGCGACCGCGCTGACCCTCCGGCTGAACGCCATGACCGGCTGGATCATGTGGGCGCTGACCACGCTCTTCCGCCAGCTCGGCGTCGTGGCGGAAGGGATGGAAACCATAGCCCAGCCCATCGACCTGACCGATGCGCCGGGCGCCAAGCCGCTGCAGCTGACCGAAGGCCGGATCGAGGTGCAGGAACTGTCGCACCATTACGGCCGCGGGGCAGGCGGGCTCGACCGGATTTCCCTGACGATCCGTCCGGGGGAGAAGGTCGGTCTTGTCGGGCGCTCCGGCGCGGGCAAGTCGACGCTGGTGAAGCTGCTGCTGCGGTTCTACGACGCCGAGAGCGGCACGATCCGCATCGACGGGCAGGACATCTCTCAGGTCACGCAGGACAGCCTCCGGCTCAACATCGGCATGGTTCAGCAGGATTCGAGCCTGTTGCACCGCTCCGTCCGCGACAACATCCTTTACGGCCGCCCCGACGCGACCGAAGAGGAGGTGATCGCCGCGGCAAAGCAGGCGCAGGCGCATGACTTCATCCTCGACCTGCAGGACCCGAACGGTCTGACCGGCTATGACGCCCATGTGGGCGAGCGCGGCGTGAAGCTGTCCGGCGGCCAGCGCCAGCGGGTGACCCTCGCCCGAGTGATCCTGAAGGACGCGCCGATCCTGATCCTGGACGAGGCGACCTCCGCCCTCGATTCCGAGGTTGAGGCGGCCATTCAGGACACGCTCTACGGCATGATGGAGGGCAAGACGGTGATCGCCATCGCGCACCGCCTGTCCACCATCGCGCGAATGGATCGAATCCTCGTGATCGAAGACGGTCACATCGTCGAGGACGGCACCCATGACGCGCTTTTGGCGGGGGGCGGTCTATATGCCTCCTTCTGGGCCCGGCAAAGCGGCGGGTTCCTCGATCTCGATACCGACGAAAAGGCAGCAGAGTGATGCAACGCGCGTTCACCAACTTCATCCACCGCGCCGGCAACCAGATCACCCCCGACGCCCCGGTCGGGGACGCGCCGCCGACGACGCTGCGCGCCTTCATGGGCTGGACGCTGGCCGGTGGCTGGCGGGTGATCTGGCTTGGCGTGATGGTCTCTGTCCTCGCCGGCATCATCGAGGTGGTGTCGATGAAGCTGCTCGGTTCCGTGGTGGACGCGGTGTCGACCACGCCGCCCGACCAGTTCCTGTCGCTGCACCTCGGGCTGGCGCTGGCCTGCGTCGCGGTCTTCCTCGTGGCGCGTCCGCTGCTGTTCGGCGGGCTGGCGCTAACCCAGTCGGTGATGATCGGCCCGAACATCTTCGTTCAGGTCATGGCGCGCACCTTCCGCTGGACGCTGGGCCAGTCCGTCACCTACTTTGACAACGACTTTGCCGGCCGGCTGGCGCAGAAGAAGAACCAGGTCGCCAACTCCATGACGGAAATCGTGGTGGAGACGGTGAACGCCGTGACTTTCGGCCTGTCGACCGTGATCTCCACCGGCTTCCTCGTCGGCGGCATCAGCCTTTGGATGGTCGCCGCGCTGGCGGGCTGGTTCGTGGCCTACGCGCTGTTCCTGAAGGTCATGCTGCCGGTCGTCCGCGGGCGCGCCGCCGCGCGCGCCGAGGCACGCTCCATGGTCACCGGGCAGGTCGTCGACTCGATCACCAACATCAAGACGGTAAAGCTGTTCGCCGGGGACAGCCACGAGGACGGCAAGGCGCTGAACTCCATGGAATCGCTGCGCCAGACCTGGCTACGGTTCGGTGAGGCGCAGACCTTCTTCCGCCTCGGTCTGATCTTCATCGCCGGGTTCCTGCCGGTGCTGCTGGTCGGCCTGTCGGTCGCGCTGATGGGCAACGGCGTGACGCCGGGTGACGTGGCCGCCGTGGGCGCGCTGTCGATCCGGCTCAGCCAGATGACGGGCTGGATCAGCTACACCCTCATGGTGATCTCGTCGCACATCGGCGAGGTGGAGGACGGCATGCGCACCCTCGCCCCCGCCCAGCGGATCGAGGACACGCCCGACGCCATGCCGCTGCACGTCTCACAGGGCGAGGTGCATTTCGACCACGTCAGCTTTGCCTACGGGCGGCGCGAGGGCGGCGTTCAGGATGTCGACATCACCATCGCCCCGGGCGAGAAGGTCGGCATCGTCGGGGCCTCCGGTGCGGGGAAATCGACCCTGATGTCGCTGATCCTGCGTCTTTACGACACCGAGGAAGGTGCCGTCCTGATCGACGGCCAGAACGTCGCGAAGGTCACGCAGCAAAGCCTGCGCCGCCAGATCGGCATGGTCACGCAGGAAACCGCCATGTTCAACCGCACGGCTCTGGACAACATCCGATACGGCCGCCCCGACGCGACGGAGGAAGAGGTCATCGCCGCCGCCGAGAAGGCCGAGGCGCATGAGTTCATCCTCGCGCTGCGCGACCACAAGGGACGGCAGGGCTACGGCGCCTTCCTGGGCGAGCGCGGCGTGAAGCTTTCGGGCGGCCAGCGGCAGCGCATCGCTCTGGCCCGCGCCATCCTGAAGGACGCGCCGATCCTCATCCTCGACGAGGCGACGTCGGCCCTCGATTCCGAGGTCGAAGCCTCCATCCAGGAGGCGCTGGACCGTGTGATGGAGGGCAAGACCGTCATGGCCATCGCCCACCGCCTGTCCACGATCTCCAGCATGGACCGTATCATCGTGCTGGATCAGGGTCGCATTGCAGAGCAGGGCAGCCACGACGAGCTGCTGGAGCAGAACGGCCTCTACGCCCGCTTCTGGGAACGCCAGTCCGGCGGGTTCATCGGCAGCGGCACGCAGGAGGCCGCCGAATGATCCGACGCCTGCTGCCGGAGATCGACACCTTCGCCGCGGCTGAGGGCCCGCCGCCGCGCGGGATGTGGGCCTTTGCGCGCTGGGCCCTGCGCGGCACCGAACGCGCCATCGGCCTGACCTTCTTCGTCACCTTCCTGGCGGGCGCCTCCGAACTGGTGGCCGCCCGCTTCACCGGCTGGGTGATCGACAGCGCGGGCGCGGCGGGGGCGGGCGCCTTCTGGGACACCTACTGGCCGCTCATCCTCTTCGGCGTCGCGTTCTTCATGATCCTGCGCCCGATCCTCTTCGTCTTCGACGCGGCCGTCTCGGGTGTGCTGCTGGGGCCGAACCTCTTCCCACTCGTGCTGTTCAGGTTGAATCGTTACACATTGGGCCACTCCATGGCCTTCTTCGAGAACGACTTTGCCGGGCGCATCAGCCAGAAGGCGCTGCAGGTCGCCCGCGCGCTGACCGACCTCGTGATCGAGGTCTCCGACGTCATCGTCTTCTCCCTCGCCATGTTCCTCGGCTCCTTCATCCTGCTGGGGTCCGTCGACTGGCGGCTGCTGACCGTCTTTGTGGTCTGGGCCGTGCTCTATGCCGCGACGCTGAGGTACTTCATCCCCCGCGTGCAGCGCCGCTCTGCCAGCCGGGCCGGGGCGCGCACGCAGGTCACCGGGCAGATCGTCGACACGCTGTCGAACATCTCGACCGTCAAGCTGTTCGCCCGCGACCACGACGAGGACCGCGCCACGCAGGATGCGCTCGAAACCCTGCGCCAGCGCTCGCTGGAATTCGGCGAACTGTCCGCCGTCTTCCGCATGGTTCTGATGACGCTCGGCGGCATCCTGCCCGTCGCGTCGATCCTCGGTGCGCTCTACCTCTACAGTGTCGGCACCGCCTCGGCGGGGGACATCGCCATGACCGCGCTCATCACCACGCGCCTGTCGATGCTGACCAACCGGCTGGGCCGCGTGGCGATCACCATCTTCACCCAGGTCGGAGAGATCGAGGACGGCATCGGCACGCTCACTCCCTCGCACGGGATCACCGACCGCCCCGGCGCCAAACGCATCGCGCCGCACGGACCGTTGCGCTTCGACCACGTGGGCTTTGCCTATGGCGGCGAAAGCGCCGCGCTCGACAACTTCGACCTGACCATCGCCGAGGGCGAGAAGATCGCGCTGGTCGGTGCCTCCGGTGCCGGGAAATCCACCGCCGTGTCGCTGCTTCTCAGGCTGCATGACGTGGAACAGGGTCGAATCCTGCTGGGCGGCACCGACATCCGCGACCTGACCCAGATCGCCCTGCGCGACGCCATCGCCGTGGTTCGTCAGGACACCTCGATGTTCAACCGCTCCGCCATGGAGAACATCCGCTACGGCCGTCCGGAAGCCACCGACGAGGAAGTCTTCGAGGCGGCGCGCCGCGCCTCCGCCCACGATTTCATCCTCGAACTGAAGGACTTCAAGGGCCGCACCGGCTACGGCGCGCGGCTCGGCGAACGGGGCGTGAAGCTCTCTGGCGGCCAGCGCCAGCGGATCGCCCTGGCCCGCGCCATCCTGAAGGACGCGCCGGTGCTGGTTCTGGACGAGGCGACCTCCGCGCTCGATTCCGAGGTCGAGGCAGAGATCCAGCAGGCGCTGGACGAGGTCATGCGCGGCAAGACCGTGCTGGCCATCGCGCACCGGCTGTCGACCATCGCCCAGATGGACCGCATCGTGGTCATGGACCAGGGCCGCATCGTCGAACAGGGCACCCACGACCAGCTTCTGGCGCAGGACGGGCTTTATGCGCGCTACTGGGCGCGGCAGTCCGGCGGTTTCATCGGGGCCGAGGCGGCAGAGTAGGGGCCTTTACCCCGGCGGCAGCGCTGGCGTAAGGAAGACGCCGTTTCAGGACAATTGTGCAAAGACGAAGCAGGGGGTGGGTCTCCATGACCGAAGACATGCGTGTGACGGTGGAGCGTCTCGGGCACCACGGCGACGGGATCGCCGCGGGCCCGGTCTACGTGCGCGGCGCGCTGCCCGGCGAGGTGGTCGAGGGCGCGGTGACCAGCGGCGTCATGCTGTCCCCGCGGATCGTGACCCCCGTGCCGGAACGTGTCTCGCCGCCCTGCCGCCATGCGAAGGCTTGCGGCGGCTGCCAGTTGCAGCACGCCGCCGATCCCTTCGTCGAAGGCTGGAAGGTTGACGTGGTGGCGCGGGCCCTGTCGGCGCAGGGGATCGAGACGGAGATGCGGCCCATCGTGACTTCTCCGCCCCGGTCGCGGCGGCGGGCGGGTTTCTCGGCCCGGCGGACCAAGAAGGGCGCACTGGCCGGTTTCCATGCCAAGGCCTCGGACGTGGTGATCGCGGTCCCGGACTGTCAGCTTGTCCGCCCCGCGCTGGCGGCGGCCCTGCCGATGGTGGAGGAACTGGCGGTCGCCGGCGCCTCCCGCAAGGGCGAGCTGTCGGTGCAGGTGACGGAGACGCTGGGCGGTCTGGACGTGGTGGTGACCGGCGGCAAGGCAGTGGACGACGCCTTCCGCGTAACGCTTGCGGGCATGGCGCAGAAGCACAACCTTGCGCGGCTGGCTTGGGACGACGAGGTCCTGACCCTGCATCCGCCCGCGCACCGCTTCGGCGATGCGGAGGTCGTGCCGCCCCCGGGCGCCTTCCTGCAAGCCACGGCAGAGGGCGAGGCCGCGCTGCTGGCGGGCGTGGAAGAGGCGCTCGAGGGCTGTTCCCAGATGGCAGACCTTTTTGCGGGCTGCGGGACCTTTGCGCTGCCGCTGGCCTCCCGCGGGAAGGTCCACGCCGTGGAAGGCGACGCCGCTATGGCGCGCGCACTGGACAAGGGCTGGCGGCAGGGCAAGGGGCTGCGCCACGTCACGCACGAGGCGCGCGACCTGTTCCGCAACCCGCTTCTGCCGGACGAACTCGCGCGCTTCGACGGGGTGGTGATCGACCCGCCCCGCGCCGGGGCCGAAGCCCAGGTGGCAGAGCTGGCAAACGCCCTTGTGCCGCGAATCGCTTACGTGTCCTGCAACCCGGTCAGCTACGCCCGGGACGCGGCACGGCTGATCTCGGCGGGATACAGCCTCGACTGGGTGCGGGTGGTGGATCAGTTCCGCTGGTCGACCCACGTAGAGCTGGTTTCGCAGTTCACGCTGGCGAAATCGTGAGATGTCCAGCCGTGGATAATTGGTGTATGGTCGCAAAAAATGTTCAGGGGCAGTGAACAATGCGATTTCTGAAACTCGGCCTTCTTCTGCTGGCCGTACTGGGCGCCTCGGCGTGTTCCAGCAAGTTCTACACGTACCGCGGGCCGGAAGTGACCCAGGTCGTGGTCAACAAGGGCGAGCGTCGGCTTCACCTGTTGCACCATGACAAGGTGCTGAAGTCCTACGACGTGGGTCTGGGCTTTGCGCCGCAGGGGCACAAGTTCATCGAGGGCGACGGCAAGACGCCGGAAGGCAATTATTTCATCGACCGCCGCAATCCGAACAGCAAGTTCTACCTGTCGATCGGCATCAGCTATCCCAACCCGATGGACCGGATGACCGCGCAGGAACTGGGCAAGAGCCCGGGCGGCGACATCTTCATCCACGGGCAGGGGCCGAGCTATCGCAAGGGCAGTCCGCGCGACTGGACCGCCGGGTGCATCGCCGTGACCGACAAGCAGATGCGCGACATCTACGCCATGGTGCAGGACGGCACGCCGATCCAGATCAATCCCTGAACGAAAACGCGCCGGACCTTCGGGGTCCGGCGCGCGTTAACCTTTTGTAAAGGTTGGAGGTTTCGCGGCGAAACCTCAGGTCTGCAGACCGGGCGTCGAGGCCATGCCGGACGCGCCGGTCACCAGGCACCACCAGATCTTGCCGTTGTTTTCCTGATACCAGGCAAAGCCCATCTCCGTCGCGGAGGAATCGAGGATGACGTTGCGGGTCGGCGTCTCTTCCATCCAGGCCGAAAGGGTTTCCAGCTCGGTCTCGTAGGTTTCCGAGATCGCTTCGCCCACGAGGCGGCCGGTGTAGCCCACGCGCTGCACCCGGTCGATCGGCGAGGAGCCGTCGGAGCCGAAGTGCCACGGGCGGTTCTGGACCGACATGTCGCGGGCATGGGTGGCGGCGGCGGCCTGCAGCTTGTTGTCGAGCGTCAGGGCCGGGGCGCCGGAGGCCTGGCGCAGCGCGTTCACCGCATCGAGCATCCGGTATTCGATCTGGCCGCGCTGGCCGGGTCCGATCCGGTAGACGCGGGGCAGGGGTCTGCCGTCCGGTCCGACCCCTCCGCCACCGGTCGGTGCAGGCGACGTGGTGCAGGCTGCAAGCGCTGCGAAGGAGGACAGGATCAGGAAGGCGCGACGGTTCATAGGGACTGCTCTCGCATTTAAGGCGTTTCGACTGCCTTACCGCGCCGTGCGTTGCGGATCAAACGCACATCGGCGTGAAGCTGCGTGATGACAAGCCTTTGAATTGCGACTGAGGCATTCAGGCCATATTATACCCACAGGCAGGACATCCCCTGATCAGGAGCTTGAATCATGGCTGACACGCCACGCTTTACCATTGGCCGCCGTGCATTTCTTGCCGCGACAGCCGCTACCCTTGCGACACCGGCACTGGCACAGGTGAACGGAGCAGGCACGACGGAGATCGAGCGCGAACTGAATTCCTCGGTGCGCCGCAACATCTCCAGCTTCCGGACGCTGAACTGGCAGCCGTACTTCTCGAACCTTTCGAAAGGTGCGATTCTGGTCGATATTTCCTCGCGCGCGCTGCACTACTGGCAGGAAAGCGGGCAGTATCACCTGTACCCGTGCTCGGTTCCGCTGACCGAGGACCTGACGCGCCGCGGCCGTACCTCGATCACGCTGAAGGACCCGAACCCGGACTGGCGCCCGACCCCGGCGATGAAGATCCGCAACCCGGAGTGGCCGGACTATGTCGGCCCCGGCCCGGACAACCCGCTGGGCACCCGCGCGATGCACCTGAGCTGGCAGTATTACCGCATCCACGGCACCCACGACACGCGCAAGATCGGCCGCCGCTCCTCGAACGGCTGCATCGGTCTTTACAACGAGCATATCGAGGCCCTGTACGAGATGGCGTCCGTGGGCACTCAGGTGTTGCTAATTTGACGACACTCGGGCGAGCGGCGAATTTCGCGCGTTAAGAAGCAATTGCAAAGCCTTCGAAATGCTGCTTAGAACGAGTCACGAGGTAAGTCTTGGGTGCCTGTCGTACGGACCACTATGGCCGCGGCAGGCGAATATCTGGAGGATAACATGAAGAAACTCGCACTCGCCGCCGCATTTGCAGCTGCTGCAACTTCCGCAATGGCCGGTTCCTACGCTAAGGACGACGTTGTCATGGAAGTCGAGCCGGTTGTTGTTGTTGAAGAGACCCAGGCGTCTTCTTCTTCCGCAGCTCTGCTGATCCCGCTGCTGCTGATCGCAATCGTTGCGGCTGCTGCTGCTGACTAATCGTCAGAAGCACCCGCAACCGTGCGGGCTTTGAGAATAGAAAAGGCGGTGCAACGGCACCGCCTTTTTCATTTCCGGGTCAAGGTGTGGCGGGTCCGGGGGCGTCTGCCCCAAGACCTGCCTTCTTTTTCAGCGGACCCAGCCTGACAGGTTTTCGCCGATCACCGTGCTGAGCGCCTCGATGTGGGCGTCGTCGTCGTTCAGGCAGGGGATGTAGGTGAAGCTCTCGCCGCCGGCGTGTTCGAAGCTCTCCTTGATCTCCTCGTTGATCTCTTCCAGCGTTTCGATGCAGTCCGCCGAGAAGGCCGGGGCGCAGATGGCGATGCGCTTCACGCCGTCTTCCTTCGCCAGCCGGGCGACCTCTTCGACGGTGTAGGGACGCAGCCAGTCCTCGGGGCCGAACTGGCTCTGGAACGTGGTCTTGATCTGCGAATCGTCCCATCCGAGCCGCTCTTTCAGCAGGCGCGTCGTCTTCTGGCACTGGCAGTGATAGGGGTCGCCTTCCATAAGGTAGCGCTGCGGCAGGCCGTGATAGGAACAGATCAGAAGCTCGGGCTTCTGCTCGGCCGCGGCATAGGCGCGTTCGACCGACTGGGCCAGCGCCTCCACGTATTTCGGATGCTCGAAATAGGGGTCGACGATCCGCGCGGTGGGCTGCCATTTCTCGGCCATGAGCGCGCGGAAGAACTGGTCGTTCGCGGTGCCGGAGGTGGCACCCGCGTATTGTGGGTAAAGCGGGAAGAACAGGATCTTGCGGCAGCCCTTTTCCACCAGCTCGCGGACCTTCGACTGGGTCGAGGGGTTGCCGTAGCGCATGCAGAAGGCGACCTCCACCTGGTCGCCGTATTCTTCGGCCATGCGGGCGGCGATCTTGGCGGTCTTCGCCTTGGTGATCGTCATCAGCGGCGACTCGTTCGCCTCGTTGTTCCAGATGGAGCGGTAGGCGGCGCCAGAGGTGAAGGGCCGCTTGGACAGGATCACCAGTTGCAGGAGCGGCTGCCATTTCCACGGCGCGTAGTCGATCACGCGGCGGTCCGACAGGAACTCGTTCAGGTAGCGCCGCATGGACCAGTAATCGTGGCCGTCCGGCGTGCCGAGGTTGGCGAGCAGGACGCCCACCTTCCCGGTTGCGACCTTCGGGTGGTCAGAGGGGGCGTGCGCGGGCCGCGTCCCGGTCGTCGTGCCATCCAGCATCGGTTATGTCCCCTTTTTGGAATGTTTCGCCAGCTAGGTATCGCGTCATGCTGGCAGGTCAATCTTTCAACGGCGTTTCCTGCGTGCCCAGGGCGTCGGCCAGACGCTTTGCCGCGCTGCCGGGGCGGAGGGGCTGCGGCTGGCTGGCGTCGGGCGCCCAGCCGGTCAGTGTCAGGATCTCGAAGGTGGCGCGGACGCGGCCGTCCTTTGCCGGGTAGCTATCGGCGTAGATCTCGGCGGCGCGCATGAGGACGCGGCGGCGGGTGAAGCGCCTGATCCGCGCGTCGAGCGCGTTGCCCTCACCCATTGCGCGGAGTTCCTGCATCAGGTGCAGCGCATTGCGGTAGCTCACGTCGAGCGGCGCGCTGTCGGCCACCGGCAGGGCCAGACCGGCACGCTGCATCAGGGCGCCCAGATCGCGGATCTCGGCCATGGGCAGGACGCGGGGCGAGAGGCCGCCGGTCACTTCGGCCTCGGCCTGGCCAAGAGCGGCGCGCAATTCGTGCAGCGTCTGGCCGCCGAAGGCGAGCACCAGCGCCAGGCCATCGGGTCTCAGCGCGTGGCGCACCTGGATGAGCTGGCCCACCGGATCGTCGGCCCAGTGCAGGCAGAGCGCGTGGATCACGAGGTCATGGGCGCCGGGGGTGAGGTCGAGGATCTCCGTATCCTCGACAAGGCGCGCCTCCGGAAAGGTCTGCCGCCAGACGTCGGGAAAGGGTGTCACCACGGCGGGGGCGGTAAACGTCCTGTTAACCATGGCCAGCCGATCCTCCGCCTCGTCCCGCGCGATGTCGTGCAGGAACAGCGCGCCCTTGTCGGCGCGGCGGCGGTTGCGGGTCAGGGCGGCCCGGTCGGTCAGGCGGGGAGGGGTGTCCATATGAAAGCAGATAATTTCTGGACCGCGCGGATGCAAACCCTCCTGCAGCTTGTTTATCCGCCGCGCTGCCTGTCCTGCGGCGGGCTGGTGGAGACGGACTTCGGCCTTTGCGGGGCCTGCTGGCGCGAGATGCGGTTCATCACCGGGCTGACATGCGACCTCTGCGGTGTGCCGCTGCCGGGGGAATCCGGGACAGTAGAGCATTGCGACGACTGCCTGACGGTTGCGCGTCCGTGGGTGAAGGGCCGGGCGGCGCTGGTCTATGCGGACGTGGGGCGGCGGCTGGTGCTGGCGCTGAAGCATGGCGACCGGCAGGACATCGCGGCACCCGCGGCGGCGTGGATGGCCCGGGTCAGCCGCGACATGGTGACGCCGGACACGCTGGCGGTGCCCGTGCCGCTGCACCTGCACCGCCACCTTTCGCGGCGCTACAACCAGTCGGCGCTGCTGGCCCGGGCCCTGGCGCGCCGGCTGGGGATCGACTGGTGCCCCGACGCGCTGATGCGGCGGCAGGCGACGCCTCTGCTGGACGGCAAGACGCGCGCCCAGCGATTCGAGGTGCTGTCGGGCCGGATCGCCGCCCGCGCCGGGCGCGAAGGGCTGATGGCGGGCCGGCGGGTGCTGCTGGTGGACGACGTGATGACCACGGGCGCGACGCTCGCCGCCTCGGCCGAGGCCTGTCTGTCTGCGGGCGCACAGGAGGTATGCGTCTCCGTTCTGGCGCGCGTCGCCAAAGACCCCTAAGTTTCCGTCAAAGGTCCATGGACCGAAAGGAAACGCACCATGCAAAACGTCGAAATCTATTCCACCCCGATCTGCGGCTACTGCCACGCGGCCAAAAAGCTCCTGACCTCCAAGGGGGTCACGTTCCACGAGATCGATGTCATGCGCGAACCCGCGCGCCGGTCGGAGATGATGGACCGCGCCCACGGCCGCCACACCGTGCCGCAGATCTTCATCGGCGAGACCCACGTCGGCGGCTACGACGACCTTGCGGCGCTGGAGCGGGAGGGCAAGCTCGACCCGTTGCTGGCGGGCTGATGCGGGTTGCCCTGCTGCAGATGACCTCCTCGGACGATCCGGGGGACAACCTCGCCACCATGCGCAGGATGCTGAAGGAGGCGAAGGCCGACGGCGCGGAGATCGCGCTGACGCCGGAGGTGTGCAACTGCGTCTCGATGGACCGCGCGCACCAGACGGAGGTCCTGCGGCAGGAGGGTGACGACAGGGTGCTGGCCGGGCTGTGCGCGCAGGCGGCGGCGAGCGGCCTCTGGGTGCTGGCGGGGTCGCTGGCGCTGAAGGCCGAGCCGCCGGAGGACCGCTTCGTCAACCGGTCGTTCCTGATCGATCCCTCGGGCGGCATCGTGGCGCGCTACGACAAGATGCACATGTTCGACGTGCAGGTGTCGGAGACGGAGACCTACAGGGAATCGTCGGGCTACGTGCCGGGGTTGCAGGCGGTGGTCGCGCGGACCGATGTCGGTGTCATCGGCCTGACGGTCTGCTACGACCTGCGGTTTGCCTACCTCTACCGCGCACTGGCGCAGGCGGGCGCGGAGATCCTGACCGTGCCGGCGGCCTTTTCGCCCGGGACGGGGCCCGCGCACTGGATGCCGCTGTTGCAGGCGCGGGCGATCGAGACCGGCTGTTTCGTCCTCGCCCCGGCGCAGTGCGGCACACATCCGGCGCGCCATGGCCGGGCACGAAAGACCTGGGGCCATTCGCTGGTGGTCTCGCCCTGGGGCGAGGTGATCCTCGACGCCGGGACGAAGCCCGGGGTCCACGTGGTCGACATCGACCTGTCGGAAGTGGCCGAGGCGCGGCGCAAGGTGCCCGCCCTGACCCACGACCGCGCATTCACGGGTCCGAAGACATGAGCGACGGCAGCGCGCTTGCCATCTCGCTGTTCAGCGAGTTGCTGGTCGCGGACCAGCTGTTGCGGGCGCGGCTGACCAAGGTGCTGCCGAACCGGATGGAGATCTCGCATTTCTCGGTGCTGAACCAGCTTGCGCGCGGCGGCGAGAAGAGCCCGGCGCAGCTGGCCCGGTCGTTTCACGTGACGCGGGGTGCCATGACCAACACGCTGTCGAAGCTGGAGATCGCAGGTTACGTGCACATCCGGCCCGACTGGGACGACGCGCGGCGCAAGATGGTGTCGATCTCGCCCGCGGGGCGTTCGGCCCGCGATGCGGCGCTGGCGGCGATCACGCCGCTGATCGACGAGGTGATGACCGACCTTGGCGACGAGAAGGTGCGCGCCGCGATCCCGGTGTTGCGGGAGTTGCGCGGCAAGCTGGAGGGGTAGCGCCCGCGGCCGTGCGGAACAGGGGGCGCTGCCCCCGCCGCTCCTGCGGAGCGGCCCCCCCGAGGTATTTTCCGCCAAGATGAAGGGTGGGGCCGGATGCGGTTCAGGACGCGGGGGCGAGCGCGGCGGTCACGTAGTTGACGGAGAGGTCGCGGTCGGAGATCGACCAGCGCCAGGAGACCGGGTTGAACACGTAGCCCTTGCGGTCCACCGGCTCGAGCCCGGCGCGGCGCATGAGGTCGTAAAGCTCGTCCGGAGTGATGAACTTCGACCATTCGTGGGTGCCCTTCGGCAGCCAGCGCATCACGTATTCCGCGCCGACGATGGCCATGGCGAAGCTTTTCGGGTTGCGGTTGATGGTCGAGCAGAGGTGCAGGCCGCCGGGTTTCAGCAGGCGGCGGCAGGCGGTCAGGTAGGCCAGCGGATCGGCCACGTGTTCGACCACTTCCATGTTCAGCACGACGTCGAATCGCTCGCCCGCCTCGGCGAGGTCTTCGGCAGTGGTGTGGCGGTAGTCGATGTCGAGGCCGGACTGTGCGGCGTGCGCCTCGGCCACGGGAATGTTGCGGGGGGCGGCGTCGACGCCCACGACCTCGGCGCCGAGGCGGGCCATGGGTTCGCAGAGGAGGCCGCCGCCGCAGCCGATGTCGAGGATGCGCAGGCCCGCGAAGGGTTTTCCGGTGCCGAGCCGGCGGTCGAATTCCCCGGCGATCTGGTTGGTGATGTAGTCGAGCCGCACCGGGTTCATCATGTGCAGAGGCTTGAACTTGCCGTTCGGATCCCACCACTCGGCGGCCATTGCCTCGAATTTGGCGATCTCGGATGCGTCGACGGTTGTCGTCATGACATTCCCCATGGTCTTTCCCTATGCTTGGCCAATATAGGTAGGACATGGACAAAATCCCGGGCCAAAAGCGCGCAGCGCAGTATCTATATCCTCCGGTTGACCCGTTCGATCAGCGTACGCTCGATACGGGTGACGGGCATCAGATCTATGTCGAGCAGTGTGGCAACCCCGACGGGTTGCCGGTGGTGGTGTTGCACGGTGGCCCGGGCGGCGGCTGCAGCCCGGCGATGCGGCGCTACTTCGACCCGCAGGTTTACCGCGTGGTGCTGTTCGACCAGCGCGGCTGCGGCCGGTCGAAGCCGCACGCCAGCGTGGTGAACAACACGACCTGGCACCTGGTGGCCGACATCGAGATGATCCGCGAGACGCTGGGCATCGACCGCTGGGCGGTGTTCGGTGGAAGCTGGGGCGCGACGCTGGCGCTGGTTTACGGCATCACCCATCCGGACCGGGTCAGCCACCTGATTTTGCGCGGCGTCTTCATGATGACCAAGGCGGAGCTGGAATGGTTCTACGGCGGCGGCGCCGGGCAGTTCTGGCCGGAACCCTGGGCGCGGTTCACGCACCTGATCCCCGAGGAAGAGCGCGGCGACATGATCGGCGCCTATGCCAAGCGGCTGTTCTGCGGCGACCTGCCGACCGAGACGCGGCACGCGCAGGCCTGGTGCGCGTGGGAGAACGCGCTGGCCACGGTCTATTCCAACGGCAACGGGGGCGAGTCGCCGGGGCACTACGCCCGCGCCTTCGCCCGGCTGGAGAACCACTATTTCGCCAACGACGGCTTCCTCGAGCATGACGGCTGGATCCTGGCCAACATCGACCGGCTGAAGGGCACGCCCGGGGTGATCGTGCAGGGCCGTTACGACATGATCTGCCCGCCGCGCCGGGCATGGGAGCTGGCGCAGGCCTGGCCCGAGGCGGACCTCAGGATGGTGCGCAATGCCGGACATGCGCTGTCGGAACCGGGCATCAGTGCGGAATTGGTCAGAGCAATGGACGAAATATCCCGCCAAGAGGGTTTACATACAATGAGCGGCAGTTAATGTTGACTCCACAGTCAATAAAAAAAGAACCGCAGGGAACGTGAATCCGGTCCTAACCATCATCCTGCAGCGTCTGGCCCTTGGCATCCTGACTCTGTTCATCGTCTCCATCGTGATCTTCGCGGCGGTCAACATGCTGCCCGGCGACTTTGCCCAGGCCATCCTCGGTCAGGGCGCCACCCCGGAAGCGGTCGAGGCGATCCGGCGGGATCTCGGGCTCGACCAGTCCCCGGTGGTGCGGTACTTCGAATGGCTGTTCGACGCGCTGAGGGGCGATCTGGGCAATTCCTTCGCGCAGGCGAACTTCTCCTCCTTCGTGGGAACGGACAGCGGCGTGCGGACCACGGTGGCGGCACAGATCGCGCCGCGCTTTGCCAACACCATGTTCCTTGCGGGAGTGACGGCGGCGATTGCCGTGCCCTTCGCGGTGACGCTGGGCGTGCTGGCCGCGCTCTACCGGAACTCCGTCTTCGACAAGACGGCGAACATCGTGTCGCTGACCTCCGTCTCCTCGCCGGAATTCTTCCTCGCTTACCTGCTGATCCTGTTCCTCGCGGTGCTGAACCCGGTCCTGCCGAGCCTGTCGAACATCTACGAAGGCATGAGCTTTGGCGAACGGCTGGAAAAGACGCTGCTGCCGGCGCTGACGCTGACTCTGGTGGTGACGGCGCAGATGATGCGCATGACGCGGGCAGCGATCATCAACCTGCTGGCCTCTCCGTATATCGAGATGGCGCGCCTGAAGGGGATCAAGCCGATGCGGGTGATCGTCCGCCATGCGCTGCCCAACGCGCTGGCACCGATCATCAACGTCATCGCCCTGAACCTCGCCTATCTCATCACCGGCGTGGTGGTGGTCGAGGTGGTGTTCGTCTACCCGGGCATCGGCCAGCTGTTCGTCGACAGCGTGAAGATCCGTGACATCCCGGTGGTGCAGGCCTGCTGCCTGATCTTCGCCGGGGCCTACATCCTGCTGAACCTGACGGCGGACATCATGTCGATCCTGACCAACCCCCGTCTGAGGCACCCGAAATGAGCATCTGGATCAAGGTCCTCATCGCGCTTGCCCTCGTGGCGGCGGCCGGCTGGCTTTTCCGCTTCGTCGGGCAGAAGGCGACCGGCAACAAACCCTACTTCCGCGACATGAACTATGCCGTGGCCTTCGGTTACGCGCTGGGTGTCGCGGTGATCATCGGGGGCATCTGGCTGTACTTCCAGCCCAAGGCGAATGAAGCGGGGGCGCCCGTCGCCTCTGTCCTCTATTTCCGCTGGACGGTGCAGGGGGTGGGCATCGCGGCCGCCGGGGCCTTCCTCTTCCGGCTGGTCGGGCGGCACGTGGGAACAGCCGGCACGCGGAAGATGTTCCAGCATATGCCGCTGACCGCGGCCTTCGGCATTCTCGTGATCCTGATCTACGCTTTCCTCGCGATCTTTGCCGGGGTTCTGGCGCCGCACGGGCAGGAGCAGGTCTTTGGCCAGGCCAACATCGTGCCGGGCGGCAATCCGGCGGTGGGCGGC
Source organism: Sagittula sp. MA-2 (assembly GCF_030126985.1). Lineage (GTDB taxonomy): Bacteria > Pseudomonadota > Alphaproteobacteria > Rhodobacterales > Rhodobacteraceae > Sagittula. The sequence continues at coordinate 4,338,360 of NZ_CP126145.1, read as the reverse complement.
AACCCGGATTTCCCGCTGGGCACCGACCAGATCGGCCGCGATATCCTGTCCCGCCTGATCTACGGTGCGCAGAACACGGTGGGCATCGCCTTTGCCACGACGGTCCTGGCCTTCCTGCTGGGCGGTACGCTGGGCTTCCTTGCCGCGACGCTGCAGGGCTGGATGGACCAGGTGCTGAGCCGGGGCGTCGACGTGCTGATGGCGATTCCGTCGCTGATCTTCTCGCTCCTGCTCATCACGGTGGCGAGCGCGTGGGTGTCTGGAACCGGGCTGACGATGGCCATGATCCTCATCATCGCGGTGATCGATTCGACGCGGGTGTTCCGTCTGGCGCGCGCCGTGGGGATGAACATCGTCGTCATGGACTATATCGAGGCGGCCAAGCTGCGCGGCGAGGGCCTGCTGTACCTCATCTTCAGAGAGATCCTGCCCAACGCCACCGCGCCGCTTCTGGCGGAGTTCGGCCTGCGGTTCTGCTTTGTCTTCCTGACGATTTCCGCGCTGTCGTTCCTTGGCCTCGGCATCCAGCCGCCGCTGGCCGACTGGGGAACGATGGTGAAGGACCTGTCGGCCTTCATCAACTACGCGGGTTTCGCGCCGCAGATCGCCGCCGCGCCGCTGCTGGCCGCGGGCGCCATTGCCCTGCTGACGGTCGCGGTGAACTTCGTGGTGGACTGGATGCTGCACCGAAGCTCGGGTCTGAAGGAGTAAGGAATGTCCGATCTGCTTGTCGAAATGCGCGATGTGCGGATCGAGGGGCGATCCGACGACACCTGGACCCCGATCATCAAGGGCGTGGACCTGACCCTGAAGAAGGGCGAGGTCCTTGGCCTGATCGGCGAATCGGGGGCGGGCAAGTCGACGCTGGGCCTTGCCGCCATGGGGTTCTGCCGCGACGGCGTGCGGATTTCCGGCGGATCGGTGACCTTCGACGGGATCGACCTGCTGGCGGCGAGCGCGGAGACCAAGCGCCAGCTACTGGGCAAGCGCATCGCCTACGTGGCGCAATCTGCCGCGGCCTCCTTCAACCCGGCGCACAAGCTGATCGACCAGCACACCGAGGCGCCCGTTCAGCACGGCGTCGCATCGAAGTCCGAAAGCGCCGAGGACGGGGTGGAGCTGTACCGGCGTCTGCGCCTGCCCAACCCCGAAGAGATCGGCTTTCGCTATCCGCACCAGGTGTCTGGCGGTCAGTTGCAGCGCGCGATGACGGCGATGGCCATGGCTTGTCGCCCCGACCTCATCATCTTCGACGAGCCGACGACGGCGCTTGACGTGACCACGCAGATCGAGGTGCTGGCCTCCATCCGCGACATCGTCGAGCAGTTCGACACGGCGGCGATCTACATCACGCACGACCTGGCCGTGGTGGCGCAGATGGCCGACCGCATCAAGGTTCTGCTGAAGGGTGACGAGGTCGAAGAGAACGAAACCCGCGAGATGCTGTCCCATCCCAAGGAAGACTACACCAAGAGCCTCTGGGCCGTGCGGGAGTTCGTGCGGCCGGCCAAGCCCGCGCCCGCGCTGGATGCGACGCCGGTGATCTCGGTGCAGGGCGTGACGGCGGCCTATGGCCAGATCGACGTGCTGCACGACGTCAGCTTTGACATCCACGCGGGCCGGACGGTTGCCGTGGTGGGCGAAAGCGGGTCGGGCAAGTCGACCACCGCGCGTTGCATCACCGGGCTTCTGCCGCCGCGCATCGGGCGGATCGAGCTGGACGGAGACGTGCTGCCCCCGGACTATCGCAAGCGGTCGCGCGACCAGTTGCGGCAGATCCAGATGATCTACCAGATGGCGGATACGGCACTGAATCCGCGCCAGACCATCGGCGAGATCATCGGGCGTCCGGTGGAGTTCTACATGGGCCTGCGCGGCCGGGCAAAACGCGACCGGGTGGCGGAGCTGATGGAACAGATCGAGCTGCCCGCGAAGCAGTACCTCCACCGCCTGCCGTCCGAGCTGTCGGGCGGGCAGAAACAGCGGATCGGGATCGCCCGCGCGCTGGCCGCCGAACCGAAGTTCATCATCTGTGACGAGGTGACAAGCGCGCTCGACCAGCTTGTGGCAGAGGGCATCCTGCGTCTGCTGGCGCGGTTGCAGGACGAACTGGGCCTGTCCTACATGTTCATCACCCACGACCTTGCGACCGTGCGCTCCATCGCCGACGAGGTGGTGGTGATGAAGGACGGCGAGGTGGTCGAGCAGGGCCCCAAGGCCGAGATGTTCAGGCCGCCGCACCATCCCTACACCGACCTCCTGCTGTCGTCGGTTCCGGAGATGGACCCGGACTGGCTGACGAACCTGCTGACGGAGCGTGGCGTGGACAACATCGGCGACGCCGCCGTGACCAGGATGGACTGACGGAAGGCGGGCATCGCTCGCGGGAAATTGCGTTTAAACTGCACGAAGAATCATTAAGTTCCCAACGGCCTCCGGGCTGCGGGGAGATAAAAACAGGGAGACGAAACAATGACACGTATCAGCAGACGCGGACTACTGACCACGGGTGCCGCTGCCGGTGTGCTGGCGGCCTCCGGCCTGCCCCTGCGCGCCCAGGCCAAGAAGGGCGGCCGCCTGCGGGCCGGCCTGTCCGGGGCCAACACCTCGGACAACTGGGACGGGCGGACACACTCCGACCTGTTCATGATCGCCTCCGCGCAGGGCGCGGTATTCGACAGCCTGACCGAGATCGCGCCGGACGGCTCGCTGCGCGGTGAACTGGCGACCGATTGGGAAGCGACGCCGGACGCGAAGACCTGGACGTTCAACCTGCGATCGGGCGTGACCTTCCACAACGGCAAGGCCTTCGGCGCGGACGACGTGATCGAGTCGCTGCAGATGCACATCGCGGAAGGCGCGAAGTCCGCCGCGAAGCCCATCGTCGAGCCCATCGTCGAGATGAAGAAGACCGGCGACCTGCAGGTGCAGCTGACGCTGGCCGAAGGCAACGCCGACCTGCCCTACCTGCTGTCGGACTACCACATCCTGATCTACCCGGCGGGCATGATCGAGGAGGCCATCGCCAAGGGCATCGGCACCGGCCTCTACCAGGTGCAGTCGTTCGAGCCGGGCGTGCGCTTTGTCGGCACCCGTTATCCCGATCACTACAAGGGTGACGAGGCGGGCTTCTTCGACGAGATCGAGTACATCGCGATCAACGACAACACCGCCCGCATGAACGCCCTGATGACCGGCCAGGTGGACGCCATCAACCGGATCGACTTCAAGACCGAGGCGCTCCTGAAGGCGAACCCGATGATCCGCATCCAGGAAGTGACGGGCAACCAGCACTACATCTTCCCGATGCTGACCAACCTGGCGCCCTACAGCGACGTCAACGTCCGCAAGGCGCTGAAGCACGGCATCAACCGCCAGGAGATGGTGGACAAGATCCTGCTGGGCCACGGCCAGGTGGGCAACGACAGCCCCATCGGCCCCGCCAACCAGTACTACCTCGAGATGGAGCAGCTGGCCTACGATCCCGACAAGGCGAAGTTCTACCTCAAGGAAGCCGGGATGGAGTCCATCGACATCGACCTCTCGGCGTCGTCGGCGGCGTTCGAGGGTGCGGTGGATGCGGCCCAGCTGTTCCAGGCCTCGGCCAAGGCGGGCGGCATCAACATCAACGTGGTGCAGGAACCGGCGGACGGCTACTGGTCGAACGTCTGGCTGAAGAAGCCGTTCTGTGCCTCCTACTGGTCGGGCCGCGCAACCGAGGATTGGATGTTCTCGACCGCCTACGCGGAAGGTGCGCCGTGGAACGACAGCCAGTGGGGTTCGGAAGACAGCGCCCGTTTCCAGGAGCTGCTCGTGAACGCCCGTGCCGAGCTCGATTCGGCGAAGCGCCGCGACATGTACGGCGAGATGCAGATGATCCTGCGCAACGAGGGCGGCGTGCTGGTGCCGATGTTCGCGAACTATGTCCAGGCGATCTCCAACAAGGTGGCGAGCCCGGACAAGGTCGGCAACCTCTGGCAGATGGACAACGCCCGCATGGCAGAGCGGTGGTGGATGGCCTGAGCCGTCACCCGGGCCGACAGCCTTTACCGGACCTACGGAACGCCCCGCCTTCGTGCGGGGCGTTTTCGTTTGGTTGCAGGGGCGTTTGAAGCGGAACCGCTAGGCTGCGTGATGCAGGTGAGGACGCCTCCGGCGGAGGTATTTTCGCCAAGATGAAGGGGCGGGCGGCGCCTGATGAGGGCGTCGGTGCGCGGTCGGTCCGTGCCGGTCGGGGATTACTCGCTGGCGGGCGGATCTTCGGGGGTGGTGGCGGTGTCTTCGGACCCGGGGGCATCCCCTGTCTCGGCGGTGCCGGGGGCGGGCGTGGTGGTGCTGTTGCGGGTCAGCGCGCCGCCGATCCATTCGCCGGTGGCCTGTTCGCCCGTCGCGTAGCGCATGGTGCCTTCGCCCTCGCGCTTGCCATTGCGGAACGAGCCTTCGTAGACGTCGCCGTTGGCGTAGGTGGCGACGCCCTCGCCGTTGATCTCGCCGTTGGCCCAGGCGCCGACGTAGCGGAAGCCGGTCGGCATGGTGATCGTGCCCTGGCCGTGGCGCAGCCCGTCGCGGAACTGTCCCTCGTAGACCGTGCCGTCCGGGTAGGTGGCGGTGCCCGCGCCGTGGCGTTCGCCGTCCTGCCATTCGCCCTCGTAGCGGTAGCCGTCGGGGTAGGTCATGATCCCGAAGCCGTCGTTGCGGGCGTTCACGAAATCGCCCTCGTAGCGCAGGCCGTTCGGATAGGTGGCGATGCCCTTGCCGTCGATCACGCCATCGACCCAGGTGCCTTCGTAGGTGGCGCCGTCGGGATAGGTGATCTTGCCGGTGCCGTTGGCGAGATCGCCGGTGAACTCACCCTCGTAGACCGAGCCGTCGGGGTAGGTGACCTTGCCCTGCCCCTCGATCTGGCCGGTGATCCAGTTGCCCTCGTAGCGGTAGCCGTCCTTGCCGATGAAGGTGCCGATGCCGTGGCGCTGGTCGTTGTTGAACTCGCCGTCGTAGACGTCGCCGGACACATAGGTGACCTTGCCCTGACCCTCGCGGCGGCCGTCGACCAGCGCACCTTCGTAGACGTCGCCGTTGGGCTGGGTGAGCTTGCCGTTGCCGTCGATCTGGCCGTCGCGCCAGGTGCCTTCGTAGATCAGGCCGTCGGGCATCTCGAGCTTGCCCATGCCGTCGCGTTCGCCGTTGGCCACGCGGCCTTCATAGACCGAGCCGTCGGGGTAGGTGATCCTTGCGGTGCCTTCCTTGACGCCGTTCACCCACTGGCCGTCGTAGACATAGCCGTTGGGCGCGGTCATCACGCCCTTGCCGTGGTGCAGCGCGTTGCGGAAGGCGCCCTCGTAGCGGACGCCGTTGGCGTAGGTTGCCACGCCCTGCCCGGTGATCTTGCCGTCGAGCCAGGAGCCTTCGTAGGTGCCGCCGTCGGCGAAGGTGATCTTGCCCATGCCCTCGGGTTTGCCCTTGGCGAACTGGCCTTCGTAGATCGAGCCGTTGGGAAAGCGGGCGACGCCCTCGCCGCGGATCTCGCCTTCCACCCATTCGCCGGTGTATTCGTAGCCGTTGGGCAGGCGGTAGGTGCCGCGCCCGTGCTGGAGCCCGTCGAGGAAGGTGCCTTCGTACACCCCGCCGTCGTCGTATTCCTTCGTCACCACGTCCTCTTGGGACATGGCGGCAGAGCCCAGTGCGAGGGCGCCCAGAACAGACAGAATGCGAACGGTTTTCATGGCCTTGCCGCCCCCTCCCAGCGGGTGATTGAGGTCCCCCGAGTGGTAAAGGACGCGATGCCCCGGGGCAATGTCTTTTGCCATGGTGCGCTTTTCACCACCGCAAGCTGCCGCTATGTGGAGGACGACGACGAAAGGATGCGCGATGACCGACCGGTTCCGCCTGACGATGGCACAGCTCAATCCCACCGTGGGGGATCTTGCCGGAAATGCCGCGAAGGCGCGTGCCGCGTGGGAGGAGGGGCGCGCGCAGGGCGCCGACCTCGTGGCGCTGCCCGAGATGTTCATCACCGGCTACCAGGCGCAGGACCTGATCGTGAAGCCGGCCTTCGTCAATGCCGCCGTGCGCGAGATCGAGGCGCTGGCAGAGGCCTGCGCGGACGGCCCCGCGCTGGCCATCGGCGGGCCCTGTCCCGAAGGCGCAAAGCTGCACAATTCCTACTACGTCCTTCAGGGCGGCAAGATCGCTGCCGTGACGCACAAGTATTTCCTGCCCAACTTCAACGTCTTCGACGAGGTGCGGCTGTTCTCGCGCGATCAGTTGCAGGGTCCGGTCAGCATCAACGGCGTGCGCGTCGGCATGCCGGTCTGCGAGGACGCATGGTATCCGGACGTGGTCGAGGCGATGGAGGAATCGGGTGCTGAGATCCTCGTGGTGCCGAACGGCTCGCCCTATTTCCGCAACAAGTATGAGACCCGCCTGAACAAGATGATCGCCCGGGTGATCGAATCCGGGCTGCCGCTGGCCTACCTGAACATGGTGGGCGGGCAGGACGACCAGGTGTTCGACGGCGGCTCCTTCGTGTTGAACCCGCACGCAAGGCTTGCCGTGCAGCTGCCGGTGTTCGAGGAGGTCACGACCACCGTCGATTTCGTCCGTGGCGACGAAGGCTGGAAGGCGGAGGAAGGCACATTCGTCACCCATCCCGGCGCGTGGGAGCAGGATTACAACGTCATGATCCTGGCCTTGCGCGACTATTGCCGCAAGACGGGATTCGGCAAGGTTCTGCTGGGCATGTCTGGGGGCGTCGATTCCGCCTTGGTTGCGACCATTGCCGTGGATGCGCTGGGGGCGGAGAACGTACGCTGCGTGATGCTGCCGTCCGAATACACCTCCGAACATTCGCTGGAAGACGCCAAGGCCTGCGCCAATGCGCTGGGCTGCCGGTACGATTTCGTGCCGATCAGCAAGGGGCGCGACGCGATCACCGAGACGCTGGCGCCGCTGTTCGAGGGCACCGAGCCCGACCTGACGGAGGAGAACATCCAGTCCCGCCTGCGCGGGCTCTTGCTGATGGCGCTGTCGAACAAGTTCGGGGAAATGCTGCTGACCACCGGCAACAAGTCCGAGGTCGCGGTGGGCTATGCCACGATCTACGGCGACATGGCGGGCGGCTACAATCCGATCAAGGATCTCTACAAGACGCGTGTGTTCGAGACCTGCCGCTGGCGGAACGCCAACCACCGCGGCTGGATGAAGGGCCCGGAGGGCGAGGTCATCCCGGAACGGATCATCACCAAGCCGCCCTCGGCGGAACTGCGCGAAGATCAGAAGGACAGCGACTCGCTGCCCGATTACCCGGTGCTTGACGCGATCCTCGACATTCTCGTGGATCAGGACGGGTCGGTGTCGGATTGCGTGGCCGCGGGCTATGCCCGAGAGGACGCCATGCGGGTCCAGCATCTGCTCTACATCAGCGAATACAAGCGGTTCCAGTCTGCGCCGGGCGCCCGGCTGACCAGCCGCGCCTTCTGGCTGGACCGCCGCTATCCTATCGTGAACCGCTGGCGGGACGAAGGTTAGGCCGCATCGCGCCCAGCCTGCGGATCGCGCATGAAAAAAGGGGCCCGCGATGGGCCCCTTTCTCATGGAATGGAACTGGATCAGTCCCAGAAACCTTCGTCGATGCCTTCCTTGGCTTCGAGGTCTTCCTCGTTCAGGCGCGTCACGACGGCGTAGGTCTTGTCGTCGACCGGCACGAGTTTCACGTCGGTCATTTCAAGCAGCACGTGCTTGTCACCGATGTCGAGGAAACCACCGACCTCGGCCACGACGCCGATCATCTGGCCGTTGGAGTCGAGCACGATGTCCTCGATCTCGCCGATGTCGTTCCAGTCGGCGCCAACCTCGGTGTACTGCATGTCCCAGGCAGAGCCTTCGTCCATGGCTTCGTTCATGGTGTAGATGTCACCGCCGGTGATGTCGCGGGTGCGGATCAGCTTGGCGCCGGAGTCCATGCCCGTGTCCATCGAGGAATCGGTGTTCGCGGTTGCGTCTGCTTCCTGCGTCATCGTCGTCTGATCGGTCGCCTGCGCTGCGTCGCCTTCTGCGTTCGTATGGCTTTCAGCGAAAGCGCCGGTTGCGGCCACGGTCAGGGCGAGTGCGGATGCGTAAAAAGTCTTCATGGTGTTGCTCCCATTGTCTTGCTTCTGGGGGGTCAACGGCTGTTACGGCGACACGTTCCACATTGTTTTCAAAGAAATTTTTTCGAAAAACATGGAACCATTTGCTAATTCTGCGCAAGAAATGCCGTGTTTCCCTACTCCCACCAGGGGTCGATCACCGCGATATCCTCGTCGGACCAGCCGAAGTGATGCGCGATCTCATGGACCACCACATGGGTGATGAGATCGGTCAGGTCGACCTGCCGTTCGCGCCACTCCTCAAGGATGGGCTTGCGGAACAGCCAGACTGTGTCGGGATAGGGGGAGGGGTAGGTGACCGACTTCTCGGTCAGCGGAATGCCTTCATAAAGGCCGGTCAGCTCCAGCGGGTCGTCGATGCCCATCTCTTCGAGGATGCGGCGGGGCGCCCAGTCTTCCACCCGCAGCACCACGTCCGCCGTGCCGGCGCGAAACGGCTCGGGCAGATCGTTCAGTGCGGCGCGGGCGATCTCGTAGAAGGTGTCGGCGTCTGTGCGGGTCATGGGCTGCAAATAGGCATCCGCGCGTCAGACCACCAGCGGGTAGACGGCCAGCGCCTCGTAAATCGCGCCGTCGCGGTGCAGGTGTGACCGGAACAGCCCGAAGGAAGTGGCGACCACCGGACCGACCGACGCCCCGGCCAGCACCGAAAGTGCGCCGGAGGCATCCGCACCGCCCTTCATCCGCGCCAGCGTCACGTGGGGACGGAAGCGGCGCCGTTCGACCGTCACCCCGGCGCTGCGCAGGCGGGAGCGTACCCTGTCGAACATCTCCGTCAGTGCCTTGTCGCCGTCCGCCTCGAGGCCCACGGCCTGACCGCTCTTGCCGCCGAACAGCGCGGCACCGGACAGGGTCAGGGGCACCGCCGGGGCGCGCAGGGTGGACAGCGCGTCATGCAGCGCCTCGACCGCCTCGTCGGGCTGGTCACCTAGGAAGGCCAGCGTCAGATGCAGGTTCTCTTCGGGTACGGGGCGTCCGACCGGCAGGCGTTCCTGAAGGGCAGTCAGCGGTCCGCGGGCCTCCGGGGGCAGGGAAAGGGCGATAAACAGGCGCATGAGGCCTTACCTGCCACGTTGACTCCCGCATGGCCATATTCCGGAATGGAAACGCTGTGTCCGTCAGAACTGGGTCAGGGTCGTCCGCGGCAGGAGGAGCTTGTAGTCCTCGGGCAGACAAAGCTGGGTGCCGGGGCTCATGACCGCCGCCGCCGCCGCTGCCGCTCCGCGACGCAGCGCCTCCGGTGCGGGGTGCCCCTGCGCGAGGCTCATGGTGAAGCCGCCGACGAAGCTGTCACCGGCACCGATGGCAGAGACGACGACATCGTTGGCGGCAGAGGTGTGCCACAGCCCGTCCGGTCCGGCCATGACCGATCCGTCCTTGCCGCGCGCGATGATCACGATCTCGGCCGCGCCGCGCTTGCGCAGGTTCTCCGCGTAGGCGGCACTTTCGGCGCGGGTCTCCAGCCTTTGGCCGGAGAGCGCCTTGGCCTCCGCACTGTCCATGCGCAGGACGTAAGGAGCGGGCTGCGGCGCAGTGGCCTGGTGTTCGAGATGCTCGCCCGAGGTGTCGAGGATCACCCGGCGGGTGCCCAGCCGGATGCAGGCGCGGGTGACGAATCCGGGCGCCGCCCCGGGCGGCATGCTGCCGGACAGGACGACGAAGGCGTCGGGGTCGCATTCGGTGTCGATGGTATCGAGCATGGCGTCGAGTTGCGACGTGCTCCAGGCCGGTCCGGGCAGCACGAAACGGTACTGGTCGCCGTTGGTGGCGTCGGTGACGGCAAAGCTCTGCCGCGTCTCGCCGGGGCCCTCGATCCGCAGCACGTCGAGGTGACGGGCGTGCAGCTCGCGCTCCAGCGCCGCGCCCGTCGGCCCGCCAAGCGCCACCAGCGCCCGGGCCTTGCCGCCCAGCTGGGTGATGGCGCGCGCCACGTTGACGCCGCCGCCGCCCGGTTCGACCGTGGGTTCGGTGCAGCGCAGCTTGACCCCGGGCGTGACATTCAGCGCCGAGGTGGCGACGTCGAGCGCGGGATTGAGCGTGACGGTCAGAACTTGGGACATGGACGGCCTTTCCTTTGCGGCCACCATGCCGCGCCGTGTCCGGGGGCGCAAAGCGGAAATGTCCCGCCGGACCCTGCCATACCTAGACAAAATGCCCTTTGTGTGAAAACACCGCGCCTCGTCAGGAGGCACCCATCATGACCGTCACCCGTTTCGCGCCCTCGCCCACCGGCTACATCCACGTCGGCAACCTGCGCACCGCCCTGTTCAACTTTCTGATCGCCCGCAAGAGCGGCGGCACCTTCGTCCTGCGGATCGACGACACCGATCCGGAGCGCTCGAAGGAGGCCTATGTCGACGCGCTGAAGCAGGACCTCGAATGGCTGGGGATCACCTGGGACCGGATCGAGCGCCAGTCGCTGCGGCTGGACCGCTACGCCGAGGCCGCGGACAAGCTGCGCGAGATGGGCCGTTTCTACGAGGCATGGGAAACCCCGACCGAGCTGGACCTGAAGCGCAAGAAGCAGCTCAACATGGGCAAGCCGCCGGTCTACGACCGCGCGGCCCTGGCGCTGTCTGAAGACGAGAAGGCAAAGATGCGGGCCGAGCGGGGCGACGGTGTCTGGCGCTTCAAGCTGATCCAGGAGCGGATCGAGTGGGAAGACGGCATCCTCGGCCCGATCTCCATCGACGCGGCGTCGGTGTCCGATCCGGTGCTGATCCGGGCCGACGGCCAGGTGCTGTACACCATCGCCTCCGTGGTCGATGACATGGAGATGGGGATCACCCACGTGGTGCGCGGCAACGACCACGTCACCAACACCGCGACGCAGATCCAGATCATCGAGGCGCTCGGTGGCACACCGCCGTCCTTTGCGCACCACTCGCTGCTGACCGGCCCGCAGGGCGAGGCCCTGTCCAAGCGGCTGGGCACGCTGGCGCTGCGCGACCTGTGCGAGGCGGGCGTGGAGCCGGAGGCGCTGCTGTCCCTGATGGCGCGGCTCGGGTCGTCGCAGCCCGTTGAGCTGCGCATGTCGATGGACGAGATCGCGGAGGGTTTCGACTTGTCGCAGTTCAGCTCTGCGCCGACGAAGTTCGACGTCGAGGACCTGTACCCGCTGACCGCCAGGAAGATGCACGCGCTGCCGTTCGAGGCGGTGGCCGACGAGGTGCGCGCGCTGGGTGTGCCCGACGACAAGGCCGCACTCTTCTGGCAGGTCGTGCGCGAGAACATCACCACCCGCAAGGACATGCCCGGCTGGTGGGCGTTGTTCCGCGACGGGGCCACGCCGCTGGTGGCCGACGAGGACAAGGACTTCGTCGCGCAGGCCTTTGGCATGCTGGGCGAACCGCCCTACGGTCCCGAGACCTGGAGCCAGTGGACCGGTGCCGTGAAGGAGGCCACCGGCCGCAAGGGCAAGGGCCTGTTCATGCCGCTGCGCAAGGCGGTCACGGGTCTGGAGCGCGGGCCGGAAATGGCTGACGTGATGCAGCTTTTGCAGAAGCGTCCGGGCTAAGACTTTCGGATGAATTTCTCCGTCGCAGGGCCTGTAAGTCCCTGCGGCGACTATGCTAGGTTTCCTATCGGAAACGCCCGAGTCCTGCGGGACTCCGGCGTCGCGACACATGGGGCGGGCGCAGGGAGCGCGCCGTCCCGCAAGACGCGGATGGAGACGACGCATGACCTACGATCCGATCGACTACCTGCCTTACGACTTCGCCAACCGGCGCCATATCGGCCCTTCGCCGGAAGAGATGGCGCAGATGTTCTCGGCCCTGGGTGTCGACGACCTCGACCAGCTGATCGCCGAGACGGTGCCCGAGGACATCCGCTGGGATGGTGAACTGGACTTCGGCAAGGCGCTGTCGGAACGAGAGCTGATCCACCGCATGCGCGAGGTCGCGCAGAAGAACAAGGTGCTGACCTCGCTGATCGGTCAGGGCTACCACGGCACGATCACGCCCCCGGCGATCCAGCGCAACATCCTGGAGAACCCGGCGTGGTACACGGCTTACACGCCCTACCAGCCCGAGATTTCGCAGGGCAGGCTCGAGGCGCTCCTGAACTTCCAGACGATGATCTGTGACCTGACCGGGCTCGAGATCGCCAACGCCTCGCTTCTGGACGAGGCGACCGCCTGCGCCGAGGCGATGACCATGGCGCAGCGCGTGGCGAAGTCGAAGGCACAGACCTTCTTCGTCGACGAGAACTGCCATCCGCAGAACATCGCGGTGATGAAGACCCGCGCGGAACCCTTGGGAATCGAGGTCGTCGTCGGCGCGCCGGAGGAACTGGAGGCCGACAAGGTGTTCGGCGCGATCTTCCAGTACCCGGGCACGTTCGGCCACGTACGCGACCTGAGCGACCAGATGGCCGCCCTGCACGAGGCGCAGGCCGTGGGCATCGTCAGCGCCGATCCGATGGCGCTCTGCCTGCTGAAGGAGCCGGCTGCCATGGGTGCCGACATCGCCGTGGGGTCGACCCAGCGGTTCGGCGTGCCCGTGGGCTATGGCGGCCCGCATGCCGCCTACATGGCCTGCAAGGACGACATGAAGCGGGCGATGCCCGGTCGGATCGTCGGGGTGTCGGTGGACAGCCACGGCAACCGCGCCTACCGCCTGTCGCTGCAGACCCGGGAACAGCACATCCGCCGCGAGAAGGCGACGTCGAACGTCTGTACCGCGCAGGCGCTGCTGGCGGTCATGGCCTCGTTCTACGCGGTTTTCCACGGGCCGAAGGGGTTGCGCGCCATCGCCCAGCGGATCCACCGCAAGACGGTGCGGATGGTGAAAGGGCTGGAAGCCGCGGGCTTCAAGGTGGAGCCCGACGTCTACTTCGACACGGTGACGGTGGACGTGGGTCTCCTGCAGCGCGGCGTCCTGCAGGCGGCGGTCCAGCAGGGCCTGAACCTGCGCCGGGTCGGCAAGACCAAGGTGGGCATCACGCTGGACGAACGCACCCGCCCGCAGACCATCGAAGCCGTCTGGCGGGCCTTCGGCCTTGTCCGCAAGGATGACCCTGCAGAATCCGAATACCGCCTGCCGGAGGACTTGGTGCGCACGACGCCCTACCTTCAGCACGAGGTCTTCCACATGAACCGGGCGGAGACCGAGATGATGCGCTACATGCGCCGTCTTGCCGACCGGGACCTCGCTCTGGACCGCGCGATGATCCCGCTCGGCTCCTGCACCATGAAGCTGAACGCGGCGGTCGAAATGATGCCGGTGTCGTGGCGCGAATTCTCGATGATCCACCCCTATGCGCCCAAGGATCAGGCGAAGGGGTATTCGGAACTGATCGGCGATCTCAGCGACAAGCTGTGCCAGATCACCGGCTACGACGCGATCTCGATGCAGCCGAACTCCGGCGCGCAGGGAGAATACGCGGGCCTGCTGACGATCCGCGACTGGCAGCGCGCGCGGGGCGAAGGGCAGCGCAACGTCTGCCTGATCCCGGTCAACGCGCATGGCACCAACCCGGCCTCGGCCCAGATGGTCGGCTGGAAGGTCGTCGCGGTGAAGTGCGATGGCAAGGGCTCCATCGACCTCGAGGATTTCCGCGCCAAGGCGGAAAAGCACTCCGACGCGCTGGCGGCCTGCATGATCACCTACCCCTCCACCCACGGCGTGTTCGAGCGCACGGTGAAGGAGGTTTGCGCGATCACCCATGAGCACGGCGGGCAGGTCTACATCGACGGGGCGAACATGAACGCCATGGTCGGCCTGTCGCGGCCCGGCGATCTGGGCGGCGACGTGAGCCACCTGAACCTGCACAAGACCTTCTGCATTCCGCATGGCGGCGGCGGCCCCGGCATGGGTCCGATCGGCGTGAAGGCGCACCTCGCGCCGCATCTGCCGGGCGATCCGAACGGCGGCAATGGCGCGGTCAGCGCGGCGGCCTTCGGTTCGCCGTCGCTTCTGCCGATCTCCTGGGCGTATTGCCTGATGATGGGCGGCAAGGGCCTGACGCAGGCGACGCGCGTCGCGATCCTGAACGCGAACTACATCGCCAAGCGGCTGGATGGCGCCTTCGACGTGCTTTACCGCGGCGACAAGGGCTGGGTCGCGCATGAGTGCATCCTCGACGTCCGCCCGTTCGAGAAGAGCGCCGGCGTCACGGTGGAGGACATTGCCAAGCGCCTCGTCGATGCCGGGTTCCACGCGCCGACCATGAGCTGGCCGGTGGCGGGGACGCTGATGGTGGAGCCGACGGAATCGGAGACCAAGGCCGAGCTCGACCGCTTCTGCGACGCGATGCTGGCGATCCGCGAGGAGATCCGCGCCATCGAGAACGGCGACATCGACCGCGACATGAACCCGTTGAAGATGGCTCCGCACACGATGGAGGACCTCGTCCGCGACTGGGACCGTCCCTACACGCGCGAACAGGGCTGCTTCCCTCCGGGGGCTTTCCGGGTCGACAAGTACTGGCCGCCGGTCAACCGCGTCGACAACGTCTATGGCGACCGCCACCTGATCTGCACCTGCCCGCCGATGGAAGAGATCGCCGAGGCGGCGGAGTAGACCGCAGGAAAATGCAGGCCCTGTGCCGGCACGGCTTTACGCGCCGGCCCCGGGCGGATCACAGTGAGACACGGGAATCGGCCGGGTCGTGAACACATCCCGGCCCGGTTCTTCGATGGGGGGTCTCAGCTTGAAAGTCGGGTTCATCGGTCTGGGCAACGTCGGCGGCAAGCTGGCGGGCAGCCTTTTGCGCAACGGCACCGACCTCTTGGTGCACGATCTGGACGCGGACCTTGTCGAGGGGTTCGTGGCGCGCGGCGCCAAGGCCGGAGAAGACCCGGCCGCGATGATGCGCGCCTGCGACGTGGTCATCACCTGCCTGCCCTCGCCCGCCGCGTCAGACGCCGTGGTCACGCAGATGATCCCCCACATGGGGCCGGGCAAGACCTGGATGGAGATGTCGACCACCGATGCCGACGAGGTCATCCGCCTTGGCGCGCTGGTCGCGGCCACGGGCGGGCTGGCGGTGGAATGCCCCGTCTCCGGCGGCTGTCACCGGGCAGACACCGGCAACATCTCGATCTTCGCGGGGGGAGAGCGCGCGGGGGTGGAGCACGTGCTGCCGCTGCTCAGGCACCTCGGGCGGCGTATCCTGCATACCGGACCGCTGGGATCGGCGTCCAAGCTGAAGGTGATGACCAACTACCTTGCGACGGTGAATCTGCTGTCGCTGTGCGAGGCGCTGACCACGATGAAGGCGGCGGGGATCGACCTTGCCACGACCTACGAGGCGATCCGCATCAGCTCCGGCACGTCCTTCGTTCACGAAACCGAAAGCCAGCTGATCCTGTCGGGATCGCGCGATGTGAACTTCACCATGGACCTCGTGCAGAAGGACATCGGTCTGTTCCAGAAGTTCGCCGACCAAGGCGGTGTGCCGCTGGAGATCTCGCCGCTCATCATCGACATCATGTCCGACGGGCAGCGGCGCTATGGGATGCGGGCGCAGTCCGACCGGATCATCGAGCGGTTGGAAGAGGCGACGGGCCTCAGCATTCTCGCCGACGGCTTCCCGACGGAACTGGTGGACACGGAACCGGAGGAACCGGGGTACGAGGTCACGCGCGGCTAGCCGGAGACCCTGCGAGCCGGTCAGGCGCGTCCCCGGCCAGCCAGCGGGCCGCAAGTGCGAGGTCGGTCTGGAACCGGGACATTTCCTCAGCACGCAGCCTGTCGTCCGGCAGGCGCAGGATGTAGCTGGAGTGCACGGTGACGAGGATCGGCGTGCCCTCCGGCGTCTGTTCGAACCGGCCCCGGCGCTTCAGCAGGTCCTCGCGCGATCCGGTCAGGCTTTCCAGCGCGGTGCCGCCCATGGCCACGATCAGCCGCGGCGCAACGCGCTGGATCTCGAGGTCGAGCCACCACTTGCAGTGCGCGATCTCGTTCCTGTCCGGGTTCTGGTGCAACCGCCGCTTGCCGCGCGGCCGGAACTTGAAGTGCTTCACCGCATTGGTGACAAACGCTTCCTGCCGCTGGATGCCTTTCACCTGCAGCGCCGTGTCGAACACCTGTCCAGCGGGCCCCGTGAACGGACGCCCGGTCAGATCTTCGGTATCGCCGGGCTGTTCGCCGACAAACATCAGTGCGGCATCTTCCGGCCCCTCGCCCGCGACCGGCTGCGTGGCATGTTCCCACAGCGGACAGCGGCGACAGCCCTTCAGCGCAGTGAGAAACGCGTCCTGCGAGTCGAGCTTTGCCGCCTGTTCGGCGCGCAGCCGGTCGAGGATCGGCGCAGCGCGTGCCGGGGCCAGCGTCGGCGCGTTGGCCGCCATCTCTGCCGCGCGGGCGTCGGCCTGCGCCAGAAGCTCGGGGATCAGCTGCGCTTCGGGCATGTTCTTCCAGTACTTCTTGGGCATCTCCGCCTGCATGGCCTTCGGCTTCACCCGCGCCGGGTTGAAGATCGACCGGAAGTAGGTCCGCCAAAGGTCCTCGGTCGCATCCTCGGGGAAGGGCGGTTTCGGCGCGCCCTCCGCAAAGGTCAGGTCGCCATCGAAATGCGCCGTCAGATCAGGTGTGTAGATCGACCAGTCCATGTCCCCGAACCGCCTCGCAAAGAACGGCGCCGTGGGTTCGAGGATGAAATGCGTTGGCTCGAACCATGCGGCAAAGGCGCGGCGGTTGGCGCGCGGGTCGCCCAGTTCGCGGAAGCGCACGAAGGCGGTCATCTTGTGCTTGTCGCGCGAGACCTCCTTTGCCATGGCGTTCAGCCGCTCGACCCGCGGGTCGGCGCGGTCCTCCAGCAGGTGTTTGTCGGTCTGAAGGGCGTGCAGCATGGCATAGAGCCGCGTGAACCGCTGGGGGTCGCGGTGCCAGACGGCCAGCTTCGCCAGCGGCAGGAAGGCTTTCGGGACGGTGATCTGACCCTTCACCGCGGGCAGAGGCGTGTCGCCACCGAACAGGTCGCCCTCCTGTGGCCCGTGCGACCAGAGGATGCCCTCCGGCGGAGTTCCGGCAGACAGAAGTGCACGGGCGGCATCGCGCCACGCGTCGAAGGTCCCGATCCGGGGCAGGGTGACGCTGTGCATCTCAGAACAGCGATAGCTGCGTGGGCGGCGGCGCAAAGCGGGCCCGCAGGTCGGCGGTGTCGGTCAGCGTGCGCGGCGTCCAGTCGAGCGCATGGATGAACGGCTTCGCGTTCTTCAGGTTGGCCCCCATGCGCCTGAGGTCGTCGTAGCGCAGGGTGCGGTGGCGGCGCGCGTTCAGGATGCGGCCCACGGTCTTTGTCCCGAACCCCGGCACCCGCAACAGCACCTCGCGCGGGGCGCGGTTGACGTCCACCGGGAAGACATGGCGATTGGCCAACGCCCAGGCCAGCTTTGGGTCGATCTGCAGGTCGAGGTTGCCGTCCACCCGGTTGGCGGTGATCTCGGACACGTCGAAGCCGTAGAACCGCATCAGCCAGTCGGCCTGGTACAGGCGGTGCTCCCGGATCAGCGGCGGTTTGATCAGGGGCAGCTTCGCGGCGGCGTCCGGGATCGGCGAGAAGGCCGAGTAATAGACCCGCTTCAGCCGGTAGGAACTGTACAGCCGGGTGGAGCTTTGCAGGATCGTCGCATCGCTTGCCCCGTCCGCGCCGACGATCATCTGGGTCGACTGCCCGGCTGGGGCGAACTTTGGCGCGCGGCGTCCGGTGTGGGTGCGCTCGTTGGCGGTTTCCTTCAGCACGCGCACATCGGCCATGGCGCGGCGGATCTGGTCGGGGTCCTTCTCCGGCGCGTAGTCCTTCACCGCGCGGTCTGTCGGCAGTTCGACGTTGATCGACAGGCGGTCGGCGTGAAGGCCGGCCTCCTCGATCAGCTTCGGATCGGCGTCGGGAATGGTCTTGAGGTGGATGTAGCCGCGGAAATGGTGATCCATCCGCAGCCCGCGCGCAATGCGCACCATGTCCGCCATGGTGTCGTCGGGCGACCGGATGATCCCGGACGACAGGAACAGGCCCTCGATGTAGTTGCGGCGGTAGAACTCCAGCGTCAGTTGGATGACCTCTTCCGGCGAAAAGCGCGCCCGCTCGACGTTGCTGCTGACTCGGTTCACGCAATAGGCGCAGTCGTAGATGCAGAAGTTGGTCATCAGGATCTTGAGCAGGCTGATGCACCGCCCGTCCGGCGCATAGGCATGACAGATGCCCGACCCCGTGGTGCTGCCGATGCCCTTGCCATCGCGGGAATCGCGCTTCTGCCCCCCGCTCGACGCGCAGGAGGCATCGTATTTCGCAGCGTCCGACAGGATCGCCAGTTTCTGATCGAGCGTTTTTCCAGCCATGATGTTCATCATACGTTCACCTTTTGGGGTGAACAAGATGGGAACATTCACGGCTGCGTCATGGCCTATGGCCGAAGGGCGTTACGCCTCTGCGTCGCTCGCCGGATCCAGGAGGAAGTCGAACAGGTCCCGCACCCGGCCCCATGTCGCCGCATCGCTGGCCGCGAGGAAATAGCCAGTCTTCACGTCGGCGCGATACTCGGACCCGTCCAGCATCGCCACATGCGCGCCCGCCTGTTTCATGACGATGGCGCCCGGCGGCTGGTCCCATGCCGTCAGCTTCGAGAACAGGACGAAATCGGCATGCCCCTGCGCGATCATCCGCGCCTCGTGACAGGCGCAGCGCAGTGAATTCACCCGGGCAAAGCGGATCATCGCCGCGGCCATCTGACCACGCTTCTCCGCAGGGATCAGCGACAGGGGCACGAAGCCCACGAGGTCCTCGATGGCGCCCCCGTCAGAGGTCGACACTTCCCGCCGCAGGCCGCGCGGCATCTGCAGCACCGCCGGGTTTTCCGAATCGGCGAGGATGAAGTCGTTGACCACCGGATCGTACAGCAGGCCGAAGACGGGAACCCCGAAGCGCAGCGCCGACAGCATCACTCCGAAAAGCGGCAGGCCCTTGGCATAGTTCCAGGTCCCGTCCACCGGATCGATGGTAAAGCACAGCTCCGCGTCCTTGATCCGGTCAAGGATTTCCGGATGCTCGGAGGCGTATTCCTCCCCCACCACGAGCGCGTGCGGAAACATGCCCTGCAAGCCACGCGCGATCATCTCCTCGGCGGCCTTGTCGGCCTCCGTCACGAGGTCCTGCGCGCCCGTCTTCTCCGCCACCTGGTGGGCCGAGAGCCTGCGGAACCTGGGCATGATCTCCGTCCGGGCGGCCCGGCGGATCAGGTTGATGATCTGGGAACGCTGCGCCGGGGTGAACGGCGCGGTGATGGGCATCGGAAGCGTGTCGGTCATCTCAACATCTCTTTCTGCGGTCGCATTCAGACCTGCCAGCCCCCGTGCCCGGGTTCAAGTGCCGGAAGGGCGGAAGGCCTGCTTCATCTTGGCTAAAATACCTAAGGAGCGCTCCGGAAGAGCGGGGGCGACCCCTTCATTCGCTGGCCCGGAGCACCGCGGCGGGGCGCACCGACAGAGGGCGCCAGGCAAAGATCAGCCCGGCCACCAAGGTCGCCAGCACGCCGCCCGTCACCACTGCCAGCGCGTTCGGCCAGACCACGGCGAAATCCGCCTCCATCACGAAGGTCATGATCGCCCAGCCGCCCAGGATGCCCGCCGCCAGTGCCACAAGCCCCGCGGCCCCGCCCAGCAGCGCGGAGCGCAGGGCAAAGCTTTGGAGGATGCGCCTGCGCGATGCGCCCAGCGTCTTCAGCACGGCGCTTTCGTAGGTGCGCGCGGTCTCTCCCGCTGACGCCGCGCCGATCAGCACGAGGAAGCCGGTCAGCAAGGTCGCAGCGGCCCCCCATCGGATCGCCGCGCCGACGCTTTCCAGCAGTTCCGTCACCCGGGCGATGGCGTCGCGGATGCGGATGGCGGTGATGTTGGGATAGGCGTCGGCCACGTCGCGCAGGATCGCCGCCTCGGCCTCTTCCTCCGCGTAGACGGTGGAGATGAAGGTATGCGGCGCGGACTCCACCGCCGCAGGGTTCATCGTCAGGACAAAGCCGATCCCGGCGGTGGAAAAGTCGACCTCACGGAACGAAGTGATCGTAGCGTCGATGTCGCGGCCGAGGATGTTGATCGTGATGGCGTCGCCCAGGCTGAGGCCGATCTCCTCGGCCTCTTCGGCGGCAAAGCTGACCTGCGGCGGCCCGCTGTAATCCTCCGGCCACCATGTCCCGGCGGTGACCGTCGTGCGGGAGTCCGGCTGCGCGGCATAGGTGATGCCCCGGTCGCCGCGCACCACCCAGTGCCCGCCGGCCACTTCGCGCGCGGGGCGGCCGTTGATCCGCGTGATGACGCCGCGCATCATCGGCGCACTGTCGACGCGGCTGACCGCCGGATCGTTCTCCACCCGGTCGAGGAAGCCGGGCATCTGGTCCTTCTGGATGTCGACGAAGAAGTAGGACGGCGCACGGTCCGGCAGCTCCCGCTGGATCGCGGTGCGCAGGTTGCCGTCGATCTGTCCGATGGCGGCCAGCACCGCCAGCCCGAGGCCCAGCGACAGCACCACGGCCGATGCGCTTTCGCGCGGCCCGCCGATGCTGCCCAGGGCCCAACGCAGCGCGGGGCGGCCCCTTGCGGCGCGTGCGCTGCTGCGCGCGGCGGCGCGGATCAGCAGGGCGGCCCCGGACAGCAGGATCAGCGAGCCAAGGATGCCGCCCGCCGTCCAGAGCGTCAGTTCCGGACTGCCGGAGAATAGCGCCGCCGCCAGAACCAGAACTGCCAGCAGCACGCCCGTGGCGATCACGTAGCGGCGCGCCGGCAAGACGCGCGCACTGCCCAGGGCGTCGCGGAACAGGGTTGCGGCACGCACCTCCTCGGCCCGGGCCAGCGGCCAGAGCGTGAAGAGCGCGGCGGTCAGAACGCCATAGAGGGCGGCCTCAAGCAGCGGGGCGGGGTAGAGGGTGAACACAGTGGGGATCGGCAGCGCGTTCTGGATGATCGGCGCGAACAGCAGCGGCACCGCGGCCCCCAGCACGAGGCCCATGGCGATGCCCAGCAGGGACAGCGCGCCGATCTGGAGGAAATAGGTCAGGAAGATCGTCTGCCGGGTCGCGCCCAGCGTTCTCAGCGTCGCGATGACCGATGTCTTCTGCGCAAGGTAGGCCCGCACGGCTGCAGAGACGCCGATGCCCCCAACCGCCAGACCGGACAACCCGACCAGCACGAGGAACCGCCCCAGCCGGTCGATGAAGCGGGACACGCCCGGTGCGCCGGTCCGCGCATCGCGCCAGCGCATGCCGTTTTCCTCGAATCGTCCCAGCGCGTCGGCGGCGACCGTATCGAGGTCGGCCTCGTCGGGCAGATCGAGCCGGTACTCGGTTTCATAAAGGGACCCCGGCGCCAGCAATCCGCTGCCGTCGAGGTCGCTTGTCGCGACGATTGTCCGGGGTCCGAGGCCAAAGCCGTCGCCCGCGTCGTCCGGTTCGGTCACGATGGTGGCGCGCAGGGTGAATTCGCCGTCGCCCAGCCGGAAGGTGTCACCGGGCCTCAGCCCCAGCCGGTCGGCCAGAACCCGTGCCATGATGCCGCCGCGGTCGTCCAGCGCCGCGTCGACCGGCATGGCGGGCTCCAGCACCAGTTCGCCCAGCAGGGGATAGGCGTCGTCCACGGACTTCACCTGCGTCAGGGCCCGGTCGGTGTCGTCCTCGCGCGGCACCGTGGCCATGGAGCGGAAGTCCGTCACCTCCGACACGCGGTCGGCAACGCTGTCCATCCACGCCAGTTCCTCGTCGGTGGCGAAGCGGTAGGTCAGCTTTACCTGTGCGTCGCCGCCCAGAAGGATCGCCCCCTGGTCGGTCAGCCCGGCCTCGATGGCGGATCGGACGGAGCCGACGCCAGAGATTGCGGCCACACCCAGCGCGAGGCAGGCCAGAAAGATCCGGAAGCCCGACAATCCTCCGCGCAGTTCCCGCCGGGCAAAGCGGGCGGCCGTGCGCAGGCTCATTCGGCTGCCCTCGCCGCCTGTTCAGGGTCGATGCGTCCGTCGCGCAGGTGGATCGTGCGGTCGCAGAGCGCGGCAAGCTCGGGCGCGTGGGTGACAAGCACCAGTGTCGCCCCGTGTTCGCGCGACAGGCCGAACAGCAGGTCGGTGATCGCCTGCCCGTTCGCGCCGTCGAGATTGCCGGTGGGTTCGTCCGCCAGCAGGATGCGCGGCTCCGGCGCCAATGCGCGGGCCAGGGCCACCCGCTGCTGCTCGCCGCCCGACATCTGCGCCGGGTAGTGATCGGCGCGGTGGCCGAGACCGACCTTGTCGAGCATCTCGGCCGCCTTGTCGAAGGCCGCGCGGTTACCGGCCAGCTCCAGCGGCGTCGCCACGTTCTCGAGCGCGGTCATGGTGGGGATCAGGTGGAAGCGCTGGAAGACCACGCCGAGGTTGCCTTGCCGGAAACGTGCAAGCTGATCCTCGTCCATCGCCGTCAGGTCCTGTCCCAGCGCCGTTACGGTACCGGCGGTCGCCTTCTCCAGCCCGCCCATGATCATCAGCAGGGAGGACTTGCCCGATCCGGACGGCCCCACGAGGCCGAGCGTCTCGCCCTCCGGTATGTCGAGCGTGATGCCGTGCAGGATTTCGACCATCCCGGCATTGCCCCTGAGGCTCAGGGTGACATCTTGGAGGGAGAGGACGGGTGATGACATAAGGAGCGCTCCACGATGTTTCCGAAATTGACATATGGTGTGCTGTGCGGGTGCAGCAAGGTTGCGGCCCTTGCGCTATGGGCCGGAACGCAGCCTGTTGCAGCCTCCGCAGAGACGATTCACCTGCTCGCTTTGGGGGACAGCCTGACGCAGGGGTATGGCCTGATGGAAGAGGAGGGGTTTGTCCCGCAACTGCGCGACTGGCTGACGGAGAACGGCCATGACGTGCGTGTGGTCAACGGTGGCGTGTCCGGCGACACCTCTGCCGGGGGGCTGTCGCGGGTGGAATGGTCCCTGACGCCCGAGATCGAGGGCATGATCGTGACCTTCGGCGGCAATGACCTCCTGCGCGGCATCGACCCCGCGGTGACTCGCGCGAATGTGAAGGGAATCCTTGAGGTCGCCGAGGAAAACGATGTCGAAGTTCTGCTGATCGGCATGCAGGCGCCGGGCAATTACGGGGCGACCTACAAGTTGGATTTCGACGCTCTCTACCCCGAACTGGCGGAGGAATACGGGACGCTTTACCTCGACAGTTTCTTTGCCGGGCTGATGGAGGACGGTGAGGTGCCGGAGGACCGGTCCGCGGTCATGCAGGCGGACGGCATTCATCCCAACGCGGATGGGGTGAAGCGGATCGTCGACGTGGTTGGGCCGAAAGTTGAGGAGTTGATCGCGCGGATCGGGTCGTGAATCTGTGCCGAGCCGTCAATAGAACTGCGAGTCGAAGTCATCGTCTTCGTCGTTCAGGATGACCGTGGAGAGCAGCAGCATTGCCGCGATCGCCGAAGATACGACATGCACCGACATCGCCGTGAACAAGGTCATGTCGGTCAGCGCGAACGCCAATGCGGCGAACACTGCGCTGAACAGACTTCCTGCGATGAGTGCAACTACTGCCATGGTATCTCCGCTTTCGCTCGAGTTAGACCTCAAGACGTTAATAAGTTCCTAAAACACTTGGGCGTTTTGGTGGCGAGGGCAAATTTTTTCTTTCAGCCGCCGCGGAGCGCACGCCACGCGAAGCCGGGCATGCGCAGGGCCATCGCGCGCATGATCTCTCCGTACTCCGTCTCGCCCGCAAGCAGCCTCAGGTATTCTCCCCTTAGGCTGCGCGACCGGCGGAAGCCGGAGATGAAGGCGGGCCTCAGACGCTCCCGGAACATGAGTTGACGCAGGATGCGGGCCTGGCGCAGTCCGGCGTGGATCGGTCGCAGGGCGTGACGGTAGTGCCGCAGCGCCTGGTCCGGCTGCCCTGCCGACAAAGTATGAACCGCGGCCAGCGCGGCCAGTTCGCCACTGTTCAGGGCGTGGGCGATGCCTTCGCCGGTGATCGGGTCGACCAGGCCCGCGGCATCGCCGGCCAGCAGGATGCGGCCCGCACCCGGTGTGCTGCGGAAGGCGCCGAACGGCAGGAACTGCCCCTTCACCGGCAGGTCCTCGTCTACGCCGAGCGTGTCAAGATAGCCTTGCAGCGCCGCCTTCATGTCCGCGTTGCGCGCCATGACGCCGCCGACGCCGATGGTGGTGCCGCCCGCCTTGGGAAACTGCCAGCCATAGCCCCAGTCTGCCGCCCCGAAGTCGATGCGCAAAGGCACCTCTGACGCGTCGCCGGGTTGTTCGATCTCCAGCGCGAAGCCGATGCGCTCCCGGTCGAAGGCCTCTCCGAACAACAGCCTGGCGGTGGGGCTGTTGACGCCGTCCGCGGCGACGATCAGCGGCGCAGAAAGCCGGCCACCCGGCAGGTCGATGGCTGGTTCCTTGGGATCCAGCGTCCCGGTCTGCCCGGTGAAGTCCTGCGCCCCGGCGGACAGCGCATCGGCCACGAGTGCCGCATCGAAGTCGCGCCGCATGATCAGGTGGATCGGGGGGGCTTCCTCACCGCCGCCGAGATCCTCGCCGAACGCGAAGAAGCGAAAGCGGTCGCGGCGGGTGAGGGGGATGTCCGGCAGCGGACGGTCGAAGATGCGGGCGTAGTGGCCCACGGCCCGGCCGGTCAGGCCGCCGCCGCACAGCTTGTTCCTCGGAAACCGCTTCTTGTCGACCAGCGCGACCGCAAGACCGGCCTTCGCGGCGGTTCTCGCACAAGCGGCGCCGGCTGGGCCGGCGCCGATCACGATCAGGTCGAATTTTCCGGTGGTCAAAGAACGGTGACTTTGGCGCCGACATTCACGCGCGGATAGAGGTCCATCACGTGCTCGTTGATCATCCGGACGCAGCCGTTGGAGACCGAACGACCGATGGACTCCGGCGCGGTGGTGCCGTGGATGGCGTTGTAGGTGTAGCGGCCGTCCCGGTAGAGGTAGAGCGCACGCGCGCCCAGCGGATTGCCCGGACCGCCCGGCTGGACGTAGTCGTTGCCCTTGAACTTGCCGTAGCTGCCCGGATCGCGTTCGATCATCGCATCGGTCGGACGCCAGGTCGGCCATTCCTTCTTGGAGCCGACGTAGAACTCGCCGGAAATCGCCTGACCCGCCTTGCCGAAGCCCACGCCGTAGCGCATCGCCGCGCCGGGCTGGTCGATGTAGTACAGGAAGTGCGCGGCCGGCAGGATCAGGATCTGCCCCGGTGCGAGATCCTTGCGGATGCTGACACGCTGCGGACGCAGGGTCGGATCGAGCTGGAACGCGAGCGCGGGGGTTGCAACGGTCGCCGCAACGGCGGCGACAAAGGAACGGCGGGTGATCATGGCGGTACTCACTTTTCGGGAGACCTGATTGATGTGGCCAAAAGGCTGAGGAAAATCAATCCCGAGTCCGGGAAGGCAGCGGTCACTTGGCCGTGCGTCAGGGGCGAACTGTGGCGCGGCGGCCACAGCTTCGGTCACTCGTTCGGGACATCCGCGTTCCGCCCGGCCAGGATGACGCTGATCAGATAGGCGGCCTCCGGCTCCATCCCCGCCATGATGGCAGCAGCCGAATCGGGCCGCATGCGCGACAGGAACCCGGCGGCGAACTGCGGGTCCATCTGCTGGAAGAGTGCGGCGGCCTGCTTCGGCTTCATCTTGGCGTAGACATCGGTGAGCTGGGTCAGGTCGTCCTCTGCCGCGGTCCGCGCGAGGGTCAGGGTTTCCCGCAGCCGGTTTTCCGCCTCCACCAGCGCTGTCATCCTGCGATCGATCTCCTGCTCCGCGACAGAGAGGGCCTGCATCCGCACGTCGATCGCCTCTTCGCGTTTGCGGACCCGATCCTCCCGCGCCTTGAGGGCATTGATCAGCGGCAGGATGTCGGAGTCGGCCATGGGCTGGGCGGCTTCTGCGCTTTGCCGGGTGTTGGCAGCCACCTGTTCGCCGTGCGCGGGTTCCGCCTGATGTTGCGCGGCCTCGCTGCCCTCTTCACGGGCGAGGGCCTCTGTGGCACCGGCGCCGACACGCACAAGGGCCGAGGCGAGGAGCAGCGCGCCGATGGCCGCGAGCGCGCCCTTCTGCTTGCGGCGCGGGCGCTTGACCTTGACCGGTGCGGGTTTTGCGTTGGTATCCTTGGACATGGTGGACCCTCAGTTGCGCGGATGGCGGACAAAGACCGGTTCCGCCGACTCCTTGGGCGGCGCGCTTTTCTGCGGCAGGTCGTGCATCGACGCCACCAGCAGTTCCAGCCGTCGGGCCACGTCTTCGGCACGTTCCGTCAGTTCCTGAAGGGAGCGGGAAGATTCTCCGGCGCTTCCGCGCGCGGCATCCAGCGTCTTCGTGAGGTCGTCGACCTGCGCGGACAGCACGGCCACGGCCCCGCCGACGCCGTTTTCGAGATCGGTGAACTTCGTCAGGCGGCGGGCAAGGATGAAACAGTAGAACCCCGCGCCAAGCGCCCCGGCCACCAACAGGATGTCGGCAATCATATCCATATTCTCAATCCTTCAATTCAGCACGAATTCGAGGACAAGCAGGTCGCGGATCCTGTCCTCTCCGGCGACGAGCCGCACCCGGCGGAGCATCTGTCCCCTGAGCCGGACAAGTGCGCCGGGCGCCTCGATATCGCGCGCCTCAAGCGCACGGAGATAGCTGTTCAGCACGTCCTGCACACGGGGCAGGATCGCCTCCACATCGGCGGCATATTGCTGTGGCACCTCGAGCGACGCGCGGAACCGCAGGTGCTGGGAATGGCCGCCGGGACCGAGCGACACCATGACCTGCGGCACCTCGATGAACGACACGTTGGGCAATGCGCTTGTTTCGACGTGTTCCTGCTGATCTGCATGGGCGTCGGTCGCCGAGCTTTCGGCATGGGCATCGGACCCGCCGCCGAGCAGACCGGACTGCACGGCAAAGAAGCCGCCGCCTGCCCCGGCGAGGGCAAGCACGACCCCGATGATCATCGGCAGCTTGGACGGCTTTTTCTTCTCTTGGCCGTCCTCGTCGACGGTGGCGTCAGACATGCCCAACCTCTTTTCCGCTTCGCTGCGGTTATAGGCTGAAAGGGGCTAACTGATTGTTAAGTCGAATGGGTCAAAACTCGGCGCAACCGAACAGAAGGTTTGGACGGAGGCCAGGTTGAACCAGATTATGAACAGTTGGGGTGCCCTTGGAGGGCGCCAGCGCATGGTGGTCCTCGGGGCGACGTTGGCGATGGTTCTGGCGGTGTGGGGGCTGGCCCGGCTGGCCTCGGCGCCCAGCTATTCGCTGCTGTATGCCGGGCTTGAGAACGGTGCGGCGGGCGATGTCGTGAAGGCGCTGGAGGGCCGTGGCGTGCAGTACGACATCCGCGGCGGCGCGATCTTCGTCCCCGATTCGGACCGCGATGCGCTCCGCCTGACGCTGGCGAGCGAGGGGCTTCCGGCGAACAGCGGGCAGGGCTACGAACTGCTCGACGGGCTGTCCGGCTTCGGCACCACCAGCCAGATGTTCGATGCCGCCTACTGGCGCGCGAAGGAGGGGGAGCTGGCGCGAACCATCGTTTCGAACCCGCAGATCGCCTCCGCCCGGGTGCATATCGCCAACAGCTCTGCCAATCCGTTCCAGCGCGACGTGACGCCCACGGCCTCGATCTCCGTCACCACCACGGGAGGCACGCTGTCGGCCCAGCAGGCACGGGCGCTGAAGTACCTCGTCGCCTCCGCTGTCCCGGGGCTGGAGCCCGAAGGCGTGGCGGTGATCGACGGAAAGGGCGGCCTGATCGGGGCAGAGGCAGAGCATGGCGCCGGGCCCACGGCGGACGACAAGGCCGCCATGCTGCGCGACCGCGTGCAACGGCTGATGGAGGCGCGCGTCGGCATAGGCAACGCCGTGGTGGAGGTCAGCGTCGATACCGTGACCGAAAGCGAACTGATCCGCTCGCGCAGCTTCGATCCGGAGGGGCGGGTCGTGATCTCCACCGATACGGAGGAAAGCACAGACCGGTCTGAAAACCAGGGCGGCGGCAATGTGACCGTGGCCTCTAACCTGCCGGACGGCAACGCGGGCGGCGGCGACACCTCGTCATCGCAGAAGGCCGAAACGCGGGAACGGGTGAACTTCGAGGTGTCGGAGACGACGCGCGAAATCACCCGTGTGCCCGGTGCGATCAAGCGGCTGACCGTCGCGGTGCTCGTCAACGGCACCTACACGGAGGACGGCAATGGCGGACAGACCTTCGAGCCCCTGCCGGAGGAGGAGTTGCAGGCGCTGCGCGACCTCGTGGCCTCTGCCGTCGGCTACGACGAGGAACGCGGCGATCAGATCACGCTGAAGTCCCTGTCGTTCGAACGCCCCGAAGGTCTGGGCACCGGGCCCCTTGAACCCGGCCTGTTCACCGGCGTGATCGACACGATGCGTCTGATCCAGATGGGTGTGCTGGCGCTGGTCGCGCTCGTCCTCGGACTGTTCGTCGTCCGCCCCGTGCTGGCACGCGGTACCGAAGGCGGTATGGCCGGCGCCCTTCCCGCGCCGGGCGCCAGTGACACCGGCCCCGCCCTCGACGGCGAGATCGAACCGCTCGGCGGTTTCGGCGACCTGCCGGTCATGGGCGATGGACCCGACTTCAGCGGCCTCGGCATGATGGATTTCGACGCCTCGCCGGACGAGGACCCGGTCGACCGCCTCCGCAACCTCATCCAGGAGCGCAAGACCGAAACGGTCGAGATCCTGCGCAGCTGGCTTGAAGAGGACAAGGAGCGCGCAAGTTGATCGCCCTGCAGGAATTGCTGGAGGACTTCGGCTCCCGCACCGGGCAGGCCGGGATGACGGGCCCGGTCGAACCGCAGGTCAGCGAAGCCGAACTGGCGGGCCAGAAGCTCGAGTCCTTCGAAAAGGGGTATCGGGCCGGCTGGGACGACGCGGTCAAGGCCCATACGGAGGACCGCGACAGGATCTCAAGCACTTTCGGGCAGCACCTGCAGGACCTGTCTTTCACCTACAACGAAGCCTACGGGCACATGATCGCCGAACTGACACCTCTGCTGGAAGAGATGGTCACAGCGCTCCTGCCGCAGATCGCGAAGGCGACGCTGGGGCGGCACATCTCCGAAACCCTTGGCCGCATGGCTTCTGAAATCGGCATGGCAGAGGTCGAGATCGCCGTGGCCCCTGAAAAGGTCGCCGCGGTCGAGCCGCTCTTGGCAGAGGACTTCAACTTCCCGGTGCGGGTCGTGGCGGACGACACGCTGGGCGAGGAACAGGCCGACATCCGCTTCGGCCAGCATGAACGGCAGATCGACCTGGGCGACCTCATCTCATCGGTCGCGGAGGCGGTGCAGGGCTTCGCCCACGACAAGCAAAGGAAACTGAGCCATGGATAACGCCCAGACATCCGGACGGGAGGGCGGGGCCACGCCCTTCACCTCCGTGCCGATCGAAATCACCGTGTCCGTCGGCAAGGCGCGCCCGCTGGTGCGGGAGCTCTTGCAGCTGAACGAAGGTTCGGTGCTTGCGCTGGACAAGCAACTGGACGATCCGGTCGAGCTTTACGTCGGCGAAAAGCTGATCGGCATCGGTGTGCTGGAGGTGGTCGAGGGGGACGGACAGGGCCAGCTCGCCGTCCGGCTGACCGAGGTGGTCGACCTGCAAACCCCGGCCTGATCCATGTGGACCCGCACGGCCAGAACGGCCCTGATCGCGGTGGCGGCGCTGGTTGCGCTGACCCTGCCCGCGGCGGCACAGGACATCTCCATCGACCTCGGCGGCGGATCGGTCACCGCGACCTCCGTGCAGTTGATCCTGCTGATCACGCTCCTCAGCCTCGCGCCGGGGATCGCTGTCATGGTGACCTGTTTTCCTTTCATGGTGACCGTGCTCGCGATCCTGCGGCAGGCGGTCGGGCTGCAGCAGTCGCCGCCCAACATGCTGATCGTCAGCCTCGCGCTCTTCCTCACCTATTTCGTGATGGAGCCGGTCTTTACCGAGGCGTGGGATACGGGCGTGCAGCCGCTGATCGACGAGCAGATCGGGGTGGAAGAGGCCGCGGTCCGAACCCTCGCGCCGTTCCGCACGTTCATGGCCGGGCGGACGGACCCGGACACCTACCGCGCCATGGCCGACCTGCGCCCGGATGCGCGGGAGACTTCGCTGGCGCCTGGGGCGCCGCTCTCCGTCCTCGTGCCCAGCTTCATGCTCTCCGAAGTGGCCCGCGCCTTCCAGGTCGGGTTCCTGATCTTCCTGCCGTTCCTGATCATCGACCTCGTGGTGGCGGCCGTGCTGATGTCGATGGGCATGATGATGGTGCCGCCCGCCATCGTGTCGTTGCCGTTCAAGCTCGCCTTCTTCGTCGTGGCCGACGGGTGGAGCCTTTTGGCGGGCAGCCTCGTGCGCGGGTATTTCTGACCCCGTTTAATCGTCACAGGTCCGGTCGGGCGGGTGCGCCCGCTTGTAGGGTGGGGCTTTGCGCCACCCTCGCTCCGCAGCCGTCAGCGCCACCGCCAATGCAAAGCGTAAGACAGTGCCGCGCTACGCCGTCAGGACAGGCCTTCGTACGGGTGGTCGTCCTCGTCGGCGTGCAGGTGCCGCTCGCCGCGCGACCGGGCGAGGGCGATCTGCTTCTGCCGCTCGCGAAACCGGGCCTTGTCCTCGGCAGAGGTCTCCTCCACGCACAGGTGACAGGAAACGCCATGTTCGTAATCCGGCCGCGCGCGGTCCTCGGGCAGGATCGGGCGGCGGCAGGCGTGGCACAGCACGTGCGGCCCTTCCTTCAGCCCGTGTTCCACCGACACCCGCCCGTCGAAGACGAAGCAGGCCCCGTCCCATGTGCTCTCCTCGGTCGGCACCTCTTCGAGGTACTTCAGGATGCCGCCCTTCAGGTGGTAGACGTCCTCCACCCCCTGTCCCAGCAGGAAGTTCGTCGACTTCTCGCAGCGGATGCCGCCGGTGCAGAACATGGCGATCCGCTTATTGTGGAAGCGGTCCTTGTTCTTTTCCCACCATTCCGGGAACTCCCGGAAGGTTGCGGTTTCAGGGTCCACCGCCCCTTCGAAGGTGCCGATGGCGATTTCGTAGTCGTTGCGCGTGTCGATCACCGCCACGTCGGGCGACCGGATGAGGTCGTTCCAGTCCGCGGGCTCGACGTAATGGCCCACCCGGGCCTTCGGATCGACATCCGGCTGGCCCATGGTGACGATCTCTTTCTTCAGCCGCACCTTCATGCGGGCGAAGGGCCGTTCCTCGGCGGTCGACAGCTTCCATTCCAGATCGGCACAGCCGGGCAGGGCGCGGATATGGGCCAGCACGGCGTCGATACCGGCGCGCGGTCCGGCGACCGTGCCGTTGATCCCCTCGCGTGCCAGCAGCAGCGTGCCGGTCACATGCCCGGCGCGGCAGAGGTCCAGCAGCGGCCCGCGCAGCGCGGCGGGGTCGTCGAAGCGGGTGAAGTGGTACAGGGCGCAGACGGTAAACATGGGCTTCAGGTACGTCCCGGGCGGGTTTCAGGCAATCGGCTAATCTGCCGCAATGGCAAGTCCGTGGACCACGGCGGTAAAGACCTCCGTATCCACGGGTTCGGCGTCGGGCAGGGCGCGCGCCATCGCGCTACGCACCGCGCCCAGGAGGCTGGAGCCGCCGACAAAGACCACCTTGTCCACCGAGGCCGTCGCCACACCCGCCTCCGACAGCGTCAGCAGCGCCTGCGCCGAGATCTGCTCGGCGAACTCCGCCAGCGTGCGGTTCATCGCGTCCTGCAACAGCGTCACGCTCAGCCCGCGCTCCACCTCGCGCAGGTCGATGCGGCCCTCGGGTGCGGCGTTGGCCGCGATCTTGCCCGCCTCGACGGCATAGGCGACATCGTGGCCCAGGTGGCTTTCCAGAACCTCGGCCAGACGCTCGAACGGTTTGGGATCGGGGGCGAGGCGGACCCATTTCTGCACTTCGCGAAGCAGAGCGGCGTCGTACACGAAGGGGATCTTCTCCCACGAGGCCAGATCGTGGAACAATGCCTTGGGCGCCGCGTGGGTGCGGGAGCCGAGCTCCGCCCCGATCGCCGCCTCGTAGCCGAAAAGCGGCATGGCGTAGGCGAGGTTCAGCGCCTTGTCGAAATCGGTGCCGCCCAGCCGGATGCCGGTGGAGGCGATCACCTGCATGTTGCCGCCTTTGCGGTCGCACAGCGTGAAGTCCGAGGTGCCGCCGCCGATGTCTACGATCAGCAAACGGCCTTCGGCATCCGCGGCCAGCGCCGCCGCTTCCGGTTCGGGCAGGAAGTCCACCGCCTTGAAACCGGCCATCCGGTAAGCCTCTGTCAGGTCCTCGAGGGCAGCTGCGTTGCGCTCTTCGGAGGCGGAGTGGAACCGCACTGGGCGCCCCGACATCGCGGTGTCGAAGGTCAGGCCGGTGTGGGCTTCGGCCCGGGCGCGGATTTCCGTCAGGAAGCGGGCGATGACCTCGATCAGGGTGATGCGTTCGTTCAGCAGGCGGCGGGGTTCCCGGGCCAGCGGGGTGCCGAGGATCGACTTCAGCGCGCGCATGAAACGGCCCTCTGCCCCTTCGCGCATCGCCCGCGCGGCGGCAGTGCCGTAGGTGTAGCGGCGTTCCGCGAAATCGACGAAGACGGCGGTGGGCAGCGTCTGTGCGCCCTGCTCCAGCGGGATCACGTAAGGCTTGCCCCCGGCCATCGTGCCGGCGGCGGTGTTCGACGTACCGAAGTCCAGTCCGAGCCGGGCCATGAGAATCCTCCGCGTTGAAAGGCGTGCGGCATAGCGTCCTCCGCCGGGCATGGCAATTCCCAGATGTGCGCCCTAGGGTGGATTCCGGCAGCCAGAAGGAGAGACAGGCCATGCACGCGCTGATCGTGATCGACGTCCAGAACGATTTCTGCCCCGGCGGTGCGCTTGCGGTCGCGCAGGGCGACGAGATCGTCCAGCCGATCAACGCCCTCATGGCGGACTTCGACGCGGTTGTCCTGACGCAGGACTGGCATCCGGCGGGGCATTCCTCTTTCGCCTCCACGCACGAGGGCAAGGCGCCGTTCGAGATGATCGATATGCCTTACGGGCCGCAGGTGCTTTGGCCGGATCACTGTATCCAGGCCTCGCCGGGCGCGAACTTCCACATGGAGCTGGAAACGGACCGCGCGGACCTGATCATCCGCAAGGGTTTCCGGTCGGCAATCGACAGCTACTCCGCCTTCTTCGAAAACGACCACACCACGCCCACCGGGCTTGAGGGCTACCTGCGCACCCGCGGGATCGACAGGCTGACCATGGTGGGGCTGGCCACCGACTTCTGCGTGAACTTCTCGGCGGTGGATGCCGTGAAACTGGGCTTTTCGGTCACGGTGCGCGAAGACCTTTGCCGTGCCATCGACCTTGACGGTTCGCTGAAGGCCGCGCGTGAGGGTATGATGCAGGCGGGCGTGGTGCTGGCATAGCCGTCTGGCGCGTGGCGAAACGCCCTTAAACTGTGACTTTGCTCTTGGGTTGGCACAATGTTCATGAGTTCGAAATAGCTTCGCCGCGAAAGTGAGATCACCCGATGCCAGAGGCCGCAAAGGTCACGTCTGCCGCCAGGGCCCAGTTCGAAGCACGCTACGGCGAGGCGACGCTTCTCATGCGCTACGCCCGGGCGCGGGGCAGGCAGTTCTTCCTGCGGCAGGTGCCCACCGTGATCGGGACCGTTGCGGTCT
Organism: Sagittula sp. MA-2; assembly: GCF_030126985.1. Lineage (GTDB taxonomy): Bacteria > Pseudomonadota > Alphaproteobacteria > Rhodobacterales > Rhodobacteraceae > Sagittula. Next base: position 4,304,604 of record NZ_CP126145.1, on the reverse strand, counting down.
GGTACATCGTTTCGCCGATCGCCGCGCTTTACTGTTTCTTCATCACCATCGCGGGGGAGGCGCTGGACACGCTGGTCCTGCGGCGGACACTGTCCCGGTTGCAGGCCGGGGGATCGGTGCCGCTTGAACGGCGCCTGACGGCAATTTCTGCCGGGGTGCAGTCGGCCACCATCGCCTCCTGCGTGCTGCTGCTTCTGGCCTATGCGCCGAACGATGAGGCGGCGCTGATCGCCCTGTGCTTCCTGATGGCCGCGGCGGTGAACGCCGGTTACGTCATGACGCATCATCCGCTCGCAAGCTGGGTGAAGCTGGGGGTGCTGTCGCTCTGCATTCCGATCTACCTCACGATGGACACGCTGACCGCGGGCGGCTTTGGCCTGGCCCAGCTCATCCACCTGCTCGAGGTGATGATGCTGTCCTACCTGACTTATGCCTTCGTGGCGTTCGCGGTGCGCAGCTGGCGGCGGCGGCTGAACAACGAGTACATGCTGATGGAAAGCGCCGCGCGGCAGGACGCCACCAACGCCGAGCTGATGACCGCCCAGCGGCAGGCGGAGCAGGCGGCACAGGCCAAGAGCGCCTTCCTCGCCACCATGAGTCACGAAATCCGCACGCCCCTGAACGCCGTGATCGGGATGAGCGACCTGCTGGCGGCCAACGACCTCGATCCGGAAAGCGCGGAGTACGTGCGCACCATTCGCGGCGCGTCCACGTCGCTCTTGCAGATCATCAATGACGTTCTGGATTTCTCGCGGCTCGACGCCGACCAGATGGCCTTCGAATCGCTGCCCTTCGTGCCGTCCGACAGCATCGCCGCGGCGGCGCGCCTGCTGACGCCGCTGGCGTCGGAAAAGGGGTTGTCCATCGTCCTGGCGGACGACGGATCGCTGCCGCTGCGGGCCAGCGCCGACGAAGGGCGGCTGCGGCAGATCCTCGTGAACCTGATCGGCAACGCCATAAAGTTCACTGCCGCGGGCGAGGTCCGGGTGACGGCCCGGGCGGAGCCGGACGGCGACGGCTGGCGGCTGACCGTGTTGGTCAGCGACACCGGCATCGGCGTGCCGGCCGACCGGGCGGAGGCGATCTTCGAGGTGTTCCAGCAGGCGGATGCGGCCACGACGCGGCGCTACGGCGGCACCGGACTGGGTCTGCCGATCAGCCGCGCGCTGGCACAACGGCTGGGCGGCGACCTGCGTCTGTTGCCGAAGACAGGCGGCACCGGTGCCACCTTCGAGCTGACCGTGCATCTGGAGCGGGCGGCGGCGGAAACGCCTTCGGTCGCGGCCGGTCTTCATCCCGTCCCGCAGGGCATCACGCGGCCGCTGGTGGTGCTTCTGGCCGACGACAACGAAACCAACCGGATGCTGGTGGAGCAGTTCCTCAAGAAGCAGCCGGTGACCCTTCACGAGGCTTCGAACGGGCGGGAAGCGGTGGAGATTGCCCGGCGGATCCATCCCGACGTGATCCTGATGGACATGGCCATGCCCGAACTCGACGGGCTAGAGGCCAGCCGCCGCATCCGAAGCACTGACATGCCGCAGCCGCTTATCCTTGCGCTGACCGCCAACGCCTTTGCCTCGGACAGGGCGGCCTGCGAGGCGGCGGGCATGAACGACTTCCTGACGAAACCGATCCGCAAGGCGGTTCTGATCGCGGCCCTGGCGGATGCCGCCCGGCGGGAGAAACCCCGTTCACAACCCGACGCCGATGCCATATCACGGCAGGGTGAGACGGGAGGGTCGGAAGCTTGGACATCGCCACAAGAGTCTGGAACCACAAGTGGAAAATCGATCCGATCGTCAGGTCGCTGATCGACACGGACTTCTACAAGCTGCTGATGTGCCAGTCGGTGTTTCGCAACCGGCCGGACACGCATGTCACCTTCAGCCTGATCAACCGGACGAAGGATGTGCCCCTTGCGCGGTTGATCGACGAGGGGGAACTGCGCGAACAGCTTGACCACATCCGCTCGCTCTCGCTGACGCGCGGCGAAAGCACATGGCTGCGCGGCAACACCTTCTACGGCAAGCGGCAGATGTTCCGGTCCGACTTCATGGAGTGGTTCGAGAACCTGAAACTGCCGCCTTATCACCTTGAGCGGGTGGGCGATCAGTACGAGCTGACCTTCGAAGGACAATGGCCAGAAGTCATGCTGTGGGAGATCCCTGCGCTGGCGGTGTTGATGGAACTGCGCGGCCGCGCGGTGCTGCACGACATGGGCCGGTTCGAACTGCAGGTCCTCTATGCCCGGGCGATGACGAAGCTCTGGCAGAAGGTGGAGCGGCTGCGCGAGGTGCCCGGCATCCGCATCGCCGATTTCGGCACGCGGCGGCGGCACAGCTTCCTATGGCAGGACTGGTGTGTGCAGGCGATGCTGGAGGGGCTGGGGTCGAACTTCACCGGGACGTCCAACTGCCTGATCGCCAAGAACCGCGACCTAGAGGCGATCGGCACGAACGCTCACGAACTGCCGATGGTCTACGCGGCGCTGGCGAAGGACGACACGGAACTGGCGCAGGCGCCCTACGATGTGCTTGCGGACTGGCATGAGGAGCACGAGGGCAACCTGCGGATCATCCTGCCCGACACCTACGGCACCGAGGGCTTCCTGAAGCGCGCGCCGGACTGGCTGGCGGGCTGGACCGGCATCCGCATCGACAGCGGCGATCCGGCGACCGGCGCCGAGGTGGCGATCCGCTGGTGGAAGGAACGCGGCGAGGACCCGCGCGACAAGCTGGTGATCTTCTCTGACGGGCTGGACGAGGACCGGATCATCGAGCTGTACCGGCAGTTCAACGGCCGGGTCCGGGTGTCCTTCGGCTGGGGCACTCTGCTGACCAACGACTTCCGCGGACTGGCGCCGGGCGACCGTCTGGCGCCGTTCAGCCTTGTCTGCAAGGCCGTGTCGGCGGAGGGCAATCCGACGGTGAAACTGTCGGACAACCCGAAGAAGGCGATGGGCCCGGCAGACGAGATCGCCCGCTACAAGCGCGTCTTCGGCGTGGGCCAGCAGGAGGCCATGGACGTCGTGGTGTGACCGGACGGGGCCGGCGCTGTTTGCCTGACGGCAAAGGCGCCCCGCCCACCGTCCCGTCAGGCCGCGCGGGGTCAGAACCTGTGCGCCCATGTCACGCTGGTCAGCCTTGCTGAACAAACACTTTTCTTGACCGGTCGACGCGGGTAAGGCTGCCGCGGCGAAGGAGAGCACCATGGCAACGATAGATCCGCAGCCCGGTATCATGGACATTGCGCTGTACGAAGGCGGCAAGGCGAAGGTGGACGGTATCACCAACGTCGTCAAACTCAGCTCTAACGAGAACCCGTTTGGCCCCAGCCCGGCGGTTCAGGACGCGGTGGTGCGCTCCGTGCATGAGCTGCATCGTTACCCTTCGACCGACCATGCCTCTCTCCGGACCGCCATCGGCGAGGTGCACGGCGTCGATCCGGAGCGGGTGATCTGCGGCGTGGGTTCTGACGAGATCATCCACTTCCTGTGCCAGGCCTATGCCGGGCCGGGAACCGAGGTGCTGCACACCGTGCACGGCTTCGGCATGTACCGCATCAGCGCGCTGGCCGCCGGTGCGACCCCCATCGAGGTGCCGGAGCGCGACCGCGTGACCGACGTGGACGCCATCCTTGGCGGCTGCACCGACCGCACGCGGCTGGTGTTCATCGCCAACCCCAACAACCCGACCGGCACGATGATCGGCCTGGCCGAGATCGAGCGTCTGGCCGAGGGCCTGCCCGAACAGTGCCTTCTGGTTCTCGACGGCGCCTACGCCGATTACGTCGAAGGCTATGACGGTGGCGCGCGGCTGGTGGAGCAGCGCGAGAACGTGGTGATGACGCGGACCTTCTCGAAGCTCTACGGGCTGGGCGGGATGCGGGTCGGCTGGGGCTATGGGCCGAAGGCCGTGATCGACGTGCTGAACCGGGTGCGCGGGCCGTTCAACCTGTCCAACACCGCGCTGGCCGCGGCCGAGGCCGCCGTGCGCGACACCGCATGGGCCGAGAAGTGCCGCAACGACAACACCCGCCTGCGGATGATCCTGTCGGAGGCGCTGGCGGAGCATGGCGTGCCGTCCGACACCTCGACGGCGAACTTCGTGCTCGCGCGCTTTGCCGACAAGGAGGAGGCCGACGCCTGCGATCTCTACCTGCAATCGCAGGGGCTGATCGTGCGCAAGGTCGGGGGCTACAAGCTGCCGAACTGCCTGCGCATCACCGTCGGCGACGAACCTTCGGTGCGGCGCGTCGCCTTCTGCATCGGTCAGTTCAAGGCCGGCGCGCGATGAGCGAGCACTACGGGAAGGTCGCGCTGATCGGCCTGGGGCTGATTGCAAGCTCCATGGCCTGGGCGATGAAACGGGCGGGCATGACGACGGAGATCCGGGGCTATGCCCGCTCTGCCGAAACGCGGGAGACAGCGCGGCGCTTGGGGTTCTGCAATGTCGTGTGTGACAGCGCCGAGGAGGCCGTTGCGGATGCCGACCTGATCGTGCTGGCGACGCCGGTGGGTGTCATGGGCCATGTGGCAGAGGCCATCGCCCCCCATCTGAAACCCGGGGCGACCGTGACGGACGTGGGATCGGTGAAGCGGACCGTGATCGCGGAAGTCTCTCCGCATCTGCCCGACAGCGTGCACTTCGTCCCCGGCCACCCCATGGCCGGGACGGAGCATTCGGGGCCGGACGCGGGCTTTGCCAGCCTGTTCGACAACCGCTGGTGCCTGATCGTTCCTGTGGAAACGGCGCGGGAAGACGCGGTTGCGCGGCTGGAGCGGTATTGGCAGGCGCTGGGCGCCAACACCGAACGCATGGACCCGGAGCACCATGACCTCGTCTGTGCCGTGGTCAGCCACATCCCGCACCTGATCGCCTACACGATGGTGGGCGTTGCCGACGACCTGAGCCGCGTGTCGGACCAGGAAGTGATCAAGTTTTCCGCCGCCGGTTTCCGGGATTTCACGCGGATCGCGGCCTCTGACCCGACGATGTGGCGGGACGTGTTCCTGACCAACAAGGGGGCGACGCTGGAGATCCTCGGGCGCTTTACCGAGGAGCTCTTTGCGTTGCAGCGGGCGATCCGGACGGGCGACGGTGAGCAGCTTCACGCCTATTTCACCCGCACCCGGGCCATTCGGCGTGGCATTCTGCAGGCGGGTCAGGATACTGATAAACCAGACTTTGGCCGGATCGAGGTGAAGCGTTGAAGCGCATCGTTGTTCTGTTCGTACTGCTTGGGCTCGCCGGATGCGGCGGTGGCCGGGTCGATCGCGGACTGGACAAGGCGGCAGGCGCGGCGCGGGTGGCCTTCGCCGCCATCGGGATCGAGGGCGACATGGTCTGCGGCGACCCGGCCCTGATCGGCGAGAAGATCGGCCCGGTCTCTGGCAACGGCGCCTGCGGGATCGAAGATGCGGTCCTGTTGCGCGGGGTCGACGGCGTTGCCCTCAGCACCCCGGCGACGATCCAGTGCTCGACCGCCAAGGCCTTGAAGACATGGGTGAACTCCGGCGCGCGGAAGGCCGTGGGCAAGCGCGGCGGCGGTGTGGCAGAGCTGAAGGTCGCGGCCTCCTATGCCTGCCGGACCCGCAATCACCAGCGCGGCGCGAAGCTGTCGGAGCATTCCAAGGGCAATGCCATCGACATCGCCGCGGTGCTGCTGAAGGACGGCAGCGAGATCTCCGTTCTGCACCACTGGGGCCATGGCAAGGACGGCGCGATGCTGGAGAAGATGCACTCTGCCGCCTGCGGTCCGTTCGGCACGGTGCTGGGTCCGAGGTCCGACCGTTTCCACCGGGACCACTTCCATTTCGACGTTGCGGGCTACCGCAGCGGGCCTTATTGCAAGTAAACCGTTGCTGACCGGACGGCCGGGTTAACCCGCCGCGCGTTGTGGTTGACGGAGCGGACGTTGCCCGGATGCGGTGTCCTCATCTGTGCTCCGGCCCGAAGGTTAACCGATCTTCATGTTCGATGAACGCGCATTAAGGTGCGAACCGGCCGGTTGGACCCCGATTCCCGGCCGGTTGTTAACTTCTTCGTCCGGGCAGACGCGCCAGGAAGGATGACGTTGCGTCAGAATTGGTAAACACGCCGAAGACGTCCGCGAAATGAGGCAAGGCTTGCCACATTCTGCCTTATTTGACCGGCGCGATTCGAAGCCCGTGTCCGGCAGGTGCTTGTTCGCACAACCATCGCCTGTTGTCCCCACAACGAAGGGCGATGCAAAAGGGTAGATGGGTCTCTTTTGAGAGGTCATTGCAGGGCGAACCGGAAACGGTGCCGTGTTGTCGTAGGCAATTGTTCCGGCTCGGTTTCCAATCGGTCGATTGTGACTAATGGCAGTTGCAGGCCGCCCCGATTTCGCCCAGATTTATTCTGTCGGTGGGGGCCGGCTGACCACGGAGCTGCATCTCATGCGCGCACTGACGCTCGTCCTCGCCCTGTTCTTCACGGCAAACACGGTGCACGCGGATATCGCGTGGCAGGTCGACCGCTTCGGCCCCGGGTCGGTCATGGTGATGAAGGACCGCAGCGGCGCGATAACCCATGTCGCCCGTGGCACCGAAGGCAACCTCCACGTGTTCGACGTTTATGACGGCACCGGCGGCTCCGCGGATTTCGTCGGGCGCTACAAGACCACGGCGCGCGGCGACGTGGTGGAGACCGTGGCGTTCGACGGCGCCGTGACCCGCTTTGTCCCGAACCGCTGCAACCGCACCGAGGGCACCTGCCGCTTTACCATGATCCACCCCGACGGCTTTGCCGAGCCGCGCACCCGTGTCACCCGGGCCACCCGCGCGGGCCTGCGTTACCGGGAGTTCGGGCTGGACGGGCTGATGGCGGAAGGCGCGCTGGAGCTGGACGGGAACGGCGCGGCGAAAGCCGGCTGGACCACGGATGCGCCGAACGAGGAGCGCAGGCTGCGCGTGCGGCGGGTGCTGGTCGCGCTGAAATAATCCGAAGTTACTCTCTCTCTCTCTCTCTTTATGAAACACCTGCGCCCCGTCCGGACCTCCGGGCGGGGTTTTCGATTGCGGGGAGGGTGTCGGGGGTGTCCGGTGATCCGAAGGTCGCGCTGCGCGCGGCTGGATAAGCCGCCGCCCTGTCGGGCAGCGGCCGTTTTTAGGTATTTGGACCAAGATGAAGGAAGGGGTCGGCGCCGAGGGTGTCGGCTGTTCGGGCGGTGACTGGGTTGCTGACTGGGCCGCGCTCAGCCTGCGCCGCCCATGAGGGCCGCAAGAAGGGACTTTGCGTCCTCGCCGGACCAGTCGGCGTCGCCGGTGAGGCGGGCGACCTCCTGTCCGTCGGGGTTCAGGACGACCGTGACCGGCAGGCCGAGGACGCCCATCTGGCGGGCCAGCATGGATTGCGGGTCGCGGTGCAGCGGCAGGTTTGTGACGCCGATTTCCTCGAAGAAACCCTCGATCTTGGCGGGGGGATTGCGGGAGGTGGCGATGGTCACGACCTCGAAGGTGTCGCCGCCGAGCTCGGACTGGAGTTGGCTCAGCATCGGCATCTCGTGCCGGCAGGGGGCGCACCAGGTGGCCCAGAAGTTCACCAGCACCCATTTGCCCTGCCAGTCGGAGAGGTTCAGGGGCGCTTCGTCGAAGGTCATGAAGTCGACGGTGCCCGCCTCCTTCGGGCTGTCGTGGAAGACCATCTTCTTCATGTCGCCGGTGGCGGCGGCCTTCGCGGCGTCGACGTCGGCCAGCGACGGATTTGCCAGCGCCGTGAGGGCGGTATAGAGAGCCGCGAGAGCGAAACGTTTCATAGATCCTCCGAAAGGCATGTCATGACGGACAAGACCTCGAACCAGATGTGGGGCGGCCGCTTTGCCGCCGGGCCGGATGCCATCATGGAGGCGATCAACGCCTCCATCGGGTTCGACCAGCGGCTCGCGGCGCAGGATGTCGCCGGTTCGAGGGCCCATGCCGCCATGTTGGCCGCGCAGGGCATCATAAGTGATAGCGACGCGGAGGCGATCCGGGAAGGATTGCTCACGGTTTTGTCAGAGATCGAGTCCGGCCGCTTCGTGTTTTCCACCGCGCTGGAGGACATCCACATGAACGTGGAGGCGCGGCTGAAGGAGATCGTGGGCGAACCGGCGGGGCGGCTGCACACGGCGCGTTCGCGCAACGACCAGGTGGCGGTGGATTTCCGGCTGTGGGTGCGCGATCAGCTGGATGCGGCGGAGAGCGGGCTGCTGGCGCTGATGCGGGCGCTGGTGGGCCAGGCGGAGGCCGGGGCGGATTGGGTCATGCCGGGGTTCACGCACCTGCAGACGGCGCAGCCGGTGACCTGGGGGCATCACATGATGGCCTATGTCGAGATGTTCGGGCGGGACCTGGGACGGGTGCGCGATGCGCGGGCGCGGATGAACGAGTCGCCGCTGGGGGCCGCGGCGCTGGCGGGGACGGGTTTCCCCATCGACCGGCACGCGACGGCAGAGGCGCTGGGGTTCGACCGGCCGATGGCCAATTCGCTGGACGCGGTGAGCGCGCGGGATTTCGCGCTGGAGTTCCTGTCGGTGGCGTCGATCTCGGCCATGCACCTCTCGCGCTTTGCCGAGGAGCTGGTGATCTGGTCGTCGGCGCAGTTCCGGTTTGTCACGCTGTCGGACCGCTTTTCGACCGGGTCGTCGATCATGCCGCAGAAGAAGAACCCCGATGCGGCGGAGCTGATCCGTGCGAAGATCGGGCGGATCTTCGGGGCGAACGTGGCGCTGATGATGGTGATGAAGGGGCTGCCCTTGGCCTATTCCAAGGACATGCAGGAGGACAAGGAGCAGGTCTTCGACGCCGCCGACAACTGGATGCTGGCGCTGGCGGCGATGGAGGGCATGGTGCGCGACATGAGCGCGAATGTCCCGGCGCTGGAGACGGCGGCGGCGAGCGGGTTCTCGACCGCGACGGACCTGGCCGACTGGCTGGTGCGGGAGACCGGGCTGCCGTTCCGCGAGGCGCATCACGTCACCGGCGCGCTGGTGGCCAAGGCCGAGGCGCAGGGCTGCGACCTGCCGGACCTCTCGCTGGAGGAGATGCAGGCGGTGCATGGCAAGATCGACGCATCCGTGTACGATGTGCTGGGCGTGCACAATTCGGTCCGGTCGCGGATGAGCTACGGCGGGACCGCGCCGGAGCAGGTGCGCGCGCAGGTGGCGGCATGGAAGGAGCGTTTGGCATGAAGTTTCGCGTGATGCTGGTGGTGGCGCTGGTGGCGCTTGCGGGCTGCGGCGCCGACGGCGACCCGATCCCGCCGGAGAAGGATGAACCGACGGGGCCGGGGGTGAGTTTCAAGGTCAACGGCAAGGTCGAGATGGGGATCACCGGCTGATGCTGCGCGTGCTCTGGCTGGTGCTGGCGGTCTGGGGCGCGGTGCATCCGATGTACTGGTTCGTCAGTTTCCTTGCCGCCAACGGCTGGGACCTGGGCGCGATGATCGACGCATGGTACGTGAACGATTCGACGCGCGGCCTGACCTGGGACCTGACGATCGCGGCGGTGGTGCTGACCGTCTGGGTGCTGGCGGAGGTGTCCGTGCGGCGCAACTGGGAGGCGCTGCTGGCGATCCCGGCGACCTTCCTGATCGGGGTGAGCTGCGGTTTTCCGCTGTACCTGTGGTTCCGGTCGCGGCCCGTGGCCTGAGGCATGAGGGGCGCGCTGGAGCGCGCGCCCGATATCTCGTCGGCGGCCTGCGGCCTTCTCCTCGGGTTGCCTCCGGCGGAGGTATTTCTGCCAAGCTGAAGGGGGGCGCCGGGACCGGTCCTTGCCTTGGCGGCATGTGGGGGCTGGTTCCTGCCCGCGGGCTGCGCTAAAGCGGCCCCGTTTGCATGGAGGGCGGCGCCTTGGATCATTTCCTGTATCGCGACGGTGAGTTGTTTGCCGAGGACGTCCCCGTCGCGGAGATCGCGCGGGCGGTGGAGACGCCGTTCTACCTGTACTCCCACGCGACGCTGGTGCGGCATTTCCGGCTGTTCGACGAGGCGCTGTCCTGGGGTCCGCACATGGTGTGCTACGCCGTGAAGGCGGCGTCGAACCAGGCGATCCTGACGGCGCTGGCTGCCGAAGGCGCGGGCATGGACGTGGTGTCCGGCGGGGAATACGCGCGGGCCAGGGCCGCCGGCGTGCCGGGAGACCGGATCGTGTTTTCCGGGGTGGGCAAGACGCGCGGCGAGATCCGCGCGGCGCTGGAAGGCGGCATCCGGCAGTTCAACGTCGAGAGCGAGCCGGAGATGCAGGTGATTTCCGAGGTCGCCTCGTCGATGGGCGTCGTGGCGCCCATCGCGGTGCGGGTGAACCCGGACGTCGATGCAAAGACCCATGCGAAGATCGCCACCGGCAAGAGCGAGAACAAGTTCGGCATCCCCATCGCGCGGGCGAAGGAAGTCTATGCCGAGGCGGCGGCCCTGCCGGGGCTGAAGGTCGTGGGCATCGACGTGCACATCGGGTCGCAGCTGACGCAGCTCGAACCGTTCGAGATGGCCTATCGCAAGGTCGCGGAGCTGACGGAGGTGCTGCGCGCCGAAGGGCACACCATCGAGCGGCTGGATCTTGGCGGCGGACTGGGCATCCCCTACGCGCGGTCGAACGAGGCGCCGCCGCTTCCCACGGATTACGGCACGATGGTGCAGCGCACGGTCGGGCACCTGGGCGTCGAGGTGGAGATCGAGCCGGGGCGGCTGATCGCGGGGAACGCGGGCATCCTCGTCAGCCGGGTGATCTACGTGAAGAACGGCGAGGGGCGGGATTTCCTGATCCTCGACGCGGCGATGAACGACCTGATCCGGCCCGCCATGTACGACGCCTATCACGACATCGTGCCGGTGATCGAGGCGGAGGCCGGGGTGGAGCAGGTGGCCTACGACGTGGTCGGGCCGGTCTGCGAGACGGGCGACACCTTTGCCACGGGGCGGACCATGCCGCCGCTTGCGTCCGGCGACCTCGTGGCGTTCCGGTCGGCGGGCGCCTATGGCGCGGTGATGTCGAGCGAATACAACACCCGTCCGCTGGTGCCCGAAATCATGGCAAAGGGCGATCAATTCGCTGTCATCCGGGCGCGGCCGAGCTTTGACGACATGATAAATCGCGATACTGTTCCTGAATGGTTGTGAGCTATCCTGCGCGCAGCCGACCCTTTGGAGGCGCGTTATGGCTCGACCTGAACCGCAACACACCCCCGTCACAGGACTGATCCGCTGGCCGCTGCGCCTGACCCGTCTGGGCATGGTGGCGGAGGCGATCACCCGTGCGTTCTGGCCGCTGTGGTCCGTGGTCTTCGTCGCGCTGGCATTGCTGATGCTGGGCCTGCAGGACGAGGTGGCGACGGAATGGGTCTGGGCGGCGGGCGCGGTGCTGGCCGTTGGCGGCGTGGCGGCGCTGGTGTTCGGGGTCCGGCGGATGCGCTGGCCGTCCGAGGGGGCGGCGCTGCTGAGGCTGGACCAGACGCTGAAGGGCAACCCGATCCAGGCATCGCTCGACCGGCAGGCGGTGGGCGCGGGCGACGCGGCCTCTCTGGCGGTGTGGCGCGCGCACCAGGCGCGGATGAGGGCGCGGCTGGCAGAGGCGCGGGCGGTGGAGCCGGACCTGCGCGTGTCGCGGGCCGATCCCTTCGCGCTGCGCTACGTGGCGGTGCTGTTCCTGTCGGTGGCGCTGCTGTTCGGGTCCTTCGGGCGCGTGCAGTCGGTCACCAACATGGGAATCGGCAACGGCACGGCGATGCAGGGGCCGGCGTGGGAAGGCTGGATGCAGCCGCCCGCCTATACCCGTCTGCCGTCGGTCTACCTCAACGACATCACCGACCCGGAGATCCAGGCGCCCGAGGGGGCGATGATCACGCTCCGGATGTATGGCGAGGTCGGTTCGCTGACGGTCGAGGAGACGGTCTCGGGCCGCACCCTGACCGACGAGGAGGCGCAGGACACGGCGCAGGACTTCGAGGTCGCCACCTCCGGGCGCGTGGCGCTGGACGGACCCGGCGGGCGCGAGTGGCAGGTGGCGATGATCCCCGACGCCGGGCCCGCGGTGCGGCGCGACGGCGATATCGAGGTGAGCTACGAGGGCGAGGCGCAGATCCCCTTCACCGCGGAGGACGACCATGGGGTCGTGATGGGCCGGGCGCGGATCGTGCTGGACCTGGCGGAGGTCGACCGGCGCTATGGCCGCGCGATCGAGCCGGAGGCGCGCGAGCAGATCGAGGTGCCGCTGCCGATGCCGGTGGCGGGCGACCGGACCTCCTTTACCGAGCCGCTGGTGGCGAATTTCTCGCTGCACCCCTGGGCGAACCTGCCGGTCAGGCTGGAACTGGAGGTCGAGGATGCGCGCGGCCAGACGGCGCTGTCGGAGCCGGAGGCGATCACCCTGCCGGGGCGGCGGTTCTTCGACCCCGTCGCGGCGGCGCTGATCGAGGAGCGGCAGGCGCTGCTGTGGAACCGCGAGAACGCGGGCTACACGGCGCAGATCCTGCGGGCGATCCTGAACCGGCCCGAGGACCTGTTCCGCAAGCAGGTGCAGGCCGAGCAGCTGAAGCAGATCCTGAACCGGATCGAGGCGCAGGCGATGATCGGCATGACCGACACGGCGCAGGAAGAGATCACGCAGGCGCTCTGGGATCTGGCGATCGAGCTGGAGGAAGGCGACCTCGAAGATGCGCGGCAGCGGATGCAGCGCGCGCAGGAGCGGCTGGAAGAGGCGATGAAGAACGGCGCCTCGGACCAGGAGATCGCCGAGCTGATGCAGGAGCTGCGCGAAGCGACCCGCGATTACATGCGGCAACTGGCGCAGCAGCAGGCGCGCGAGGGGAACCAGGGCCAGCAGCAGCAGATGGATCCGTCGCAGATGATGGAGATGACGCAGGATGACATCCAGCGCATGATGGACCGGATCCAGGAGCTGATGGAGGAAGGCCGGATGGCCGAGGCGCAGGAAGCCATGCGCCAGCTTCAGGAAATGCTGGAGAACATGCAGATGACCCAGGGCCAGGGGCAGGGCCAGTCCCCGGGCGAGCAGGCCATGGAGGGCCTGTCGGAGACGCTGCGCGACCAGCAGGAGCTGTCGGACGAGGCGTTCCGCGAACTGAACCAGGGTCAGCAGGGCCAACAGGGTCAGCAAGGCCAGCAGCAGGGGCAACAGGGCCAGCAGGGTCAGGGCCAGCCCGGAGAGCAGCAAGGGCAGGGCCAGGGCCAGCAGCAGGGCGAGAACGGCCAGGGCGGCCAGCAGTCGCTGGAAGAAGGGCTGGCTGAACGGCAGCGCGCCCTGCGCGACGAGCTGAACCGCCAGCGGTCGAACCTGCCGGGGCAGGGCTCTGAAGCGGGTGAAGAGGCCGGACGCGCGCTGGAGCGGGCCGAAGGCGCCATGGACGGTGCGGAACGCGCGCTGCGCGAGGGCGAGCTGGGCGAGGCCATCGACCAGCAGAGCCAGGCGATGGAAGCGCTGCGCGAGGGTCTGCGGAGCCTTGGCGAGGCCATGGCCGAACAGCAGAACCAGCGGTCCGGCGAGCAGGGCTTTGCCGAGGGCGGCGACCCGCAGGAACAGCAGGACCCGCTCGGGCGGAACTCCGGCACCACGGGCCGGGTCGGCACCGACGAGGGCCTGTTGCAGGGCGAGGACGTGTATCGCCGCGCCGAGGAACTGCTGGGCGAGCTGCGCAAGCGGTCGGGCGAGACGGAGCGTCCGCAGGTGGAACGCGACTACCTCGAACGGCTGCTGGACCGCTTCTGATCCGATGTGACCTGGCGGTGCGCGCTGACGCGCGCGCTGCCTGTCTCGTCGGCGGCCTTCGGCCTTCTCCTCGGGGTGTCGCGGGCGATTACCGGAAGGCGAAAGGCCCCGGGCCGGTGCGGTGCCGTCAGTTCTCGGGATCGACCTTGCCGCGCAAGGCCTTCACGTCGCCGCGCTGCTTCTTTGCGGCGAGGCGGCGTTTCTTGCTTCCCAGCGTTGGCTTCGTGGGGATGCGGCGTTTGGGTTTGCGCGTGGCTTCGAGGATCAGCTCGGCCAGACGGTCGCGGGCGATCTCGCGGTTGCGGGCCTGGCTGCGGGTCTCGTCGACCTGAAGGACGACGGCGCCCTCCTTTGTCCAGCGGCGGCCGGCAAGACGGCGCAGGCGCGCCTTCACAGGGCCGGGCAGGTTGGGGGAGCGGTCCGCCTCGAACCGCAGTTCGACGGCGGTCGAGACCTTGTTGACGTTCTGGCCGCCGGGGCCGGAGGAGCGGATGAACTGTTCGGTCAGTTCCCAGTCCTCGATGGTGATCTGGTCGGTGATGCGCAGCATGGCAGGAAGCATAGGGCAGAGGTGACAATCTAAAAGGGCCGCCTGCGTTAAGGCGACCCTTCGAGAATTACGGAGGCGGGGCCGGTTAGGCTTTGCCAACTCGGGGAAATGTTACCCCAGGGATTGCCCTAGGTTGCCTTTCCTCGAACTGTTCCGACACCTCTCTCCAATGCTTCTCTAGACACTGGATCACCTCCTTTCAGCTGTTTCAAACGCTTGCTCAGGCGTGGTGCGGTTCAGGCTCTGCTCGTCCGCCTCACGCAAGATGATGGTGGCATGGGATATCCTCACCACAAAGTCTTTTTTGCAATCGCGGTGCATTTTTGGTGACCGTGCTGCATCAAGCAGCACGGCCCCTTTATCCACAGGGTCTTCGGGGGTGCGTCAGGCGGGCTGCGTGACCCGGGTGACGATCATCCGGAAGGGGATCAGCGCGATCAGCGCGAGGGTCAGTTTCACCAGCCAGTCGGCCACGCCGAGCGACACCCAGAGCGGCACCACCGGACCGGCACCCAGGAGGGGCAGCGTCTCGTTCGCCCAGGACACGTCTTTGCCCGGCTCGATGAAGGTGAGCGCGCCGGAGAAGGCGACGGTGAAGAAGATCGCGGTGTCGAGCGAGGAGCCCACCAGCGTCGACGCCAGCGGCGCGCGCCACCAGCGGCCTTCGCGCAGGCGGTCGAAGATCGCCACGTCCATGAGCTGAGCCGTCAGGAAGGCGAGGCCGGAGGCGATGGCGATCCGCAGAGTCACCGCCGGGTAGGTGTAGCCGTCGCCCTGCAGCATGATCTGCGTGCCGATCAGCGAGCAGATCACGCCCACGACGAAGCCCGCGAAGACCACCTTGCGGGCGGGTCCCGCTCCGTAGATGCGGTTCATCAGGTCGGTGACGAGGAAGGCCAGCGGGTAGGTGAAAGCCCCCCATGTCAGCCACTGGCCGAACAGGAACTGGACGAGGATGTTGGAGGCCAGCACGATGGCGGCCATGGCAAGGATGCCGGGAAGGTAGGCGCGGTTCATTGTGATACCCGTTTTTGACAAGGTTGCGGGGACTTGTTCCGGTCAGGGCCGGACCGGGGGCGTATAGGCCCGCGCGGCGAGTCTGGCAAGGGAAAAGCCGGGGTCAGTGGGTGACCCGGTACTCCACGAACTCGGTGCGCTGAAAGCCGTTGAAGTTGTTGTCGGAGACCATCGTCAGCCGGATCGTGCCGGTGGTGTCGCGCCAGACGGAGAGACCTTCGAGGTTGCCGTGGACCAGCGAATGCGTGGCCAGAAGGGTTTCGTCGTGGGTCACGTGGTCGCCCTGCAGCGTCAGCCGCCGCACGCGGGACCGGAAGGCGATGCCGCTGAATTCACGTTCCAGCAGGTAAAGCGCGCCGTCGGGTCCGAAGTCGGCGCCCACGGGCAGGAAGTTGCCGCGGCGCAGGATGGTGAACGGCTGGCTCCAGTCCCCGGTGCGCGGATCGTAGCGGAAGACGGGGAAGGGCCGGGTGAGCTTGCCGGAGCGTTCGGGCAGGGTATAAAGCCGCCCGCTGTCGTCGATTGCCAGCGTTTCGAGGCTGGAATTGGCCTGCATCTTGGGGAAGGTCCTGCGGTCCGAGAGGGGCTGTGTCGGACCCTCGGGCGGGAAGGCCCAGACGCGGTGGTGCGCCTCGAACGAGACGTAGGCGGTGCCGTCGGTGCCCAGGGCCAGCCCCTCGGAATCGGCCATGGCGTCGACCACGGGCTGTCCTTCGAGGTCGCGCAGGGGATCGGCGGAGGTGACGGTGGCCGCCACCAGCCGCCCGTCGTCCGCGCGGCGGAAGGTGCCGCGCAGGATCATGCCGCGGTCGGTGATCGTGGTGAACGCGGTGCCGTCATCCGACACCTCGAGGCCGGAGAAGCCGCCCTGGTGATGCTCTCGCTCATGCCAGAGCAGGCTGCCCGTGTATTTCGCGTGGGCGGTGGGCGTTGCCGCCATGGCCCAGCCGATGGCGAGCGCAAGGCCCGCCACCGCGGTCGCGCCGCGCAGGAATGTCATGCGCATGGCGGGCCTGTCAGTTGGAGGCGAGCACGGCGGCGCAGGCGTTGGGCAGGTCGCCCAGCGTCAGTTCACGCTTCGGCGGTGCGGGTTTCGCGTTCGGGTCCGGCGGCGGCGGGTTGAGAATGTTGTTCACCCACTGCTGCGCGTCGGCGCAGCCGTCGCCCGGCGGCGGGGCGGCCTGGTCGACGCAGCCCACGGCCCCCTTCGGGCAGCTCAGCCGGACGTGGAAGTGGTAGTGATGGCCCCACCACGGACGGACCTTGCGCAGCCAGGCGCGGTCGCCCTTTTCGTCGTTGCACATCTTCACCTTGGCGCCGGGGAAGACGAAGATCCGCGCCACGCGGGGATCGGAGGCGGCGGCCTTGATGATCTCGTGGTGCGCCTTCGTCCAGTTGTTGTTGGTGTAGGCGCCCGAGGAGCGGCGCAGCGAGATCGACGAGATGTTTTCGCGCGCGCGTTCGGAGAGGTTCAGGTCGTCGGCGGGCAGCATCCAGATGTCGGCGTCGAGGCCGATCTGGTGGCTGGCGTGGCCGGTCAGCATCGGTCCGCCGCGCGGCTGGCTCATGTCGCCGACGTAGATGCCCTTCCAGCCGGGCTGCTGCGCGGCTTTCTTCGACAGGTCCTGGATGTAGTCGACCAGCTCGGGGTGGCCCCAGTTGCGGTTGCGGCTGAGGCGCATGGCCTGCCAGGTCGGGCCGGTCTCGGGCAGTTGCGCGCCGCCGGCGAGACAACCCTTCGAATAGGACCCATAGGGCGCGGAGGACTGCCCGGAGGCGTCGCGCTTGGCGCCGAAAAGCTGCTTGGCCTGCTTCGAGGACAGGACGGGATCGACCGCGACCTGCGGCAAGGGCTCGCCCGAGATGTCGCGGGGTGTCGGGTTGCCGCAGGCGGCCAGCGCCAGCAGACCGAACATAAGGGTCTTGCGGATCATTTCACTGCTACTCCCTCCGGGGCTGTTTTCAGGGTACGTCGCCTTCCGGTTTCACCCAGACTAACAGAGCCAGCCCCAGAAGAAAGAGGAAGATCACCGGCAGGAACCCGAGTTGATTGGACTGGGTCCAGAGCGTGAAGACGGTGATCAGCGCGGGGGCGAGGAAGGCCGTGGCCTTGCCGGTCAGCGCGAACAGGCCGAAGGCCTCGGCCGGGCGGGCCGGATCGGAATGCCGCACCATGAGCGAACGGGAGGCGGAATAAAGCGCACCGCCCGCGCCGCCGATTATCGCGCCGCAGATGAAGAAGACGACATCGGGCACGGCGCTGCCCGGCGGCAGCGGGATCATGAACAGGTGTTCGCGCGACATGCCGACGATGATCGTGCAGACGACGATCAGCGACCAGATGCACCAGCGGATCACCGGCTTCGGGCCCACCCGTTCGTCGGCGATGCCGCCCAGCCAGCTGATGACCGCGGCGGCGATGGCGGCGATGATGCCGAAGACGCCGATCTGGATGATCGACCAGTCGAGCACGAGCGTCGCGTAGATCCCGCCGTAACTGTAGAGCGCGGTCAGCGCGTCGCGGTAGAACATCGAACTGACGAGGAAACTGGCGCAGGAGCGGCGGCGCGAGATGTTGACGATGCTGGCCTTCAGGTCCTTCAGCATCCGCCCCACGGTGGCGTCGGGGTTTTTCGGCACGCGCGGTTCGCGGTTCCAGATGAAGTAGGGGATCATGAAGAGCCCGAACCAGAGCGCGATGAACGGGCCGGTGAAGCGTGTGCCCTCGCGCCACTCCGGGTCGAGGCCGAAGGCGGGGGCGAGCCCGATCAGGGTCTTGCCGCTGTCGTTCTCGGCGAAGAACAGCAGGACGATGAACAGCGAGGCGACGCCGCCCCAGTAGCCGAAGGCGGTGGCCGTGCCGGAGATCCGCCCGATCTGCTGCGGCGTGCCGAGAGAGGGCAGGAGCGCGTTGTTCAGGTTGAAGGCGGATTCGGAGGCGACGAAGCCGATCCAGAAGGCGGCCAGCGCGAAGATCAGCCCGCCGCCGTCCGGCATGAGGATCCACAGCATCGAGGCCATGACCACGGCCAGCGTGGTGAAGCCGTAGATCCACGGCATCTTGCGCCCGGAGGTGTCGGCCCACGCGCCGAGGAACGGGGCGGAGATGGCGATGACCAGCCCGGCCACGGTCTGGGCGGAGGACCAGAGGCCCTGCGCGGAGGCGCGGGCGGCCTGATCCTCAAGCCCCTGCGCCATGTACCAGCCCGCGGCCACCGCGGCGAAATAGGGCGCGAAGACGAAGGTCAGGCCGAGCGTCGCGTAGGGCTGCTGCGCCCAGTCGAAGAACATCCAGCCCCAGATGCGTTTCCTGCCGATGGTGTCCTGCATCGCCCGTCTCCCCGTTTCGGCGCGATAGAACCCGGGCCGGGGGGGCGTGGCAAGGGCCGAGCTGGGGCGGAGTGAAACTCCGCCCTACGGGAGGGTGCGCACACGGGTCTGTCGCGCGCCGTTCCCCGGGCGGGGGGGTAGCGGACTTCTGCCTTACGCCGGGACGGTCCTGTGGGGCGGCCAGGGGCGCATGTCCTCTGCCTCCACCCATCTGGCGACCCAGTCGGGCAGCGCGGGCGCTTCCGACATGTCGACGCCCAGCGCCTTTGCCACGCGGTCGGTTGCCACGATGCCGTTGCGGTCGGTCAGCGCGGTGCGCACCACCAGTTGCGAGGTGCATTCGTCGCGCGAGTTCCACATGCTCTGCTCGATGTAGGTGAAGCGGCGGTCCCAGCCTATGAGGCGGGTCTGCATCTCGACCCGGTCGAAACCGCGCACCCGGCGGCGGTAGCGCACGACCGATCCGGCGACCGTCAGGCCCCAGCGCTCGCGCTTGAGCACCTCGAGCAGGCCCATGCGTTCGGCCATCGGGATGCGCCCGAGATCGTAGAGCGTCAGGGTGCGGCCGTTGTTGAGTTCGTTCCACATGTCGAGGTCCCACGGCATGCAGAGGTGGTGCGAGATGTGGGTGTCGAAGAGGCCCATGCGCGGCGCCTTGCGCGCGCGGGCCATGTCCTTGAAGAGTCGGATGAAGGGGTACATGGCAGTCCTGTCGTTTTCAGGACCGGGTGTGCGGGCATCGCGGCACCAGCGTCAACCAAGACCTCGCGGCACACTTGCCCTCTGCGGCCCGCATGCTTAGGTGTCCCGCAACCCGAGTGTTCGAGAGGCCCCAACAGATGACGTCGCTTTTCCAGATCCTGCTGCTGATCATCGGCATCGTGAAGTTCATCATCATCGCCCATGTCATCATGAGCTGGCTGATCAACTTCCAGATCCTGAACCTGCGGCAGCCGCTGGTGGCGTCGATCTGGGACGGTCTGAACCGTCTCTTGGAGCCGGTCTACAGCCGCATCCGGTCCTTCCTCCCGCAGATGGGCGGGCTGGATCTTGCGCCGCTGATCGCCTTCGTGGCGGTGATCGCCATCGAGATCGTGCTGCGCAACAACGCCATGGCCTTCTACTGAGGTATCGGGGAAGGGGCTCTGCCCCTCGGCCTGCGGCCTCACCCCGAGGTATTTCGTGCCAAGATGAAGGGCAGGGCGATCCGGGGTTGATTCATCGAATCTTAGTATGAGAATGTCGGGATAAGAGCAGATATAGACAATCCCGACAGGCTGGCCCATGCCCCGCGACACCGACGGCCCCTCCGTTCAGGCGCTTCTGAAGGACATTTTCGGCTTTGATGCCTTTCGCCCCGGACAGGGCGAGATCGTGGAGGCCGTGGCGGCGGGCGAGAACGTGCTGGCCATCATGCCGACGGGCGGGGGCAAGTCCCTGTGTTTCCAGTTGCCCGCGCTGGTGCGACCGGGGGTGACGGTGGTCATCTCGCCGCTGATCGCGCTGATGCGGGACCAGGTGCGCGGGCTGCGGGAGGCCGGCGTTGCCGCTGGGGCGCTGACCTCCGGCAACACGCAGGAAGAGACCGATGCGGTCTGGGACATGCTGCACGCGGGCGAGCTGAAGCTTCTGTACCTGGCGCCGGAGCGGCTGGCGGGGGCTGGCACGCAGCGGATGCTGGCGGAGGCGGGCGTGTCGCTGATCGCCGTGGACGAGGCGCATTGCGTGAGCCAGTGGGGCCACGATTTCCGCCCCGACTACCTGCGGATCGGCGAGCTGCGGCGCGCGCTGGGCGTGCCGCTGGCGGCCTTCACCGCCACGGCGGACGTGGAGACGCAGGAGGAGATGGTCAGCCGCCTGTTCGACGGCGCGGCGCCCCGGACCTTCCTGCGCGGCTTCGACCGGCCGAACATCCATCTGGCTTTCCAGCCGAAGGACGGGCCGCGGGCGCAGGTGCTGGGCTTTGCCGGCGCGCGGCGCGGGCAGTCGGGCATCGTCTATTGCGGGACGCGGGCCAAGACCGAGGGCATCGCGCGGGCGCTGCGCGAGGACGGCCATTCGGCCTGTCACTATCACGGCGGGATGGAGGCGGACGACCGGCGCCATGTCGAGGAGCGCTTTGCCCGCGAGGACGGTCTGATCGTCTGCGCGACGGTGGCCTTCGGGATGGGGGTCGACAAGCCGGACATCCGCTGGGTTGCCCATGCGGACCTGCCGAAGTCGATCGAGTCCTACTACCAGGAGATCGGCCGCGCCGGGCGGGACGGGGCGCCGGCGGAGACGATGACGCTTTACGGGCCGGAGGACATCCGGCTGCGGCGCACACAGATCGACGAGGGCATGGCCCCGCCGGAGCGGCGGCAGGCGGACCACGGCCGGCTGAACGCGCTTTTGGGGCTGGCGGAGGCGCTGGGATGCCGGCGGCAGGCACTGCTGGCGTATTTCGGCGAGACGGCGGAGCCCTGCGGCAACTGCGACCTGTGCGACACGCCGCCCGAGGTCTTCGACGGGACGGAGGCGGTGCGCAAGGCGCTGTCCGCCGCGCTCAGGACGCAGGAGAGTTTCGGCGCGGGCCACCTGATCGACATACTGATGGGCAAGGACACCGACAAGATCACCCAGCGCGGGCATGACGCGCTGCCGACCTTCGGCGTCGGCAAGGACCTGTCGAAGGGCCAGTGGCAGGCGGTGTTCCGGCAGATGATGGGGCGCGACCTGATCCGCCCCGATGCGGAGCGGCACGGCGCGCTGGTGATGACCGACCGCGCCTTGCCGATCCTGCGCGGCGAGGAACGGATTTCGCTGCGCAAGGACGTGCTGAGCAAGGCCGCCGACCGGCGTCCGGCGGTGAAGGCGCTGGTGTCGGAAGAACATGCGCCCATGTTCTCGGCGCTGAAGGCGAAGCGGACGGCGCTGGCGCGCGAGGCGCAGGTGCCGCCCTACATGATCTTCCCCGACCGCACGCTGATCGAGATGGCGGAGAACCGGCCCGCCACGCTGGACCAGATGGCGGCGATCAACGGGGTCGGCGCGAAGAAGCTGGAAAGCTACGGGCGCGCCTTCCTCGAAGTGCTGACCGGCGCGGCCGAAGAGGTGCATCCGGTGCGGCTGCGGGTCGCGGCGCGCGGGGCGGGATCGGTCTATGACGCGCTGCTGGAATGCCAGGCGCGGCTGGTGCGGGGCGAGGACGGGACGGAGAAACCGCTGTCCTGCACGGCGTCGTCGCTGGCGAAGCTGGCCGAGGCGCGGCCCGACAGCGAGGCCGGGATCGAACGGCTTCTGGGCGACAAGCGGGCGGAGCGGTTCGGCGCCGCCTTTCTGGACGTGCTGCGCGCCGTGGACTAAGTGCCCATCCGGACGGCGCGATTGGGGGATTTGACATGCTCGTGACGATTTCACCGGCCAAGCGGCTGGACTGGACGGAGCGGTCGGTCGCGATGACCGAACCGAAGTTCGAGGCGGATGCGCAGCGGCTGGCGAAGACCGCGCGCAACCTGACCCTGCGGGACCTGAAGGGGCTGATGGACCTGTCGGACGACCTGGCAAAGCTGAACCGGGACCGGTTCCGCGCCTTCACCGACACGCCCGGACCGGAAGACCTGCGGCCCGCCGCGCTGGCCTTTGCGGGCGACACCTACATGGGGCTGGAGGCCGGGTCGCTCGACCCGGAAGAGCTGGACTGGGCGCAGGATCACCTGCGGATCCTGTCGGGGCTTTACGGCGTGCTGCGGCCGCTCGACGGGATACAGGCCTACCGGCTGGAGATGGGGTCGCGGCTGAAGACGCGGCGCGGGGCGAGCCTTTACGACTACTGGCGCGACCAGATCGCGAAAGACCTGCGCGCGGAGGCAGAGGCCCTGGGCACCGATACGCTGGTGAACTGCGCCAGCCAGGAATACTTCGGCGCGGTGCCGGAGAAGGCGCTGGGGCTGCGGATCGTCACCCCGCAATTCATGGAGATGAAGCCCGGCGGCCCGAAGATCGTCAGCTTCTTCGCGAAGCGGGCGCGGGGCGCGATGGCGCGTTTCATCATCCAGCGGCGGCTGACCGATCCGGCGGGGATCGTCGATTTCGACCTTGGCGGCTACCGTTTCCAGCCCGGGATGTCGGAACCGGACCGCCCGGTGTTCCTGCGCAGCGAAGAGGCGATGGCAGCCTGACCTGCGCGCCTGCCTATTCGGCGGCGTCGCGCGTGGCGGGGCGCGGCGCGTAGGTGTCGATCATCGCGGCCAGTTCGGACTTGCGCAGCGGCTTCGTGAGGTAGTCGGTCAGCCCGGCCTCGAGGATGCTTTCGCGGTCGCCCTCCATCGCGTGGGCGGTGACGGCGACGATGGGCACGGGGGGGGTGCCGCCCTCCAGCCGACGGATTTCGCGGGTGGCCTGCTTGCCGTCCATGCGCGGCATGGAAATGTCCATGAAGATCAGGTCGGGCCGCCGGTAGCGGAAGGCATCGACCGCCTCCACCCCGTTGTTGGCGAAGCGCAGGGCCACGGGGAAGTCCTTTGTCATCTTCCGCATGACAAGCTGGTTGGTCTTGTTGTCCTCAGCGACCAGCACGTCGAGCAGCGGCTGCGCGACCGGCGTTCGCCCGGAGCGGAGCGGCGCGGGCGGCATCGCGGGCAGCGGCGCGGTCTCATGCACCTTTTCGAGCGCGTCGAAGAGGGTGCGGCGCGGCACGGGTTTCTGCAGCACCGCAAGGACGCTGTCGGCGGTGCCGTCGGGCAGGTGGGCGGGCTGGTCGGCGAACAGGATCACCGGCAGGCCCGGGCGGCCGTGCCGGAGCTGCCGGGCCAGTTCGACGCCGGTCATGTCGGGCAGGTCGTATTCCACCATCAGCAGGTCCGGCGCGTCCTGCAGCGCGTCGATGGCTTCCGACCCGGTGGTGCAATAGGTGATCTCCAGCCCCAGCATCGCCAGTTGCTTGGTCAGGATGGCGCGGTTGGGGCCGTAGTCGTCGACGACGAGGATGCGTTTCAGGTGGCGCGGCAGTTGCGCCGCCTCGTAGACCGGGTTTTCGTCGGTCTGGAGCATGATGCGCAGGCCGAAAAAGCTGCCCCGGCCCAGCTCGGAATCCACCCAGACCTCGCCGTCCATCAGCTCCACCAGGCGGCGGGTGATGGCGAGCCCGAGGCCGGTGCCCTCGAACTTGCGGTTGCGCTCGTCCTCCACCTGGTTGAACTCGCCGAAGACGTGCTCGACCTTGTCGGGCGGGATGCCGATGCCGGTGTCCTCCACCGTGATGTGGACCGCAGTGCGGCCGCCGTCCTCCATCACGCCGACGACACGGACCAGCACGTAGCCCTGCACGGTGAACTTGACCGCGTTGCCCAGTAGGTTGGTCAGGATCTGGCGGATGCGGCCGGGGTCGCCGACGAAGTGCGTGGGCAGGAACATGTCGTAATCGACCAGAAGCGCGATGTCCTTGTCGCGCGCGGTGGGCTGGAGAAGCATCACCACCTCGTGGATCGCGCGTTCCAGGTCGAAGGGTTCGGGGTGCAGTTCGAGCTTTTCCGCCTCGATCTTCGAGTAGTCGAGGATGTCGTTGATGATCACCAGCAGCGCCTCGCCGGACGAGCGGATGGTGTCGGCATAAAGCCTTTGTTCATCGTCGAGGTCGGTTTCGCGCAGCAGGTCGGCCATGCCCACGACGCCGTTCATCGGGGTCCGGATCTCGTGGCTCATGTTGGCGAGGAAGGCGGACTTTGCGCGGTTGGCGGCCTCTGCCCGGGTCGTCGCTTCCTTCAGGCGCTGCTGGTCTTCCTTGATCTGGGTGATGTCGACGCGCAGGCCGACGCGCCCGCCGTCCGTGGTTTCCCGTTCGTAGATGCGCAGCCAGCGGCCGTCTTCGAGCTGCTGCTCATGCTCGACCTCGGACGAGCGGTGCTTGATCAGGCGGTCCTCCAGCCACTCCTCCTCCCGTCCCACGGCTTCGGCGTATTGCCCGTGGGCCAGGCCGTAGCGCAGGATCTCCTCGAAGGTGGCGCCGCGGACCATCGCCGGGGCGCTGGCCTTGTAGTAGTCGCGGTAGGGCTGGTTGCACATCAGCAGCCGGTCCTCGGAATCGTAGATCACGAAGCCGTCGGGCAGTTCCTCGACCGCGGACCACATGCGCATGAGGTCGGTGATGTCGACGGACAACGAGACGATGCCGCCGTCGGGCAGGTGACGTTCGCGGACCTTCACGAAGCGCCCGTTCCAGAGCCTGAGCGTGGTGTTTGGGATCGGGTCCTGCGCCCACCGGGCCAGCATCCTGAGCTGCCAGCCCTTCGGGTCCTCGCCCTGCAGGTCGACCAGCCCTTCCTCGACGAGGGTGGCGAGGATCTCGGCGTAGGGCACGCCCGGCACGACGTGGTCGAGCCCGTCGAACATGGACAGGTAGGCGGGGTTCGCCAGCTCCAGCCGCCGGTTTTCGTCGAACATGGCGAAACCGTCGCGAATCGTCTCCATCGCGGACCAGAGCTGTTCGGTGACGACCTCGATCTTTTCCGTCGCCTGGCCCAGTTCCTGCACGACGCGCTTGTGCTGGCTGCGGACCTCTGCCACCTCGTGACGGGTTTCGCGGATCTCGTGGCTGAGCTTCAGTGCATGATCGCCGAGGCGCTTGTTCGCTTCGAACAGCTCCTTCTGCTTCAGCTCGAGCAGGCGTTCCGCAGCCAGACGCGCGCGCCTTTCCTCGGCCAGACGATCCGCCAGATCCATCCGCTGCCCTCCAGGTCCGCGCGCACTCTTGCCCGGTGGTGGTGAAGATCGGCTTAAGGCCATGCTTTCACGGAAGGGTGCGGGAAACCGGACCCGCAGAATCCTTGCCCCGCCCACGCTGGCGTGGCAGTTTGAATCCATTGATGAAAGGAGCTTTTGATGCGTCGTTTTGCTCTTGCCCTGATGATGGGCATCCTTGCGGCACCCATGGTCGAAGCGCAGGACACGGTGCCCGACCGGCGTTTCGTGGTCTCCCGCGATATGGATTTCGCCGGGTCGGACCTTCAATCGCTCTTTGACACCACGCTGGACGCCTGCCAGCGGGCCTGTCTCAATACCGAAGGCTGCCGTGCGTTCACCTTCAACACGCGCAACAACTCCTGTTTTCCGAAAAGCGGGGTGACGAACACCTCTCCTTATGACGGCGCGATCTCGGCCAAGCTGGTGGAGGCCGACCCGGCAGTGCTGGAGCGCGGTCGGGCACGGTTCGGCGACCTGACCTTCCTTAGACCGGCGGATTTCGCGCAGGCCCGCAACGAGGCAGAAGCGCTGGCCGTCCGCCACGGTGGCGGCAAGTACACGGTCGAACAACTGCTGGACGCCGCGCAGACCTCGCGCGAGGCGGGGAACCTGCGCGATGCGGTGCACTGGACGGGCGCCGCGCTGGCGCAGACGGACACCGCCGAGTTGTGGCTGCAGTACGGGCGCTGGTCGAACGACCTTGCCGCGACGCTGAACGGATCGGACGAGCGGCGCTTCCGCAACCGCGGGTGGCTGGCGGCGATCAACGCCTACCTGCGGGCAGAGGACGCCCCGCAGCAGATCGAGGCGGCGAAGGACCTTGCCCTCCGGCTGGAACAGCAGGACCGCGGGCGCGACATGATCCCGGCGCTGCGCCTTGCGGAACGGCTGGGGGCCGGGCCCGAGGTGACGGAGCTGCTGGACGTGGCCATCGGCAAGTACGGTTTCCGCATCGTGGAGCACACGGTGGAGTCCGACAGCGCGCAGCCCCGCATCTGTGCGGAATTCAACCGTCCGCTGAAGCGCGCGGGAGTCGATTATTCCAACTATGTCCGCCTGGCCGATCCCCGGCTGGCGGTGACCGCCGACGACAGCCGCGTCTGTGTGACGGGGGTGGAGCACGGGTCGCGCCACACCGTGACCTTCCGCGCGGGCCTGCCCTCCGACGATGGCGAGGAGCTGGTGCGCGATGTTCCGATCACCGCCTACGTGCGCGACCGTTCGCCCGCCGTGACCTTCCCGGGCCGGTCCTACGTGCTGCCGCGCACCGCCGACGCGGGCCTGCCGGTGGAGACGGTGAACACCTCGGAACTGGAACTGACGCTGCGCCGTGTGTCCGACCGCAACCTGATCCGCGCGATCCAGAACGACTATTTCGGGCAGCCGCTGGGACAGTATGACGAGGACTATTTCGCCCGCGAACTGGCGGAAGAGATCTGGACCGGCACCGGCGAGGTGCAGAACGAGCTGAACCGCGACATGATCACCCGCCTGCCGATGGGCAATGCGGTGGGCGATCTGCCCGCGGGGATCTACGCGCTGACCGCGCAGGTGGCCAATGACATCGACGGAGAGGCGCGGGCGACGCAGTGGTTCCTGCTGTCCGACATCGGCTTGACGACGATGCAGGGCAACGACGGGCTGACGGTCTTTGCCCGCGACCTCGGCAACGCGGAGCCCATCGAAGGGCTGGAGGTGACGCTTCTGGCGCGTGCCAACCGCCCGCTTGAGGTCGCCACGACCGATGCGGAGGGCGTCGCGCGCTTTGCGCCGGGGCTTCTGCGTGGCACGGACGGCTCCGCCCCCGCGGTGGTCATGGCGCGGCGCGGCGAGGAGGACCTGGCCTTCCTGTCGCTGACCGATCCGGCCTTCGACCTGTCGGACCGCGGTGTCGAGGGACGCGCCCCCGCCGGGCCGATCGACGCCTTCCTTGCGACCGACCGCGGCGCCTATCGCGCGGGCGAGGTCATCCATGTCACCACGCTGGTCCGCGATCCGGAGGCAGAGGCGCTGCCCGACGTGCCGCTGACCGCCGTGCTGTTGCGGCCGGACGGCGTGGAATACTCGCGCCATGTGTCGGACGGTGCCGGCGCGGGCGGTCATGTCTTCCACCTGCCGCTGGCCGACGCCGTGCCGCGCGGCACCTGGCGGATCGAGGTCTTTGCCGACCCCGAAGGCGCGGCCCTGACCTCCGAGACCGTGCTGGTCGAGGACTTCGTGCCGGAACGCATCGACTTCGACCTGGCGCTGCCGGAGGGGCCGATCAACCCGCTGTCGCCGCCGAGGCTTTCGGTCGACGCGCGCTACCTGTTTGGCGCACCCGGCGCGGACCTGCCCATCGAGGGCGAACTGAGGCTGGCGACACGCACCACGCTTGAGGCCTTCCCCGGCTACAGGTTCGGACGCCACGACGACGAGGCGGAGTACCGGACCGACAGCTTCCCGCCGGACCTGACAACCGACGCCGAGGGCAAGGCGGATCTGGCCCTGCCCCTGCCGGACATGGACCCGACGGGCCGCCCGATGGAGGCGCGCGTCACATTGCGTATGTCGGAGATGTCGGGCCGCCCGGTGGAACGACGGATCACGCGCCCGGTCGCCTCGCCGACCCCGATGATCGGCATCAGGCCCGCATCGGAGGATTTTCCCGAGAACGCCGAGGCGAAATTCCAGGTGATCGCGCTTGGCCCCGATCTGGAGCGGATGGAGATGGACGTGTCCTGGACCGTCAACCGCGTGCGCACCCGCTACCAGTGGTATCAACAATACGGCTCCTGGTACTGGGAGCCGATGACCACGCGGACCACGGTCGCGCGCGGCGAAGGGCGCCTTGGCGCCGACCCGCTGGAGATCGCGGCGGACGTCGAATGGGGCGAGTACGAGGTCGTGGTGGAGCGCACCGATGGCGCCTACCTCGCGGCCTCCATGGACTTCTCGGCCGGATGGTACGCGGCCGCGAGCGCCGACGACACGCCGGACATGCTGGAAATGTCGCTGGACAGCGAAGCCTACAGGGAAGGCGAAACGGCGCAGCTGCGCATGGTGCCGCGATACGCGGGCAAGGCGGTCGTGACGGTGCTGTCGGACCGCGTCATCTCCATGCAGGCGGTTGAGGTCTCGGAGGGTGAGAACCTGCTCGACCTGCCGGTGACGGAGGAATGGGGCGCGGGCGTCTATGTCACGGCGCAGGTGATCCGGCCGATGGATGTGGCGGCGGGGCAGAACCCGGCGCGGGCGCTTGGTCTGACCCATGCCGCCGTCGATCCGGGCGACATGAAGCTTGAGGTTTCGGTCGATGCGCCGGAGGAGATCGCGCCGCGCGGGCCGCTGTCGGCCACGGTGAACATCGCCAGTGTCGCGGACGGAGAGACGGCCTACGTGACGGTTGCCGCCGTCGACGTGGGTATCCTGAACCTGACCGCCTTCGAGACGCCGGACCCGGCGGGCTACTACTTTGGCCAGCGCCGTCTGGGCGTCGAGATCCGCGACATCTACGGACGTCTGATCGACGGGCTGGACGGGGCCATGGGCACCGTGCGCTCCGGCGGCGACGGGGCGGCGGGCATGGACCTGCAATCGCCCCCGCCGACAGAGGAGCTGGTGGCCTTCTTCTCCGGCCCGGTGACGGTGGTGGACGGCAAGGCCGAGGTCTCCTTCGACATTCCCGACTTCAACGGCACGGTGCGGCTGATGGCGGTCGCCTGGTCGGCGAGCGGTGTCGGCAGCGCAGAGAAGGACGTGTTCGTGCGCGACCCGGTGGTGGTCTCTGCCGCGATGCCGCGTTTCCTTGCCCCCGGCGACGAGACGCGGCTGGCGCTTGAGTTCACCCATACCCGCGGTGCCGCGGGCGAGATGCCGCTTGAGATCACGGGGGGCGAGGGGCTGACCCTTGGCCCGGTCGCGACGACGATCACGCTGGCAGAGGGCGGCAAGACCAACTTCGAGGCGGCGCTTGGCGCGGTGGAGGTGGGCGACCACGAGATCACCGTGGCGCTGACCACGCCGGACGGCGCGGTGCTGACCAAGACGCTGACGCTGGGGGTGCGGGCGAACGACCCTGCCGTCGGCGCGACGCGGCGCTTCCAGCTTGCCGCCGGGCAGACCTTTACGCTGGATCGTGAGATCTTCGCCAACCTCAGGCCGGAGAAGGCCTCGGCCCTGGTGTCCGCCGGGCCGCTTGCGCGGTTGGATGCGCCGGGGCTTCTGGCCTCCCTCGACCAGTATCCCTACGGCTGTACGGAGCAGGTGACCTCGAAGGCGCTGCCGCTGCTTTACATGTCGTCGATTGCCGAGCCGCTGGGGCTGGGCAGCAAGGACCGGATCGACCTGCGTATCCAGCAGTCGATCACGCGGGTCCTGACCCGGCAGGCGCCCAACGGGGCGTTCGGGCTGTGGGGCGCCTATTCGGGCGACGCGTGGCTGGACGCCTATGTGACCGACTTCCTCAGCCGGGCGCGGGCGGCGGGCTACACCGTTCCGGACATCGCCTTCCGCAACGCGCTGGACAACCTGAAGAACGAGATCGCCTATGCGGCGGACTTCGACGACGGGGGCGAGGACATCGCGTATGCGCTGATGGTGCTGGCGCGCGAGGGCGAGGCGGCCATGGGCGACCTGCGCTACTACGCGGACGAGCGCGCCGACAACTTCGCCACACCCTTGGCGCAGGCGCAGCTTGGCGCGGCGCTGGCGGCCTATGGCGACCAGCCGCGCGCGGATGCGCTGTTCTCGAAGGCCGCGGCGCGGATCGCTTCGCGCCCGCCAGCCGAGGGGCAGGTGTACCGCGCCGACTATGGCTCCCGGCTGCGGGACACGGCGGGCGTGCTGTCGCTGGCAGTGGAGGCGCGCTCGGACAGCATCGACACGGGCGCCCTGACGACACGCATCGCGTCGTACGACCGGCCCATGTCCACGCAGGAACAGGCCTGGGCGCTGCTGGCGGCGCACGCGATGGTGCAGGATCCGACGGTGTCCGGCCTAGAACTGGACGGCGCGCCGCTGGCGGGGCCGTTCGTGCGCCGGATCGCCGCGCAGGGGATGCAGCCGACCACGCTGACCAACACCTCCGGCACCCCGACCGACGTGACGCTCACGACGCTGGGTGTGCCCGAAGGTGCGACGGAGGCCTCGGGCTACGGCTATGCCATCGAGCGGGCCTATTTCACCATGGACGGCGACCCGGTAGGCGACATCGCGGTGGGCGACCGCATGGTGGCCGTGGTCACGGTGCGGCCCGCCGAGGACACGCGCGCGCGGCTGATCATCGACGATCCGCTGCCCGCCGGTCTGGAAATCGACAACCCGTCGCTGATCCGGTCCGGCGATGTGCGCGGGCTCGACTGGCTGGAGACCTCGGACACGGAGTTCAGCGAGTTCCGGGCCGACCGCTTCATCGCGTCGGTCGACCAGCGCGACGCCGCGCCGATCCGGCTGGCCTATATCCTGCGGGCGGTGTCCCCGGGCACTTTCCACCAGCCTGCCGCGCTGGTGGAGGACATGTACCGTCCGGAATACCGGGCGACGACGGCCTCCGGCAGCGTGTCGGTGGCTGAATGACCGGCACGACGGTCGCCACCGCCCAATGGCGCGCGCTGGACCGCGAGGGCGAGGACAAGTGCCGCCTCGCCCGGCTGGACAATGGCTGGATGCTGGTGGGCCACGCGCGGTTCCGGGACGGCACCGGCTGGGCCGCGCTGGATTACGTCGTGCGCATCGGGGAGGACTGGTGCACCCGCTCCGCCGACATAAGCGGTGCCTATGCGGGCGAAACCGTGGCGTGGAAGCTGCTGCGCAAGGACGGCGTCTGGAGCTTCAACGGCGAAGTGCAGGAGGGACTCGAGGGGGCGGAGGATGTGGACCTCAGCTTTACCCCCGCGACCAACCTGATGCCGCTGCGCCGTCTGCCGGAGGTGGGGCGCATCGACGTGACCGCCGCGTGGCTGCGCCTGCCCGGTCCGAACCTCGGCCCGCTGACGCAAAGCTACACGCGCGAACGCGGGCACCTCGTGCGCTACACCGCGCAGGAGACGGATTTCGAGACGCAGTTGCAGGTCGATCAGCATGGCTTCGTGACGCTGTATCCCGGCCTCTGGGAGCGCGAGGAAGATGCCTGAACGGCGCGGTCTGAGGCGCTTGTCCGCGCTGGTCGTGGCGCTGTGGTGCGCGGCCTTCGCGGGCGACCGGCTGTCCGACTGGGTCGACGCGACGGAGACCCCGCTGCTGGTGCGCGCCACGTCGCCCGAGGTGCGGGACCGCGACGGCGACCTCCTGCGCGCCTATACCATCGAGGACGGGCTGTGGCGGATGACGGTGACGCCGGACCAGGTCGATCCGCTGTTCTACCGGATGCTCGTCGCCTACGAGGACAAGCGGTTCTTCAGCCACAACGGTGTCGATTTGCGGGCGACGGCGCGGGCCGTGGCACAGGGGCTGCGGCACGGGCGCGTGGTGTCAGGCGCCTCGACCCTGACGATGCAGGTGGCCCGCCTGCTGGAGGATGGGACCACCGGCCAGTGGCAGGGCAAGCTGCGGCAGATGCGGCTGGCGCTGGCGCTTGAGCGGCGGCTGACCAAGGACGAGATCCTCGCGCTCTATACCCTGCTTGCGCCCTACGGCGGCAACGTCGAGGGGCTGCGCGCGGCTTCGCTGATCTGGCTGGGGAAGGAGCCGCGCCGCCTGACACCCGCCGAGGCCGCGCTGCTGGTCGCCCTGCCGCAGGCCCCCGAAAGCCGCCGCCCCGACCGCCACCCGGAAGCCGCCCGCGAGGCGCGCAACCGGGTCATGGTCCGCATGGCGGAGGCAGGCGTGATCCCGATGTCGGCGGCCCGGTCTGATGCGCTCGACCCCTCGCCGAAGGGGCGTTTCCCGATGCCGCAACTGGCCCCGCACATGGCCGACCGCGCCGTGGCAGAGGCGCCGGGGCGGCACGACCTGACACTTGACGCCGACCTTCAGCGCAGCCTCGAAGACCTCGCGCGCCATCACATGGCGCGGCTCGACCCTCGCCTGTCCATGGCCATCGTGCTGGCGGATCACGACAGCGGCGAGGTGCTGGCCTCTGTCGGGTCGCCCGATTACGCGGGCACGCTGAACCAGGGTTTCGTCGACATGACCACGGCGCAGCGGTCGCCCGGCTCGACGCTGAAGCCGCTGGTCTACGCGCTGGCTTTCGACCGCGGGCTGGCACATCCGGAGACGCTGATCCTCGACACGCCGGTGCATTTCGGGAGCTACGCGCCGCAGAACTTCGACGGGGAGTACCGGGGCGAACTGACGGTGCGGCGGGCGCTGCAACTGTCGCTGAACATCCCCGTGGTCCGCCTGACAGAGGCGCTGGGACCGGCGCACCTGATGGCGGCCCTGCAGGGCGCGGGGCTGAAACCGGCGCTGCAGGGTGGCGCGCCGGGGCTGGCGCTGTCGCTCGGCGGGGTCGGCCTGACGCTGGAGGAGATGGTGCAGCTCTACGCCGCGCTGGCCCATGGCGGAGAGGCGCGGCCGCTGCGCTGGAAGGCCTCCACAGCCGAGGAGGCTACGCCCCGGCGACTGGTGTCGCGCGCGTCGGCCTGGCAGGTGGGGCACATCCTTGCCGGGGTCACGCCGCCCTCCGCCGCTGGACCGAAGGGGCGGATCGCGTGGAAGACCGGCACCTCCTACGGGCACCGGGACGCCTGGGCGCTTGGCTGGGACGGGCGCTACGTGGCCGGGGTCTGGATCGGGCGGCCCGATGGCACGCCGGTGCCCGGCGCCTTCGGGGCGGACCTTGCCGCGCCGGTGCTGTTCGAGGCGCTGGGACGGGCCAGCGCGCGTCCCGTTCCGCTGCCTGCCCCCCCGCCTGAGACGCTGATGATCTCGAACGCGCAACTGCCCGCGAACCTGCAGCGCTTCGGCCCGCGGGCCGAGACCACCGCGCTCCAGGTGACGTTTCCGCCCGATGGCGCGACGCTGGCGGTGTCGCCCTCCGGCGTGCCGCTCAAGCTGCGTGGCGGCACCCCGCCTTACACGGTTCTGGCCGACGGGGCGGTGCTGGCGACGGGATTGCGGCGGCCGGAACTGTTGGCGCCGATTTCGGGTCCCGGATTCACGACGCTGTCGGTGATCGACGCGCGCGGGCAGTCCGGGCGGACGACGATCGAGCTGCGCTGAGAGGCGGCGCTACTCGCCCTTGTTCCCTGCCTTCACGCTGATGAACCACGTCAGCGCGGCGATCACCGCGGCGATGCCGATGCCCAGCCCCATGAGGTCGCGCGCCCCGTCCCAGGCCACTGCCTGACCGAGAAAGACCACCGCAAGCACCACGATCACCACCGACAGGAGCTTGTTCTTCAGGTCGTCCAGCGTGCGGATCTTCAGCCATTCCGGCAGGCGCACATCTGTGTTGATGAACAGCGAGTAAAGCCCGACGGAGATGATGTAGAACACCGTCCCCATGAGGAAGAGGTCGATGATCTCGATGAATTCCAGCGCCATCTCCTTGGCGCCCTTGCGGGTGACCTCGGCCTTCTCGATCAGCGAGAAGACCAGCTTGCCGCCCTCCAGAAAGCCGTAGACCATCAGGCAGACCGCGGCGATAAGAGCGCCCACGACCGCGATCATCACGAGATACCGGGCATTTCCGAGCACTGGCTTCATGAACTCGCTCCTCGGCGATGTAGGGTGGAGTTTCACTCCACCCCCCTTCCGTGTCAGATCCGCTCGATGGCGAGGGCGATGCCCTGTCCGCCGCCGATGCACATGGTGATCAGCGCCTTCGACCCGCCGATGCGTTCAAGCTCATAAAGCGCCTTCACCGTGATGATCGCGCCCGTCGCGCCGACAGGGTGGCCAAGGGCGATGGCGCCACCGTTGGGGTTCACCTTCGCCGGGTCGAGGCCGAGGTTCTTGTTCACCGCCAGCGCCTGCGCCGCGAAGGCCTCGTTGGACTCGATCACGTCGAAGTCGTCCGCCGTCAGGCCGGTCCGCGCCAGAAGCGCCTGGACCGCCGGGACGGGGCCGATGCCCATGACCTCCGGACGGACACCGGCGTGGGCGTAGCCCAAGACGCGGGCCCGGGGCTTGAGCCCGGCCTTCTCTGCGGCGTCGGCGCGGGCCACAACCAGCGCCGCGGCGCCGTCGTTGATGCCGGAGGCGTTGCCCGCCGTCACGGTGCCGTCCTTCTTGAAGGCGGGGCGCAGTCCGGCCAGCGCCTCGAGGCTGGTGGCCTTGGGGTGTTCGTCGGTCCTGAAGCTGACGGTGTCGCGCTTCACCTTCACCTCGACGGGAACGATCTGGCTGTCGAAATACCCGGCCTCGATGGCGGCGGCGGCGCGCTTCTGGCTCTCAAAGGCGAAGGCGTCCTGCTCCTCGCGGCTGACGGAATGCTCGGCCGACACGTTTTCCGCCGTCACGCCCATGTGGCCGGTGCCGAAGGGGCAGTTCAGCGCGCCCAGCATCATGTCCAGAGTGCGGATGTCGCCCATCTTGGCGCCCCAGCGCTGGTCCGGCACGATGTAGGGCGAGCGCGACATCGCCTCTGCCCCGCCGACAAGGGCGAAGTCCGCATCGCCGAGCGCCAGCGCCTGCACGCCCGACACGATGGCCTGTGCGCCCGATCCGCACAGCCGGTTCACGTTCATCGCCGGAACGGTGTCGGGAATGCCCGCCTGCATCGCGGCGACGCGGCTGAGGTACATGTCGCGCGGTTCGGTGTTGATGACGTGCCCGAACACCACGGTGCCGATCTGGCCGCCTTCGACGCCGGATCGTTCCAGCGCCGCCTTCGCCGCGGCGGTGGCGGTGTCGATCGGTGCCACGCCGGACAGGCTGCCGCCGAAAGTGCCGATGGCGGTGCGGGCACCGCCGAGGATTACGATATCGTCCATGAAAATCTCCCCTCTTCTTGTGTGACTATGCGCAGGCACGGGGAGGATGTCAGCCGCGACGTTTCGTCCTTTCGGTTTTCCTCAGTGCCGCCGGTGAGACAACGGGGGCGCGGGGCGGCTGGACGGTTTGCGTCTGACCAGTCGGGCCAGTTCCTGCCAGATCGAGAGCTTCCGCGAGGAGCACAGCCCGCGCGGCGCCACGTTCGGCCCGCCACCCGACGCATGGGGATTGCCCTGCGCCTTGCGCGCGGTGTGTCTGCTGTGACCGGGTTCTTGGTGCTGTGACATGCACCAGAGATGGTGCGCGCGCTCCTAAAGTCCCGTTAATCCACGCCCGCCGTGGCGGGTTTTTCCGCGTCCGGGCCGTCCTTCAGAAGGCGGACCTCGCGCTGCGGGAAGGGGATGGAGATGCCGTTTTCCTGAAAGGCGTCCCAGAGCGCGAGGAAGACGTTGCCGCGGATGTTCGTCAGGCCGCCCGTGGGGTCGGTGATCCAGAAGCGCAGGATGTAGTCGACGGACGAATCGCCGAAACCCACCACGTGGCAGACCGGCGGCTTGAAGGTCAGCACGC
This sequence comes from Sagittula sp. MA-2, assembly GCF_030126985.1. Lineage (GTDB taxonomy): Bacteria > Pseudomonadota > Alphaproteobacteria > Rhodobacterales > Rhodobacteraceae > Sagittula. Next base: position 4,268,836 of record NZ_CP126145.1, on the reverse strand, counting down.
GTTCCACGCCCTTGGCGGCCTCGATGGCGATCTTGCGGACCTTGTGCGGGTCGTCGTGGTAGGAGGTGCCGAAGTAGATATCCAGCCGGACGAAATCGTTCGAGTGCGACCAGTTCACCACCTGTCCGGTGATCAGGTCCTCGTTCGGGATCAGGTATTCCTTGCCGTCGCGGGTGACGACGCTGACATAGCGCGCGCCCAGCGACTCGATCCAGCCGAAGGTCTCGCCAAGGCTGATGACGTCGCCCGGCTTGATCGACTTGTCGAGCAGGATGATGATGCCGGAGACGAGGTTCGAGACCACCTTTTGCAGGCCGAAGCCGAGGCCGACGCCGATGGCACCGGACAGCACGGCAAGCCCGGTCAGGTCGACGCCAACGGATTTCAGCGCGATGAAGAAGGCGGAGCCGAAGAGCACCACCTGAAGCACCTTCACCGCCAGCACCTGCATGGACGGGCTGATGTCCTTGTTGCGCTGGATCGAGGCGGCGGAGGCGCCCACCATCAGCCGCGCCATTGCCAGCATGCAGGCCATGACGACGATGGCCTTCAGGATCAGCCAGACGGACAGCCGGGTCTCTCCGATGGTCAGCGCGACGGATTCCAGCGTCCCCTGCGTCTCGTCCGTCCAGCCGAGGATCGACAGCGTCGCCCATGTCCAGGCGCCGTACCGCACCACCACGCCAAGCGCGGGGTTGGCGATCATCCGGGTGGCGAAGGCGATGAAGAGCCAGGCGGTCGACAGGTTCGCCACCACCCGCAGAAGGACCGTGCGGGAGTTCCACGTGAGCTCCTTCATCACGAGGTAGACGACCCAGATCATCGCCACGAAGAGGATCATCCGCATACGGCGCTGGACGATCAGGCCGATGCGCAGGCGCCACTTCGGCCAGTTGTCGCGTGCCCGGAGCCATTCGGCGTAACGCGGCTGGAGCGCGGCGCGCATTGCCCATGCCAAGAGGAACAACCCGATCACGATGCCGATCTGGTAGAGCGTCCAAGGGCGCATCGCCTCCCGCCAGAGGATCGCGCCCTCGGACGACAGGAACTCCCAGATCCCTCGGATGGCCTCGGGGTCGATGGGCAGCGTCTCTTGTGGGTCCATGCGGGCTTTTCGTCCTCTGCGTCCGCTCGTGGGAGATCAGTCTATTGCAACCGGCCCAGCAAGCAAGCCTGAGGGTGATCCGCGCGACATGCGCTTGCCCTTGATAGACTCGGCCGCAGGCTGTATCTCCCGCCCATGGCAAGACTTCTCAACCTCGGAGACCGCGCCCGTCTGCGCGAACGTTTCTTCGGCGCGACCCACACGGTGCTCGCCCGTCTATCCGTGTGATTTCGCGCGTGGCCCCGTCCACGCGCCTGCCATCCTGTTACACCCATGCAAAATCACGGGAGAGGACCGATGTCCCCCAAGACACTCTATGACAAGATCTGGGATGCCCATGTCGTCAGCGAAGACGCGGACGGCACCTGCCTCCTTTATATCGACCGCCACCTCGTGCACGAGGTGACGTCGCCTCAGGCATTCGAAGGTCTCCGCATGGCGGGCCGCAAGGTGCGCGCGCCGGAAAAGACCATCGCCGTGCCGGACCACAACGTGCCGACCACGCCGGGCCGCGAAGACCCGAAGAACATGACCGAGGACTCGGCCATCCAGGTCGCCGCGCTGGACAAGAACGCCAAGGACTTCGGCGTGCACTACTACCCGGTGAGCGACGTGCGCCAGGGCATCGTGCACATCGTCGGGCCGGAGAACGGCTGGACGCTGCCGGGCATGACGGTCGTGTGCGGTGACAGCCATACCGCGACACACGGCGCCTTCGGCGCGCTGGCCCATGGCATCGGCACCTCCGAGGTGGAGCACGTGCTGGCCACGCAGACGCTGATCCAGAAGAAGTCGAAGAACATGAAGGTCGAGATCACCGGCAAACTGCGCCCCGGTGTGACCGCGAAGGACATCACCCTCTCTGTCATCGGCGCCACCGGCACCGCGGGCGGCACCGGCTATGTCATCGAGTACTGCGGCGAGGCGATCCGCGACCTGTCGATGGAAGGCCGCATGACGGTCTGCAACATGGCCATCGAGGGCGGCGCCCGCGCCGGCCTGATCGCGCCGGACGAGAAGACCTTCGAATACGTGAAGGGCCGTGCCCACGCGCCGAAGGGTGCTCAGTACGAGGCCGCGCTGAACTGGTGGAAGACGCTCTACTCGGACGACGATGCCCATTGGGACAAGGTCGTGACGATCAAGGGCGAAGAAATCGAGCCGGTCGTGACCTGGGGCACCTCGCCCGAGGACGTGCTGCCGATTTCCGCTTTCGTGCCAGCGCCGGAGGACTTCAAGGGCGGCAAGGTCGAGGCGGCGAAACGTGCGCTGGCCTACATGGGCCTGACGCCGGGCCAGAAGCTGACCGACATCGAGATCGACACCGTCTTTATCGGCTCCTGCACCAACGGCCGGATCGAGGACCTGCGCGCCGCGGCACAGATCGTCGAAGGCAAGAAGATCAAGGTCGGCCGCGCGATGGTGGTTCCGGGCTCCGGTCTTGTCCGGGCGCAGGCCGAGGAGGAAGGGCTCGACAAGATCTTTACCGATGCCGGGTTCGAATGGCGCCTTGCGGGCTGTTCCATGTGCCTCGCGATGAACCCCGACCAGCTGTCCGAGGGTGAGCGCTGCGCCTCGACCTCGAACCGCAACTTCGAGGGCCGTCAGGGCTACAAGGGCCGCACGCACCTCGTGTCGCCCGCCATGGCCGCCGCCGCCGCACTGACCGGTCGCCTGACCGACGTGCGGGAGCTGATGTAAGATGGTCCGGGCCACGCTCGACGGGCCGTCGGCCGGGGGTGCTGTCGATCGCAGCGCCTCCAGCCGCGACCCGCGTGCAGTCGGCCTGGCCGCTCTCGGCTTTCTGCCGCTGCTGGCGTGCTTCTTCGCGACGATCCTCTGGCTCGTCCTTGCACAGCCCGACATGCCCTTCGCCCTGATCGGCTTTGTCGCGGCCTTCGCCAGCATCGGTGCGGCCATCGCGTGGGTGGGCCTTGTGCTGACCCGTGCGCGCCGCAGGTCCAACCCGACACATGGCGGCGCAGTCCGCCCCTCCATCAAGGATTAACCCGAATGGAAAAGTTCGAAAAACTCACCGGGATCGCGGCGCCCATGCCGCTGGTCAACATCGACACCGACATGATCATCCCGAAGGTCTTCCTGAAGACGATCAAGCGCTCCGGCCTTGGCGTGAACCTCTTTGACGAGATGCGCTATGACCGGCAGGGCAACGAGGTCCCCGATTTCGTGCTGAACCAGCCGCAGTACCGCGAGGCGGAGATCCTCGTCGCGGGCGACAACTTCGGCTGCGGCTCGTCGCGCGAGCACGCGCCCTGGGCGCTGAAGGACTTCGGCATCAAGTCGATCATTTCGACCTCCTTCGCCGACATCTTCTACAACAACTGCTTCAAGAACGGCATCCTGCCGATCGTCCTGCCGCAGGAGGCCGTCGACATCCTGATGAAGGACGCCGAAAAGGGCTCCAACGCGCGGATGATCGTCGACCTGGAGAAGCAGACCGTGTCGTCCTCCGAGGGCGAAACCTTCTCGTTCGAGGTCGACCCCTTCAAGAAGCACTGCCTGCTCGAAGGTCTCGACGACATCGGGCTGTCGCTTGAAAAGGCCCCGGCCATCGACAGCTACGAAGCGAAAATGGCGCAGGAACGTCCCTGGGTCTGACCGCCTTGCCATGGGCCCGCCCAGCCGGCGGGCCCTTTTGACGCAGCGCGCAACCGCGCCTGCCTTTCCCGTGTTTTGATCCGAGAAGATCAAAGTTCCGGAGCCGCCCATGTCTTCCCGCACATTCCTTTCCCTGTCCGGCCTCGTTCTGATCGTCGGCGGGATCCTGTCGCTGTTGCTGCCTTTCGCCGCGTCGCTGGCCGTCACGCTGATCGTCGGCTGGGCCTTTGCCATCGCGGGCGTCGTGCACGTGGCGGCGGCCTTCGGCGAGGGTGGAAACCGGCTGTGGAACGGGCTCTTCGGGCTGCTGGAAATCGTTCTGGGCCTGAGCTTCATCTTCAACCCGCTGTCGGGGATGATCTCCCTCACGCTGCTGCTGGGCGTCCTGTTCTTCGCCTCCGGCGTGATGCAGCTTGCCCTCGCATGGGTGCGGCGCGATGCGGACAGCATCTGGATGCTGGCGCTGTCGGGGGCGATTTCCGTCGCGCTGGCGGTGTTGATCGCCTTCAACCTCGTCGAGGCCTCGACCACCGTGCCGGGTGTGTTGCTGGGGATCGAGCTGATTTCGACCGGGGTGGCTTTCCTGATGCTGCGCCCGCGGCGAGACCGGATCGGGGCGGATCAGTCCGGAGATTCGCGCTGAACGGCGCAAATCTTGGTGTGTAACCAACTGAAAAGCCGAAGCGCTCAACCTTGGCGTATTGATTTACGTTAACGATAAATTTGCGGATGTGTCGGTGTGCCCTCGCGACCGACCGCAAGATGTTGTGCGCCCTTCAACATCGCCCCCGCAATGCCCGAAATTTGATGCAATCCGGCACCAGTGGATCCGCGAAACTGCCTGAAACTGCTTCAAAGTTTTCCACAGGTCTTGAGGCCTCGGGGGAAAAGGGGCAAAACTTGGGCAACAATGAGGCAGACCGCCATAATCGGCGGAATCGGGATGGAACGAGGGCGCGGCCATGGATCGCACCCGTCCGGAACGAAAGGGCAGATCTTTGATTTCACGTCTGGCGGCGGCCGCGGCGCGCGCGATTCTCGTGGCATTGCTCATTGCCCTGCCGGCGATGATGCTGCCGCAGGTTCGGCCCGATACCACGCAGATCGTTGCCTTGCTGGCCCTTGTCGCGGCCATGCTGACCTTTGTCGAATACGTCTCCGACTACCCCTCTCTGATCGAGTTCCGGGATGCGCCGCCGTTCAACCGCATCCGGTTCTTCGCGCTGTTCATGTCGGTCGTTCTGATGACCCTGATCGCACGCGGGGCCGAGGCGCCCACGCCGCTGACCGGACCGCTACGCGGCATGGGGCACAGCATTGGCGCCGCCATGGATTTCCCCTTCTCGCCCGTGCGTCTGATGGTGCTGGCAGCCCCCGCAGAAGCCTCTGAGACGGCGCGCGACCTGATCCGCAGCCTTGCCGGGCTTGCCTACCTGATCTCCATCAGCACGCTGGTGGTCTTTGTCGCGCTGGTGCGGCTGCTGGACTGGCCGTTGCGCAAGGGCGCGTTCAACTTCTTCGTCAACCTGCCGCTGTTCGATCCGACCACCGGCGGCGACGTGTTGCTGCGCCTGAAGCGGGACAGCCATTTTAACGTGGCCTTAGGGTTTTTGCTGCCATTCCTCTTCCCGGCGCTGCTCAAGGTGGCCTCGATCTGGGGCCTTGCGCCGAACATCCTGGATTCCCAGGCCCTAATCTGGACGATGGTGGCATGGTCCCTTCTCCCGGCAAGCCTGATCATGCGTGGGGTCGCCCTGATGCGGATCGCGGACCTGATCGAGGAAAAGCGCCGCCGCGCCTACGCACAGGCCGAACTGCAACTGGTCTGACCCCGCGCCCGTCGCGCGGCCTGAACAGGCGCGCGCGGATCGTCCCCTTCCTTTCGGCCCTCCTGCTGTTCCTGTCCTTCGCCGTCGCCGCCCGGGCGGAGGGCCTGCGCGTCGCAACATGGCACGGCGATTTCAGCCGGAAGGGGCCGGGGCTGCTGTTTCAGGGTATCGCGGCGGGGGAGGTGCCCCTCGGCCCGATCCTCGAAGCTTCCCCCGATGTGCTGCTGCTGACCGACATGGATTACGACGGCGGGCTGACCGCGCTGTCCGCCCTGCGCGATGCGTTGCGGGAGGCGGGGCTGGATCTGCCGCATGTGCTGGCCGCGCGGCCCAACACCGGGCGGCCGACCGGGCTGGACCTGGACGGCGACGGGCGGCTGGGCGGGCCGCGCGATGCGCAGGGGTTCGGGTATTTCAACGGGCAGGGCGGCATGGCCGTGCTGGCGCGCTATCCCCTGACGCTGGAGCGGGATCTGTCGGAACTGCTGTGGAAGGACACGCCGGAGAGCCTGATCGCCGCCGACGACCCGGGGCACGAGGTTCAAAGATTGTCGACCGCGGCGCACTGGCAGGTGACTGTCGACACGCCGCATGGCCCGCTGGCGCTGCTGACGCTGGCCGCGACGCCGCCGGTGTTCGACGGGCCGGAGGACCGCAACGGCCGGAGGAACTTTGACGAGGCGGTGCTGTGGTTGCACGTCCTCGATGGCCGGATGGGTGAGGTGCCGCAGATGCCGGTGATCCTGCTCGGCAACCTCAACGTCGATCCGGAGCGGGGCGACGGCCTGCGCGAGGCGGCGCGTCGGGTTCTGGGCCACGACCGCTTTCAGGACCCGATGCCGGGGACGGATACGGTGCGCTGGGACAGCACGGGGCCGATGCGGGTGTCCTACGTGCTGCCCGACGCGCGGTTTGCCGTCATCGGCGCCGGTGTCACTGGGCCTGCGGCTGACGCGGGCCCGCATGAGTTGGTCTGGGTCGATCTGGCGTGGCCCCGATGACCGGCGCAAGCGCGCGGGCGATCGCGTCGTCGAGCGGCGTTTCCTGGAAGTCCGGCAAAACGGTGTCGAAGCTGTCGCGCGTCAGCCGGTGGGGCTTCGACCAGAGGTAGCGCATTTCCAGCAAGGGCGCGGCCATGGTCCAGAACGGCCGCGCTAGCCAGAGCGGCAGCCAGGACATGCGGCGGAGCTTTACCGGACGGTTCAGCGCGCGGGCGCAGGCCAAGGCCAGGTCCCAGCCGGTCAGCGTGTAGCCGGGGAAGTTGATGTCGGACACGCGGGGCAGGTCCCTGCGATGGTCCGCCAGTTGCACCGCGGCACGGGCCATGTCCGGCAGGAAGGCCCAGGCGTGATCCGCATCCGGGTCGCCGGGCCAGGTCAGGACACCCCGCCGCAGGGAGGGGGCAATCTGCTTGTCGAACCAGTTGCCGGACGCCTCGGTGTCGAGGAAATCGCCCGCGCGCAGGATGATGACCTGAACGCCGGAGGCGCGCAGGCTCTCCTCCATCGCGATCCGCACCCGGCCAAGCGGATTGGTGGCGGCGTGGGGCACGCCCGGGCCGAACTCCGCCGGAGCGTCGGCGCCGAAGACATAGACATTGCCCGGCACGAGGATCGTCGCGCCGGAAGCCTTCGCCGCCGCGATCACCCGTGCGGTCAGGCCGGGGGTCTGCGCCGCCCAGTCCGTGTAGGCCGGGTTCCAGCCGTGAACGATCACGTCCATGCCCTCTGCCGCCAGCATCAGGTCGTCGTTTGTGCGGTCGAACAGGTGGACCCGCCAGCCGGCATTCCAGAACGCCTCTGCCGCGTTGCGCCCGAAACGCCCGCTGGCGCCAAGGATAAGGACCCGTCCCGTCATGATCTCGCTCCTGCATCTGGATGGCCGTCATGATGAGCTATTCAACGCGATGCCGGAATTGCCGGTTTTCGCAGAACGTGTATTCATTAGTGAATGGATGCCTTTGCCAAACTCGACTGGTCGCTGGTGCAGACCTTCCTCGCCGTAGGCGAGAGCGGATCGTTGTCGGAGGCGGCGCGGCGGCTCAACATCTCGCAGCCGACGGCGGGCCGGCAGGTGAAGCAGATGGAAGAGGCGCTGGACGTCACGCTGTTCCACCGTCAGGCGCGCGGGCTGTGCCTGACGGAGGCGGGGACGGCGCTGATGCCGCACGCGCGGACCATGGCGGAGTCGCTGAACGCGCTGAGCCTTGCCGCCGCGGGCCGGTCGGAGAAGCTGTCCGGCCCGGTCAGGATCACCGCCAGCGTCTTTACCTCGCAGGTGCACCTGCCGCCGATCATCGCCCGGCTGCGCCAAGAAGAGCCGGAGATCAGCATCGACCTCGTGCCCACCGACCGGTCAGAGAACCTGCTGTACCGCGAGGCCGACATCGCCGTGCGCATGTACCAGACAGAACAGCTCGACATCGTGACGAAGTACATCGGCGAGATCGAACTGGGCCTCTATGCGTCGAAGGATTACATCGCGCGGCGCGGGCGGCTGACCGACATCGCGCGGTTCTTCGAACATGACGTGGTGGGTTATGACCGGTCGGACCTGATCCTGAAGGGCATGCGCGACTTCGGGCTGGAGGTGCAGCGGGACTGGTTCGCCACCCGCACGGACCACCAGACCGTCTACTGGGAACTGGTGCGTGCGGGCTGCGGGATCGGCTTTGCCCAGTGCCTGTTCGCTGACGCCGACCCGAAGGTGGAACGCCTTCTTCCCGATATCCCGATGCCGACCTTGCCGGTCTGGTTGGCGGCGCATGAGGCGATGCGCAACACGCCCCGGATCAGGCGGGTCTGGGACGCGCTGGCCGAGGGGCTCAGGCCCTGCGTTTCTTGACGTTTCGTCGCCCAGCCGATAGGCGACAACGCAATCACGAACAAAGGACAGCCTTCCATGAGCAATCCCTCGCTTCTCATCCTGCCCGGTGACGGGATCGGCCCCGAAGTCATGGCCGAAGTGCGCAAGGTCATCGACTGGTACGGTGCCAAGCGCGACCTTGCTTTCGACGTCTCCGAAGACCTCGTGGGCGGTGCGGCCTACGACGCGCACGGAACGCCGCTGACCGATGAGACGATGGCCAAGGCGCAGGAAGCCGACGCTGTCCTGCTGGGTGCCGTGGGCGGTCCGAAGTACGACGTGCTGGACTTTTCGGTGAAGCCGGAGCGCGGCCTTCTGCGCCTGCGCAAGGAGATGGACCTCTACGCCAACCTGCGCCCGGCGCAGTGCTTTGACGCGCTGGCGGATTTCTCGTCCCTGAAGACCGACGTGGTTGCGGGCCTCGACATCATGATCGTGCGCGAGCTTACCTCCGGCGTCTACTTCGGCGAGCCGCGCGGCATCATCGAGGAAGGCAACGAGCGGGTGGGCATCAACACCCAGCGCTACACCGAGTCGGAGATCGACCGCGTGGCGCGCTCCGCATTCGAACTCGCGATGCGCCGCAACAAGAAGCTGTGCTCGATGGAGAAGGCCAACGTCATGGAATCCGGCGTCCTGTGGCGCGAGGTCGTGACCGAGGTGGGCAAGGATTACCCGGAAGTCGAGCTGTCGCACATGTACGCCGACGCGGGCGCGATGCAGCTGACCCGCTGGCCCAAGCAGTTCGACGTGATCGTCACCGACAACCTGTTCGGCGACCTTCTGTCCGACCTCGCCGCGATGCTGACCGGGTCGTTGGGCATGCTGCCCTCTGCCTCGCTGGGGGCGCCGATGGCGAACGGCCGTCCGAAGGCGCTGTACGAGCCGGTGCACGGCTCCGCGCCGGACATCGCCGGTCAGGGCAAGGCCAATCCGATCGCCTGCATCCTCAGCTTTGCCATGGCGCTGCGCTACTCGTTCGACCAGGGCGACGAAGCCACGCGTCTGGAGCAGGCGGTGGAGAAGGTGCTGGCCGACGGTTTGCGCACCGCCGACCTGCTGGGCGAAGAAGGCAAGGCGCCGGTGTCGACCACCGAAATGGGCGATGCCATCGTTGCGGCGCTCGACGCCAGCCTCTGACGAATCGTCTGGCCTGAAATGATCGGGGCGGTGCCACATGGCGCCGCCCTTTTCCGTTCCGCGCCCGGGTCGTGACCTAGGCGGGCGGGCGCTGCATAGGGCTTGCGCGGCCTTATGCCCATGCACCGCGAGCGCGGTTTCGCCATGCCGTACCAGCCTTTGCAGGGCATGTGACAATGGCGCACCGGTGAAGTTGCGTGCAAAGCGCAGACTTTATGGATTTTGGCGGGCGGGGTGGTCTTGCATCCGCGCGAAGGCTGCGCTTAGCGTTGCTACAAACAAGAACACAGGCCTCCCGACATGTCACCCAACGCAAAAGGCGCGCTGCTCGCGCTGACCGCCTTCGGTATTTTCGCGACGCACGATGTGATCATCAAATATCTCGGGGCGAGCTACTCTCCGTTCCAGGTGATCTTCTTTTCGACGCTGATGTCGTTCCCACTGGTCAGCTTCATGCTGATGCGCGACCCGCTGCCCGGTACGCTGCGCCCGGTTCACCCGTGGTGGACCGCGATCCGGACCGCCGCGGCGATGATCAACGGGATGTGCGCGTTTTACGCCTTCTCTGTCCTGCCGCTTGCGCAGACATACGCGATCCTCTTCGCCACGCCGCTGCTGATCACGCTCCTGTCGATCCCGCTGCTGGGCGAACGTGTCGGCTGGCGCCGGGGACTTGCGGTCGGTGTCGGGCTTCTGGGCGTTCTCGTGGTGCTGCGGCCGGGATCGACGCCGATGTCGCTTGGCCACCTCGCGGGGGTGGGTTCGGCGATTTTCGGGGCGCTGGCCTCGATCATCGTGCGCAAGATCGGCAATGACGAACGCTCCGTCGTGCTGCTGCTTTACCCGATGGCGGCCAACTACATCGTCGTCGGGGCGCTGATGATCGCCGTCTACAAGCCCATGCCGATCCTCGATGTGGGCGCGGCGGCGCTGATCTCGGCCATGGGGTTCGTCGCGGGCCTCTTCCTGATCGCGGCCTACAAGAGCGGGGAGGCGACCATCGTCGCGCCCATGCAGTATTCGCAGATCCTTTGGGCGACGGCCTACGGCTACCTGCTGTTCGACGAGGGCGTCGACCGCTACACGGTCATCGGCGCAGGCATCATCATCGCCTCGGGCATCTACATCGTCCTGCGGGAAAGCGCGAAGAGCGGGTCGCAGACCCCGGTGCTGAGGACGAAGGCCCGCGGGTACGGGTCGTCGTTCCGCATATCTCCGTTCCTGCGCAGTTCGCGCAAACGGCCGGAACCGGCAATTCCGGGCGAGTAAGGAGGGTCGTGCAAAAGACCGCAAATGGTCTCTTGCCAAAGGCGCGCGGGCGATATATCCCGCGCTCCACGGTCGGAGCGTAGCTCAGCCTGGTAGAGCACTGTCTTCGGGAGGCAGGGGCCGGAGGTTCGAATCCTCTCGCTCCGACCAATACTTCAGGAAATACCGCGACACTTGGTTCGCATAGATTGCTTGCAGTTGGCACCGGCACCGCTTTGACAGCGGCGCCGATGCCGAAGCGCTTTCATGTCCTCAATACATGCGGATTGAGATTGCCCCGGCCGGGGCAGTTGCCCTCAGTCCGCCATGACGGCCATCACGGCACTCCCGATTTCCTGCAGGGCGGCGTTGCGCGTGTCGAAATCCACATCCGTGTCCGAAACGAAGATCGTGACGATCCATGGCGATGCGTCGTCCGGGATGACCACGGCGATGATGTTGCGCGTGTGGGTTCCGGCGCCGGACTTGTCGAAGATCTGCCAGCTTTCCGGCGCGTCCCTGCGGAGCAGGGCGCCGGTCACGCCGCCGTAGCTCATCCAGTCCGCCAGCTGATCGCGCGATTCCGCCGTCAGCACATCCCCGAGGAGGAGCCGGCTCAGAGTCGCGCTCATGGCCGCCGGTGTCGTCGTGTCGCGCGGATCGCCGGGCGCAAAGGCGTTGAGCCCGGGCTCCAGCCGATCCAGGCGGCTGACCTCATCGCCACTGTCCCGGAAGGCCTGCGTCACGGCCTCCGGTCCACCCAGACGGTCGATCAGCAGGTTCGCGGCGGTGTTGTCGCTGATGTCGATAGTGGCCAGGCAAAGCTCGGCGAGGGTCATCTTCTGGCCGACCTTCTGTTCGCTGACCGGCGCGTAGGAGACGATATCCTCTGCCGTCACGGGCAGCGCTTCTGCCAGGGACAGGTCCCCGGCGTCGCGCCGGGCAAGCACGGCGCCGCACAGCGGGACCTTCACGGTGCTGTTCATCAGGAAGCGTTCGTCCTCGCGATGGGCCCACGTCAGACCTGATCCGGTGTCGACCAGCGACAGGCCGACGCGCGCGCCCAAGCGTTCTTCGACCTGGGCGACAGTGTCCGACAGGGTTTCGAGAGGTGTTTGGGCAAGGGGGGCGGAGGCCAGAGACAGGCCGAGGGTAAGCCCTGCCGCGACGCGCGACAGGACGATGGCGGTGAACCGCATGATGGTGTCCTTTTCTGGGTAATGCGCCGTAGGGGGCGCCCGGGGTGACATCAATTGATGTCATGGCATAGGTATATTTCGTCTTGCCGGCACCCCTCAAACGATAAATATTATGGCCTGCCATTAGCTGAGGTATTGCCGTGGATCGCCCAGACCTGCCGCTCAACGCCCTGCGCGTGTTCGAGGTCGCGATGCGTCAAGGCAGCTTTACAAAGGCCGCGATCGAGCTGCGCGTCACGCAGGCCGCGGTGAGTCACCAGATCGCGCGGCTCGAGAATCTGCTGGGCGCGACGCTGTTCCTGCGTACATCGCAGGGGCTGGTGCCGACCGACGAGGGCTGCCTGCTGTTCCCGGTGCTCGAACACGACCTTCGCGCTTGGCTGGCTGATGCCGCGGCTGGAGCAGTTCCGGCGCGCGTACCCCGAGATCGACCTGCGGATTTCGACCAACAACAACCGGGTGGAGATCCTGCGCGAAGGGCTCGACATGGCGATCCGCTTTGGCAATGGCGGCTGGACGGGTCACGATGCGATCCCGCTGATGGATGCGCCGCTGACGCCGCTTTGCGCGCCGTCTCTGGTCTCACGCCTGCTGCATCCGACCGACCTCGGGCAGGTGACGCTCTTGCGCAGTTACCGCAGCGCGGAGTGGCCCGGATGGTTCGAGGCGGCGGGCACGCCCTGTCCGCCGGTCACCGGGCCGGTTTTCGACAGCTCCGTGGCGCTGGCCGAGCTTGCCGCGTCGGGGGCCGGGGCCGCGCTGCTGCCGGTGACGATGTTCGAAAGTCACATCGCGCAGGGCCGTCTGGCGCAGCCGTTCGGGGTGACCGTTTCGGCAGGGCGCTATTTCCTGGCGTGGCCGTCCGACCGGCGCGTGTCACCTGCCATGCGCGTCTTTTCGAACTGGCTGTCGGGAAAGGGGGCGTCGTAGATGGCCGGACCAGGGGTGAGAAGCGGAGACACGTTCATGTGGAACGCCGCATGACCTGAAACATACACCTTGTCTCCGGCTGTTGATGCCCCTTGCGGGCGTGGAAACCGCAAAGGAAAAGCCGCCGGACGTTTTTGCGTCCGGCGGCTTTGTAGGATGCCGTGCCCGAGGTAATTAAGCCCGGCACCCGATTCCGGGGCTATCAGCTTGCGAGCATCTCGTCGACGATGCGACGGGCGTCGTCCTTCGACTTGCCGTACTTCTGCTGAAGCTGGCCTTCGAGCTGTTCGCGGTCGCCGCGTGCCTGTTCTAGTTCGTCGTCGGTGATCTCGCCGTACTTCTCGCGGATCATGCCCTTGATTTCAGTCCATTTGCCTTCGATACGATCGCGATCCATGTTCGCCTCCTGATCGTTGAAATTCTTCGGTGAAGACGCCAGAGTTAGTCGTTCTCGGCGACTTCGTCTTCCGGCGGGTTCACTTCCACCTTGGGAACGGTGACCGTGACTTCTTCTTCGGTCACGTCGACGTCGCCGACTTCGGCGTCGAATTCGGGCATCTGACCACCTTCCACGGAAACTTCAGGCAGCTTTGCTTCCTGGGTCTGGTCGACGTCGATCATGTAGATGCCGAAGGCGATTGCGATGACAGCAACGACTGCGGCAAGAATTGCTCCGGTACGCATGATTTTTCTCCTTAGATATCAGAAAGATGCTTCTTTCTATGTTCTGAGGGGAGAACTCGGCTGCGACCTGAAAGGTTCCCGCAAAGTCGATGCGTCGGAGTTTTTTCGCCACGTCACGATCCGAAGGCCACGGGCAATGCGACACAGTCAGCGCATGTTGGGGATGCGTTGGGGTTCGCCTCGTGCGGGACCGATGGTATCCGCCTTGACCGCGCCGCGCTGGCCCATGGGCCGGTCGGGCCCGACGGTGGTGTCGTGACGGGTCTGCGCCTCCAGCTCCGCGTCGACCGCGGCGCCCAGCAGCACGATGTAGGCGGACAGCCAGAGCCAGGTCAGCAGCACGATGACACCGCCGAGCGCGCCGAAGGTCTCGTTGTAGGCACCGAACGAGGCGACGTAGCGGCTGAACCCGATGCTGCCGATCACCCAAAGCGCGCAGGCCAGAAGGGCGCCCGGTGTCAGCCAGCGCCAGCGTGCGTAGCGGCGTGACGGGCCGACACGGAACACGAAGGCGATCCCGAAGGCGCCCACGATGAACAGCACGGGCCAGCGCAGGTAGAGGATGACGTCCGTGACCCAGGTCCGGTCCGATATGAAGGCGGCGGCGGCGGGCATGGCCGCGACGATGCCGATGGCGACCACCAGCCAGACGATCAGCCCGAGCGTGAGCGCGACGTTCAGGGCCCGCAGCTTGAAGAACCCGCGCCGTTCCTTTTCGCCATAGATGACGTTCAGGCCGATGATGAAGTTCTGCGTCGCCCGCGAAGCGGAGAAGAGCGCAAGGCCGATGGAAAAGAGGACGGCCCAACCAAGGCTGCTGCTGCTGGCGGTGACGACCTCGCGCAACTGGCCGAGCATGATTTCCTCGGCGGCCGAGGGCACGACATCCGCAAGGGCGTCGGAGGTATCGACCATGAAGCTGGGGTCGGTGAACAGCCCGGCGAGGGCAACCGCCGCGGTGATGCCCGGGAAAAGCGACAGGAGTGCGTAGAAGGCGATGCCCGCAGCCAGAAGACCGAGGTTGTCGTCGTTCTGTACCCGCCAGACGCGGACGCCTACATCAAGAAGACCCCTGAGGGGAATCTGACTCGGTCGGCGTGCCGATCGGCCTCGGTTCATGTGGCTCTCCGCGCGTTGGATTTTCCTGCAACCCATTTAAGGATAGGGCAAAAGAACCCGAACGCGAGTCGAACAGTCACACTATGTTCTCGGTGACACCCGGAAGCTGCCATTCGAGCTCTTTTTCGTTGTCCGCGTCGTAGGGGACAAGGAACCCGGTGCGATGTTCGGGCATGCGGACAGCGTTGCGGGCAATTTCGGCCCGCCACCAGTCCTGCAGGGTCTCGGGGGCACGCGCCTCGTCCGGCAGGTCGCACCACCACCAGTGGTCGATCAGCTTGCGGCGCAGCATGGCGACACGGTCCGGCAGCGTGGTTTCAACCGCGACTTCGGTGTCCCAGCGCATGGACCGGCCGTTGAGGTTGGCGGAGCCGACGATGCCGTAATCGTCGTCGCGTACGAGAACCTTGTTGTGCACATGGATCAGCGGCGACCCGGCGAGCGTGTCGCGCTCTTCCCGATCGGCCATGACCGGGCGCACGGGAACGGCGAAGGTGATGCGCTTGCCGAAGGCTTCGACCAGTTCCTTGACCGCCTGCCGCTGCAGGGCCATGCCAAACCGCGCATCGAGCCCGTCGTGATCGTCGAAGGCGACCTCCTCCGGCAATCCGGGCAGGACAACGACAGAGGTCAGGTCCTTGTTCTGCACGGCAGCGGCGGCGAGCGCATCGGATATGACGCCCGAACGCAGGAACTGCGTTTCGAGATAGACGAGGTGCCGGGCGTTGCGGAAGGCGGCAAGATGCGCCTCCTCGATCTCCGACAGCACGGTGCGCGGCGACAGGAAGGGCATCTGGAACCGGCGGGGCGCCGACATGGTGCGTTTCAGCAGCGGCAGGTGAGAGGGCTCGGCCTTGCCGGCGCAGACGTCCTCGAACTCCATCAGGTGTTGCCGGGCCTGGGCCGCTTCGGGACCGCGCAGCACCAGTTGCACGTCCGACCAGGTCTGCGAGGCGTCCTGATCGTGTTCGAGTGAATCGTAGCGCCGTTCGTTCAGGTCGAGGCCGCCGACATAGAGCACCTCGCCGTCGATCACCGCCAGCTTCTGGTGGTGCGAAACGGTGTGCATCTCGGGCAGGCTGCCCTTGTCGAGGCCCACGGCCTGACGCCGGCGGCGTATGCCCCGGATCTGTTTCAGTGCCCGCAGGCGGTGGGGCAGAACGGCAGGCAGGAAGGCCAGCCAAGGGATCAGCCCCGGCTGGGCGGGATGCAGCGCCGCGCGAACGGTCACCCGTCCCATCGGCGCATCCGCGATTTCCTCCAGCGCCTTGCCCTGGCGGACCGTGCGCCATGCCAGTTCGTGCAGGGGCGTTGCCATGTCTGCGTCGAAGTCGCTGATGACCAGCCGCAGCGACACGCCCCTGCGCACGGCGTGTGCCAGAAGGTCGAACCAGTCGTCGCCGATCTCGCGCGCCTCCGGGCTGCGCAGCTTGGTGCACATGTCGAAGATCCTGAAGCCCGCGACGATGTCCGTCTTGGCCGCAAGAACAGCGCGTTCGAAAACGGGCCACGCCTCGTCCGCCGTGACGAGGACGTTGAAGTCCGGCGTGGATTCAGGCTGCATCGCCGGCTCGTTTTTGCGGAGTGAAGTCGCGCCGGATGAAGGTGATGTGCATCCCGAAATGACCCGGCTTCTGGATCTTGTCGAGTTCGCCGTTTAACTGGCGGATGAAGGCCGTCATCAGACGGTTGCCGAGACCGTCGTTCTGTTCCTCGGCGATGACGTCCGGGTCGGTGTCTTCGGGGACGGAGTTTTCGATCTTCAGGCGGACCTTGCCGTCCGTTTCGGTGAGGGAGATCAGGATCTCCTTGTTCCCGTCGGTGCTGGTGCCGACGTACTTGTACGCGTTGGTCAGCGCCTCGGTCACCAGCATGGACAGCGGCACCGCCTGGTCGGGGAACAGCGGGAAGTTCTCGATCTCGACGCGCAGGTCGATCTGGCCGTCCTGCGACAGGGACGAGACGTCCTCCACGACCGTGCGGATCAGGTCGCCGGAGTCGACGGTGGTCATGTCGGGGGTGGTGTAAAGCGTGCGGTGCAGCATCGCGAGCCCGCGGACACGCCGCTGCAGCCCGGCCAGCATGTGCCGTGCCTCTGCAGAGCGCGCGCTGCGCGACTGCATGTTCATGATCGAGGCGATGAGCTGAAGATTGTTCTTCACCCTGTGGTGCACCTCTTTCAACAGGACTTCCTTGTCCCGTAGATCGCGTTCCTGCCGCAGTTCGGCTTCCGAGATAATCAATGCCATGCGGTTAAACGCACGTTGGGCCTCTTCGAGTTCCTCCGGAGGGTTCGCCAATTCCAAATAACTGTCGCGCCGCTCGCCGAGTGCGAACTTGCGCATGGCCGAACGGAGCTGCCGGATGTGGCGGACGACCATGCGCTGAAGGCCGTAGAACGCAACGATGATGCCGGTCACCCACATCAGGGCGGGGAAGATGATTGCGGTCAGCGCACGCGGCCCATTGCCGGTGGCCTCTGCCACCGAAACGGGCCAGCTTCCCACCAGGACGAGCGTGTCGTCGATCATCGGCGCCACGGCAAAGAACCGTTCTTCGCCGCTGCCGGAAGGGGCGCGGAAGGCAAGGCCGACCCGGTCGTGAAGACCGCTCAGGGGGATGTCGCGGGGCAGGAACCCGGGCGCTGCATCGACACCGCTGGTCGAGGAAATGACGTCGCCGTCGAGGTTGATCGAGGCGAGTTTCAGTTCCTGGTTGGGCAGGGTGTTCTCCATCAGCGCGTTGGCGACGGAGTGCGGGATGGAAATGGTCAGCCAGCCGAGTTCAATCTCGCCTTCCATGACCGGATGCGAGGCAAGGACGACCGATTGCTTCGTGACGGCGCCGGAGCGGCGCATCCGCACGGCCGGACCGCTGAGACCTTCTAGTGTCGAGGTGCCGGAAAAATCGCGCACCTCGCCGCTGGAGCTGCAGTCCATGAGGCCCGACTTCTGAACGTAGGCGGCAAAGATATAGAGCGGTTGGGAGTCGATGAAGTCGGCGAGGATGCGCTGGCATTCCCGGGAATCGACAAGCGGCACCGCAGAGGCAAGGCCCTGCGCTGCACCCAGCGCCTGCTGGATCAGTTCGCGTTCTCCGGTGGCTGCGGCCACGGTCTCGGACAGGAGAGCGGCGCGGGTCAGTGCCTGCGCTTCTTCCACCACGACATGCGTTTGATATACAGAGATGAGCCCCAGCGGCAGCATGGCCAGGGACATCAGAAACGCTATGCGCGCGCCGAGGCTCCTCGACCATGCCTTGAACATGCCCAAAAGCAGCTCCTTGCGTTGCTTTTCAAACCGCGTGGGGTTGCGACGAAACGATCCCCGTCGTGACGCTGTCTGTCAGCTCCAGATTTTCTTCGTCACCAAGCCCCATGAGCTCGGCCAGTCTTGCACGCGCCCTGTTGACCCGGCTCTTGACCGTGCCGACAGCGACGCCACAGGTCTCGGCAGCCTCCTCGTAGGAAAAACCTTCCGCGCCGACAAGGACAAGAGCTTCTCTTTGTTCGTCGGACAGAAGGGCGAAGGCAGTATTGAAGTCGCGCATCTGCAGGCGACCGTCGTGATCCGGCTTCTGGGCCAGATTTGCGGCGAACACGCCATCAGGGTCGCTGACCTCGCGGCGCGCCTTGCGATGGTGGGAATAGTACGTGTTCCGCAAAATGGTGAAGAGCCAGGCACGCAGGTTTGTGCCGCGCTCGAATGTCTCGATCTTGCTCCACGCCTTTACGAGTGAGTCCTGCACCATGTCATCGGCAAGAGCCGAGTTTCCGGTAAGACTCATCGCGAAGGCGCGCATAGCTCCGAGATGCTCGACAAGCTCGTCGCGGGGGTCACGACTGGGCATTGTCACCTCTTTTTCCAGCGGGCGTGTCGGAAGACTCCGCCGCACGGAGCTTCGCAAGGAGGTCGGTGAACCGATCGGGCACCTCTTCCTTGGTCATATCTCCGTATGCCCGCTTCAGGTTTTCATCAATTTCTCGCTGCACTCTTGAAGTTTTCCGTTCCTGATTCATGTCGGCGTGCGTACACAGTTTTTTTGTCGATGGCAGGAACGTAACCCGGTTTGCGGCGTTTGGTTCCCAGGATGACGAAAAAAAATGGATGGAATATCGGACGATGACCACTTCGCAACCTTCGGACCTGACGAGTGTGATCGGCAGCAACCTTCCCTACCTGCGCCGCTACGCCCGGGCGCTGACCGGTTCTCAGGAACAGGGGGACAATTACGCGGCTGCCACTCTTGAGGCGATCCTGAGCGACTTCGATGGCTTTGACCGTTCGATCTCGCCGAAGGTGGCGCTGTTCAAGGTGTTCCAGACGATCTGGAACAGCACAGGCGGCGCGCTGTCCGACGGAGATTCCGGCCTTGCGGCGAAGGCGCAGAAGCACCTCTCGCGGCTGACCCGCGACACGCGCGAGGCCCTGCTGCTGCACACCATCGAGGAAATGGACTTCGTCGAGGTCGGTGAGGTTCTCAACACCTCGCCGGAAGAAGCCAAGGAACTGGTCGACATCGCCTACACCGAGATGGCGAAGTCGGTTTCCGGCAAGATCATGATCATCGAGGACGAGGCGATCATCGCCATGGACCTCGAAAGCATCGTGGGCGACATGGGCCACCAGGTCACCGGCATCGCCAAGACCGAGACCGAAGCCCTCAAGCTGTTCGGCGAAGAGCAGCCGGACCTGATCCTGTCGGATATCCAGCTGGCCGACCTGTCCAGCGGCATCGACGCGGTCAACAAGATCCTTGGCGAGAACGCCTCGATCCCGGTGATCTTCATCACCGCATTCCCGGAGCGTCTGCTGACCGGCGAAAGCCCGGAGCCCGCGTTCCTGATCGCGAAACCCTACACGGAAGAACAGGTCCGCTCGGCGGTGAGCCAGGCGATGTTCTTCTCGTCGACGGAAACGCTGCGGGTCTGAAACGGCCTGCCGGACAGGCACGGTCATGGGCCGTGCCTGTCGCGCACACATCCTTCAGAATTCCAATCGTTCGAGCGGCAGGGTCATCCTGTGCGTGAACTTGTCGTCGGCCACCTCGGTCGTGAGCGTGCCGTTCAACTGCCCTTCGATCGAGATTTTCAGCAATTGTGACCCGAACCCGCCGCCGCCAAGCGCGGCCTCGGTCCAGACGTGGCCGGTTTCCAGCCAGTCCAGCACCAGGTTCTTGTCGTCCGCAAGCCAGCGCAGATCCAGACGCCCGTCGTCCACCGACAGCGCGCCGTACTTCGCGGCATTGGTCGCAAGCTCATGCACCGCGAGCGTGACATAGGCGACGGCCTTCGGGCCAATGGTGGTCGCATCGCCGGTAAGGGTGATCCGCGCCTCGGAGGTATGGGGCGCAAGGACCTTTGACAGCAGCTCTCCGAGTTTCGCGCGCTCCCCGTCGCCGGTTTTCGTGGCCTCGACCACGGGCACGATCATGTCATGCGCCACGCTCAGGGCGTCGACGCGGGCGATGATGCTGTCGGCCAGTTCGCGCGGCGTGTCCCAGCGCCGCCGTTCCAGCCGCACCATGCTCGACACCAGAGAGAACAGGTTCTTGATGCGGTGGCTCATTTCCTGCAGCAGGATCTCGCGTTCATGCGCGCCCTGACGAAGCGTGAGTTCCGCCTCTAGCATCGCGACCAGGTCTTCGAGAGCGGCGAGGTCCTCGGCGGTCCATTCGCGCGGCACGGTGTCGATGACGCAGAACGATCCCAGAACCTCGCCCGAGGGCGCATGCACCGGCACCCCGAGGTAGGCGACCACGCCCAGATCCTCCACCGCCGCGTTATGGGAGAGAATGGGATCCTCGCGGCTGTCGCGGACCACCAGCGGTTGGTCGGAGGTCACGACGTACTGGCAGAACGAATGGGTCAGGGGTGTGCCGCGCTCTTCGGCGAAAGGGCCGCTGAGGCCGCATTGCGCCTTGAAGAACTGGCGTTCGCTGTCGACGTAGGACACGAGGCTGACCGGGGCCTTCAGGATGCGGCTGGCCAGGCGCACGCAGCGCTCGTGCGCCTCGTCGGTATCCGGGGACATGACATCGGTCATCGCCAGCGCATCCAGCCGCCGCGAATCGGAGAGCCGGTCAGAGTGGGTCGACGCGTTCGTCGAGACGGCACTGGAAACGTCGGAATTTACTTTGGTGTCCATTCGGTGGCGCGACCTTCGGGCAGAAAATACATCGGACCCCTCTAACAAATTTCCGACCATGCACAAATCGGTTTGGAGCGGTATGAGGGGTGCAAAGGGATACAGGCGGAGGTTTGCTTGCGCTTCAGGCTGCGCAATTGCTGGAAAACGATATATGATGCGCGCGACAAAAGAAACCAGCCCGGGACGTGCCCGGGCTGGTTGTTGTCATTAATAAATTCAATGCTCTGTTACGGCGTGCGGCCGCGAAGCGCCCGGGCGACCATTGCCACCACGAACAGGATCAGGAAGATGACGAAAAGGACCTGTGCGATCCCGGCGGACGCCGATGCGATGCCACCGAAACCAAAGACGCCGGCGATGATCGCAACAACAAAAAAGAGCAGAGCCCAGTACAGCATTTTGATACTCCTTTGATGTGCTTGGTTCTGCCTATCAAACCCCTGTCAACCGGGAAGGTTCCGCAAATAGAGTCAGGAACCTTCCATCGTTCTGCACGTTTGTACGGCGAAAGGAGCTTCAACCATGGCTAATACAGCACCGCATACTGTTTCGTCCGATCTCCCGAACGGCTCGGCCAAGGAGAAGGAATTCGACAAGGCCCAGCAGCACGCAAAGGACGCAGCGCGTCACGCACGTGCTTCTGTCGAGGAAGCCTATGCAGAGGCACGCGACACCGCGTCCGACGCATATGATCGCGCCCGCGCCGAGGGTCGCCACGCCTACGAGACCGCGCAGGAGCGTGGCCGTCAGGCTGTTGCCGAGGGCCGCCTCGCACTTGCCGAGCGCCACGGTCAGATCGAAGCCTACGTCCGCAGCAACCCCACCACCGCCCTTCTTGGTGCGGCCGGTGTCGGCCTTGTGCTGGGCATGATCCTCAAGTCGCGTCGCTGACGCAACTTGCGCAGCGGGCACGCGAAACGTGCCCGCCGCAACCTTATCTGCCATATCAATAAGAGAATTTCAGGGGACACGATGTCATCACGGCCAAAACAGCTTCGTCCGCGGGCAGCGCCCGGCAGATCTGCCGGTGCAACGCATTTGCCCGGACGCAGGTATGAACCCGGTCTCTCGGACATCCGCACCCGCGTTTCCAATCATCCGGCATTGAATGCCGCGCAGGGTGCCTGCCAGATCACGCCCCAGGCCTCGACACGAATGACCGGAGCTGTTCAATGAGCGAACGGGAAACCGGAATTGGCCAGATCCCGTCCTACATTTCTGCGGCGCTGCATGAAATACGCGCCCTGATCCATGTGGAAGCGCAACTTGCGAAGGCGGAAATCAGTCACAACTTCAGCAAAATGGGATCAGGGATCGGCTTCCTCGTGGTGGCCGCGATCCTTGCCCTTGTCGCATTCATGACCCTTGCGGCGGCGGCGACCATCGCGCTCTACGAGGCGGGCGTTCCGATGCTGTGGTCCGTGCTGGCCGTGGGCCTCGTGCTGCTGATCCTCGCCGTCATCGTCGGGCTTGTCGGCAAGCGGCGGGTCAACCCCGGCTCCATCGTGCCGACGCGCACACTCAACAACATCCGCGCCGATCTCGACGCGGCAGGGGAGTTCCGCAATGCGCCGACGGATTGAAGAGCTGGAACGGGAGGCCGCGCAGCACCGCGCCAACCTCGCCGACGCGATGAACGGTCTTCGTGAATCCGCCAAACTGCCGAGCCTGACCGGCCCCGACGGCATCCTGACGTCTGACGAGGGCGCAGGTGCCGCGGCCGGTGCGCTGGAGACGGCGAAGCGTCATCCCTGGGCCGCCGCGCTGATCGGGGCGGGGCTGGCCTATACGCTGATGCCCAGCGGCAAGGACAAGGGCAAGGATGAGGACGATATCCCGGGCGGTGTCAGCGCCGAGTATCTGCGCCTGTCGCTGTACGACGGGCTCGACCACCTCGACCCGCAGGCGCGCCGCCGCGTCGTCGCCAAGCGGCTGGACGCCATCGCCCTTCAGGAAGAGATCGAGGCGTCCCGCCCAAAGCCGAGCACGGCCCGCAAACTGGCAGGGTTCCCGAAGCATCATCCGCTGGTCTCTGCCGTGGCGGTTGCCGGCCTCAGCGCCGCGCTAAGCTATTTCATGTCCGGTCAGGAGCACGAGGGCGAAGAAGACCCCGAGGCGCCCGAAGACATGCCTGCACGTGTGGACGAGCCCAATGTGGCCGAAGCCGTAGCACCGGACGAAAACCGGTTCCCCCGGGACCCGGCCCCCCATCATCCCTCACCTCCGGAGCGCATTTGAACATGGAAACCACCTGGTCCTACACGCAGACCAAGGTGGTCGTCACCGCTCTGGCGATCATGGCAACTGTGGCACTCATCGCCGGTCTCAGGCTGGCGAGCGACTTCGCCGCGCCTGTGGCCCTTGGACTGGTGGTGGGCGTCGTGCTTGCCCCGGTCGTCAACCGGCTCAGCCGTTTCGGCGTGCCGCGCTCGCTCAGCGCGGCGCTGGCGCTGGTCATCGCGGTCGTGCTTCTTGTCCTGCTGATCTCGGCGCTCGGTCCCGTCCTGTCGGGGCTGGCCGAGCAGATGCCGAAGATCCAGCGCGAGATCCGCGAATGGATGGACGAGGCGATCCGCCTTGTGCGCGGCGTCGACAGCATCGGCCGCGAGATCGAGGAAACCCTGTCCGAAGGCGGCGAGGAAGCGGTCAAGCAGGCCATGCCCAGCCTGGTGGATGCGCTGTGGATGGCGCCCAACTTTGCCGCGCAGTCACTGATCTTCCTCGGCACTCTCTTCTTCTTCGTGCTGACCGGAGAGGACATTTACAATGTCTTTCCCCGGCAGGCGGGCAAGCTGAAGCAGGCCGACAAGGCCGTGTCGCACTATTTCATCACGGTGACGGCGATCAACGCCGGGCTCGGGCTGGCGGTGTTCGGTGCGATGATGCTGATCGGACTTCCGAACGCGATGCTCTGGGGCGGCGCGGCGTTCCTGCTGAACTTCGTGCTCTACCTCGGACCGATCGTGCTGCTGGCCTCGCTGCTGGTCGCGGGTGTCATGAACTATTCCGGCGCCTCGATCCTGCTGCCGCCGCTGGCCTACTTGGGCCTGAACATGATCGAAGCGCAGTTTGTCACGCCGTCCCTGGTCGGCCAGCAACTCCGGCTCAACCCGCTTGTCGTGTTCCTGTCGATCCTCTTCGGGCTGTGGCTCTGGGGTCCGATCGGCGGCATCGTATCGCTGCCGTTGCTGGTTTGGACTGTCACGCTGATGGGCAAGATGTCCTTCACGTCGGCGGAGTCGAAGATGTTCAGAAGCGCCTGACAAGCAATCTTCGGGGAACCATGTTCAAGGGGCGCGCGTTGCCCTTCTGAAAACACGCTTATCCAGCGAAAAAACTCCGAGGGACGATGACCGACAGCTACGCCAGCCTGCCGCACCGCACGACACGTGACGGTGACGAACGCAAGACGGGCGTCGAAGTCGAGTTCTCCGGCCTGGGCGAAGTGCAGACCGGCGAAATCGTCGCTGAATTCCTTGGCGGCACTGCGACCGCACCGCACTCCCACGAACTGACCGTCGAAGGCACCGAGCTGGGCGACATCCGGGTCGAACTGGACATTTCGCTGCGCAAGAAGGACATCCCTCTGCTGGAGCGGGGCCTGAACATGGCGAAGGCCGTGGTCCCCGTCGAGATCATCACCGAACCGCTGACCCGCAAGGAAGTCATCCGCCTCGGCGCGCTTCTGGACGAGCTGCGCCATCGCGGCGCGAGGGGGTCCCGGGCGGGCGTGCTGCTGGGTTTCGGCGTGCACCTTAACCCGGAGATCGTGGGCGCGGACGATCCGCAGACCTTGAACACCATCACCGCCTTCGGGCTGCTGGAACCGTGGCTGCGCCGGGCGGAAGACCTGGACATGACGCGCCGGCTGATGCCGTTCATCGAGACATGGCCGCATGCCTTCGTCACGCAACTGGTGAAGGACCAGCCATCGACCCTGAGGGACCTGATGTCCGTCGCGGCGCGGCATATCTCGTCGCGCAACCACGGGCTCGACCTGATGCCGCTTTTCGCGCATCACGACCGGGCACTGTTCGACCGCATCTTCCCTGCGCAAAGCAAGCTGTCGGCGCGTCCGACGTTCCACTTCCGCCTGCCGGATTGCCGGATCGACGAAGAGGGCTGGTCGCTGGCGCGGCCGTGGAACCTCTGGGCGCGGGTGGAGCATGTCGCCAATGACGCGCACATGCTGGATACCCTTCGGACGGCGTGGCTCGAGCACAACCATTACCTTCCGGGTGCCGAAGGCCGCTGGGCCGAACGCGTCTCGAAACTGTTCCAGAGCAACGACGTATCAGAGCCGGAGGCGGTGCAATGAGCCGCCCCCTGATCGGTGTGACCACGTCTTCGCGTTCGGGATGGCGGATCTATCCGCTGGTGAACCTCAACCTTTGGCTTGCGGGTGCGCGCGGCGTGCGCTGGGGCGCGGGTCGGCCTTCGGACCTGGCCGCGGTGGATGGCGTCATCATCGGTGGCGGCGACGACATCGCGCCGGAACTCTACGGCGGGAAGATCGGCGTATCGGCCCGGCTGGACCGCGAACGCGACCGCTTTGAAGCCGCCATTGCCGCGCAGGCCATGCAGGACAACATCCCCGTCCTCGGCATCTGCCGCGGGGCGCAGATGCTGAACGTCGCGCTTGGCGGCACGCTGGATCAAAACGCGTGGGAGACCTTCAGCGACTCCCCGATGATCAAGACGATCCTGCCCAAGCGGGAGGTCTGCGTCGTGGCCGAGACCCAGCTCGCCCGCTACGTCGGTGAACAGCCGATGAAGGTGAACGCCCTGCACACGCAGGCCGTCGACAAGCTGGGGGAGGGGCTGCGCGTCAGTGCCCGCGACACCGCCGGCATGGTGCAGGCCATCGAACGGGAGAGCGATCCCTTTGCGCTGGGTGTTCAGTGGCACCCCGAGCACCTGTTTTACGCACACAGACAACGCGCGATCTTCCGCGCACTCGTTTCCGCCGCCCGGGCTTATTCCGAGCGGCGCAGCCAGACCCACGCCGTCCTGAACGAAGCCGCCTGACATTGGCGTGATGGGGTCAAGAAGGGCCGGGACAGGACGCCCGGCCCTTTCCTTTTTCCGGCAAAGACCTGAGGGTCAGGTGCCGCCGGCGGTTGTAATCCGCGAAGCGCACCACAGGTCTGCATGGATCGGGGCGGGGCCGGACGCAGTTGCGCCAAAGGCCATGGAAATTCCGCCCGAATCCTGTATACAGGCCGCTTGTTATCCGAAGGACGCCTCTAATGTCTGACGCACCCATCACTCAGGATCTCGTGACGATCCCGCGCAAGCTGCCGGAAGGCGGCAAGATCAACCTGGTCGGCCTGACCCGGGCCGTGCTGCGTGATGCGCTTCTGGCCATGGGCACGCCCGAGAAACAGGCCAAGATGCGGGTCAACCAGGTCTGGCAGTGGGTGTACTTCTGGGGCGTCCGCGACTTCGAGTCGATGACCAACCTTGCGAAGGACTACCGCGCGAAACTGGCCGCCACTTTCGAGATTTCCCTGCCGGAGATCGTGTCGAAGCAGGTCTCGGCCGACGGCACGCGCAAGTACCTTGTCCGCATCGCGGGAGGCCACGAGGTCGAGACGGTCTACATCCCCGAGGAAGATCGCGGTACGCTCTGCGTTTCCTCTCAGGTGGGTTGCACCCTGACTTGTTCGTTCTGCCACACCGGCACGCAAAAGCTGGTCCGCAACCTGACCGCCGGGGAAATCGTCGGTCAGATCATGCTGGTGCGCGACGACCTTGGCGAGTGGCCCGAGCCGGGCACCGGCACGGGCGATCAGGGGCCGCGCCTTCTGTCCAACATCGTGCTGATGGGCATGGGCGAGCCGCTCTACAACTTCGACAACGTGCGCGACGCGATGAAGATCGCGATGGACCACGAAGGCCTGTCCATGTCGCGCCGCCGGATCACGCTGTCGACCTCCGGCGTGGTGCCGGAGATCGCGAAGTGCGCCGAAGAGATCGGCTGCCTGATGGCGGTGTCCTTCCACGCCACGACCGACGAGGTCCGCGACAAGCTGGTACCGATCAACAAGCGCTGGAACATCGCGACGCTGCTGGACGCGCTGCGGGAATATCCGAGGCTGTCGAATTCCGAACGGATCACGTTCGAATACGTGATGCTGAAAGACGTGAACGACAGCGACGAGGACGCGCGGCGGCTGGTCAAGCTGATCGCGGGCATCCCGGCCAAGATCAACCTGATCCCGTTCAACGAATGGCCCGGCTCCCCCTACGAGCGGTCGGACTGGTCGCGGATCGAACGTTTCGCCGACATCGTGCACAAGGCCGGCTATGCCTCGCCCATCCGCACGCCGCGCGGAGAGGACATCATGGCCGCCTGCGGGCAGCTCAAGTCCACCACCGAACGCGCCCGGAAATCCCGCAAGGAGATCGAGGCAGAGGTCCGTTCGGGCTGAAATCGGGCGTGATCGGGGGAAGGTGACGAGAGGGTATTGACCCTCCCCTTACTGGAACCCTTATGTGACCGGTCAGGAGGGCGAGACCCATGACCGATTTGCGATTCGAAGTCACGAAACTCAACTGCGGCGGCTGCGCCGGGCGCGCCGAGCGTGCGCTTGCGGGGGCGGAAGGCGTCGACACCGCCTCCGTCAACCTTGCGAACAAGACGGCGCAAGTCAGCGGCAGCGCCGGGGCCGCCACATTGCAGGCGGCGCTGAAGGCCGCGGGTTATCCGGCTGCCGAGAGCCACACGCGCCTTGCCATCGAGGGCATGTCCTGCGCTTCCTGCGCCGCGCGCGTCGAAAAGGCGCTGGCCGGTCAGCCGGGCGTGCTGCGTGCCTCCGTGAACCTTGCCACCGAAACCGCCGAGGTCGTGAGCCTGTCCGGGTCCACCGATGCGCCCTCGCTGGCAAAAGTCGTGACGGAGGCCGGCTATCCGGCAAAGCCCCTGCAGGATGCGGAAGCGACCGAAGACCGCCAGCAGGTCGAGCAGGCGCGGTTGAAGCGCGATCTGATCCTCGCCGCTCTGCTCACCCTGCCGGTGTTCATTGGCGAGATGGGGGGACACCTGTTCCCGCCGTTCCATCATTGGCTGACCATGACGCTGGGCCAGACGACGTGGTGGACGATCCAGTTCCTGCTGACCACCGCTGTCCTGATCGGGCCGGGACGAAGGTTCTATCGCATCGGCCTGCCGCTTTTGATGAAGGGCGCGCCGGACATGAACACGCTTGTCGCGCTCGGGACGCTGGCGGCCTGGGTCTATTCGACGGTCGCGCTTCTGGCGCCGGGGCTGCTGCCGGAGACCGCGCGCGCCGTCTATTTCGAGGCCGCCGCCGTCATCGTCACGCTGATCCTGCTGGGCCGGTTCCTCGAGGCGCGCGCCAAGGGCCGGACCGGCGCTGCCATCCGCCATCTCGTCGGCCTGCGGCCCGCGACGGCCATGGTCGACCGCGACGGCACGATGACCGAGACCGCAATCGAAGAGATCCAGAAGGGCGACACGCTGCTTGTCCGCCCCGGCGAACGCATTGCCGTGGACGGGCTTGTCCTGACGGGGCAGTCCTTCGTCGATGAGTCCATGCTGACCGGCGAACCCGCCCCGGTGGAAAAGGCCGAAGGTTCGGCTGTGACCGGCGGTACGGTGAACGGCAACGGCACGCTGCGCTACCGGGCAGAGGCCGTCGGCAAGGATACCGTGCTGTCCCGCATCGTCGCGCTGGTCGAAGAGGCGCAGGGCGCCAAGCTGCCCATCCAGGCGCTGGCGGACAAGGTCGTGCTGTGGTTCGTGCCCGCGGTGCTGGTGCTGGCCGCGCTGACGACGCTGACTTGGCTGGTGTTCGGTCCGGGCCTGACCTTCGCGCTGGTCGCGGGCGTGTCCGTCCTCATCATCGCCTGCCCCTGCGCCATGGGGCTGGCGACGCCCGTCTCGATCATGGTTGGCACCGGCCGCGCGGCCGAACTGGGTGTGCTCTTCCGCAAGGGGGACGCGCTGCAGCGGCTCGACACGGTGAAACTGGTGGCTTTCGACAAGACCGGCACGCTGACCGAAGGCCGTCCCGAGTTGAGCCACACCACGGCTGCGCCCGGCTTTGATGCCGATGAGGTGCTGCGTCTCGCCGCCTCGGCAGAGCAGGGGTCCGAGCATCCCATCGCACAGGCCCTGATGCGCGCCTCCCCCGATGCGCCGCAACCGGAAGACGTGACCGCGCTGCCGGGGCAGGGGCTCGAGGCGGTGGTGGATGGCCGCGCGATCCTCGTCGGTGCCCCGCGCCTGATGGCGGCGCGCGGGATCGACACGACCGCGGTCGCCGGTGCGCTCGACCGGACGGCGCAGGCGGCAGAGACGCCGGTGCTTGTCGCGGTCAACGGGCAGATCGCCGCCGTCTTCGCCGTGGCCGACCGGCTGAAACCCGACGCCCGCGCCGCCGTTGCCGCGCTGAAGGCGGAAGGGCTGGAGGTCGCGCTGATCTCTGGCGATGCCCGTCCTGTGGCAGAGGCCATCGCGCGCGCCCTGGGCATCGCTCATGTCACCGCGGAGGTCCTGCCGGAAGGCAAGCTGGACGCGCTGCGCGACCTGCAACAGCGGTTCGGCGAGGTGGCCTTTGTCGGCGACGGCATCAACGACGCCCCGGCGCTCGCCGCGGCAGAGGTCGGTCTGGCCATCGGCACCGGCACGGATGTCGCCATCGAAAGCGCCGATGTGGTCATGGCCTCGGGCCGGGTGTCCGGCGTCGTCACCGCGCACCACGTCAGCCGCCGTGTCATGCGCAACATCCGCCAGAACCTGTTCTGGGCCTTCGGGTACAACGTCGTGCTGATCCCGGTCGCTGCCGGTGTGTTCTATCCGCTGACCGGGCTGATGCTGTCGCCGATGCTGGCTGCGGGGGCAATGGCGCTGTCGTCGGTGTTCGTCCTGACGAACGCCCTGCGGTTGCGCGGGTTGGGGACGGGTATTTCGGCTATGGACCGGACCAGCGCGGCCAGCCAGCCGGACATGCCAACGGCGGTGAGCGCGGCAGAGTAACGTCAGGCCGTCGTCGCGGCCGCCTCTACCGAGATCGGCAGGGCCTCGGGGGTCATCAGCTTCTCGATCCGTTCCCGGAACAGTTCCCAGTTCTGGAGCGTGGTCGAGACGGCGGCCTCCGGGTCCTGCGCCGCGATGGCGTCGGTCAGGGTGGCGTGGTGCTGCGACACCTTCCTGAGCTGCTTCTTCTCCTTCTTCTTGACCGGCTGGAAGAAGCCCTGCGTCAGGCGCGTGTGGTCGATCAGAAGGCGCCGCAGCGCCGGCATCAGGTAGGGGTTCGACGCCATGCAGGCGACCTGCGTGTGAAAACTGTGGTTGAACAGGGCGGCCGCGGCGGCGTCGCCTTCTTCCGTCGCTGCGGCAAAGCCCGCCTGTGCGTCGCGCAGCGTCGGTAGCGCGGCTTCCTCCCGGTGCTCGGCGGCTTGGCGGGCCATCGTCGCCAGCAACAGCGGCCCGGTCTGGAGAAGACAGCGCAGCGCGGCAAGGTCCATGGCGGCGACACGGGCGCCCCGATTGTGTTCGAGCCGCAGGTAGCCCTCTCCGCCAAGCACCTGGAAGACCTCGCGCAGCGGCGTCCGTGACAGCCCGTAGGCGGTGGCCACCTGGGTTTCGTCCAGTTCGGCACCGGGCGCGAGCTCAAGCTTCAGGATCCGCATCCGGAGATCCTCAAGACACGCGGTCTTTCTGCTGCCGGTCATCGCTGTCCTCCCCGGATGTGTACGACTGGTGTACGCGAGCGGTCCGTCGTCCGTCAAATGCGGCAGCGGCCGGGCTCAGTGGCTGTGACCGGCGTGGCTGTGCTGGCGGGCGTCGGCGGCCTCCACGGCGACCTCGACCGCCAGCTCTCCGGCTGAGGTCTCGAGGATGATCTCCAGATGATCGCCCTCTTCCAGCGGGGCGGGGAGTCCGTCGAAGGAAATCGCGATCACGTCCGGTTCAAGCGCCAGCTCTGTACCGGGGGCGACCGGGATCGGGGGCAGTGGGTCCGCCACCATGGCACCGTCCGCCATGCGGAAGCCCACAAGCTGACCGTTCACGCCATCCTCGGTCCGGGCCGAGATGATCTCGACCGGCGCGTCGCCCTCGTTGTGGAGTTCCATGTAAAGCAGCGCGTGATCGTGGGTCGTCGCGTTTGTCCACGGGTGCAGGACCTCAAGCCCGCCAACCTCGAAGAGGTGGGTTTCCTCTGCGGCAAGCGGCGTGGTCAGAAGCGCGGTGGCTAGAAGAAGGTGTTTCATGCGCGTAGGGACTCCACGATTGGGCGGGCAAGAACGATGACCGCGGGGATGAGCGACAAAACGGACGTGGCCGACAGGAAGGCCAGTGCCAGGGTGATCTCGGGCCAGCCGATACCGGCGGTCACGAGGATGTCGGTGCGCGCCGTCACTACCTGCGACAGGACCGATGCGGCGCCAAGGCCGAAGACAAGGCCCAGGACCGTGCCTGCCATCAGCAGTGCGACGCCATAGCCCCAGACAACGGCCATGACGAAGCGGCGGGGCGCGCCGAGCGCGCGCAGCATCGCCAGTTGCCGCTGGAACAGGCGCGACAGGATGAACAGCCCCAACAGGACCGATGCCGCGACAAGCACCTGCGTCACCACGGACATGACCGACATGGCCTGCCGGACGTCGCCCATGACGCGATAGAGGTTGGAGAGCACGGTGCCGGGGAAGAAGGCCATCATCTCGCCCTTGCGGGTGAATTCGGAGCGCAGGGCATAGTTGGCCCACAGTTCCTTGGCGCGGACGATCACCGCCGGTGTGCCGGGAAAGAGCGCCGGATCGAAGGGCGGGCCGATGCGGTCCCCCTCGTCGAAGGCGTGGCCGTTGGCAAGGCCGTGCACCTCCCAGACGGTTTCGACCGGGATCAGCACGGCACGGTCCCATGGGGAACCCGTCCGGGGCAGAAGGCCGACCACCTCGATCTTGAACCCTTCATGCGCCTCGTCGTCGGCAGAGGCGCCGTGCCCGTGTTGCGGGGTGAAGCTGTCGCCGACTTTCAGCCCGGCGGCGGCACCCACCACGGCCTCTCCGCTTTTCCGGAAAAGCCGGCCCTCGATCCGGTCGTCCGACAGGTAGGTGACGAAGTCCGCGATGGTCCCGACAACCGGCGCGCCGTTATAGCTGTCGCCAAAGGCGATGGGGGCGGCGATCTTCACCTGCGGGTGATTGGCGATCAGGTCGTAGGCGGCGCCGTCCAGAAGCGGCACGTCGCTGGCCTGCAGGTAGACGGCGGCCATCATCATTGTCAGCTCGGACCCGGGCGCGCTGACCACCATGTCGAACTTCGACGCCGCCCGCGCTGTGCCGACCCGCAGCCCGCGTTCCTGCGCGATCAGGCCGATGCCCATGCCGACGGAGGTGGCGATCAGCAGGACGAACAGCAGGTTCGCCCAACGGAACCGCCAGAGCAGCGCGCGGATCAGCGGGAAGGGGCGGAAGCCGCGCAGCAGCAGCACGCCGATCAGCAGCAGCGGCAGGAGCAGCGCGATGGCGATCGTAATGTCCTGCGCCAGTACCGGCAGGCTGTCCCATAGGTCTCTCATCCGGTCACCTGCCCGTCTTCGATGGTCACGACGCGGTCCATCGCGTCCAGCAGGTGCAGGTCGTGACTGACCACCACCAGCGTCTTCCCGCCGTCACGGCACAGGCTGACGAGGTCGGCCACCAGCCGGTCCGCCGCGGTGCGGTCGAGCGCGGCGGTCGGCTCGTCCGCAAGGATGACCTGCGGATCGGAGGCCAGCGCCCGAGCGACCGCAACCCGCTGCCGTTCCCCGCCCGAGAAGCTCTCTACCGTGCGCGCGCCAGAGGGGACGGCCAGCCGGGACAGACGGTCCCTTGCGCGGCTCAGGATGCCCGGGCGGCTGGCGGCGGGCGCGAATTGCGCGGTCAGGGCGGCGTTGGCCTCTGCCGACAGCTCCTCGAACAGCAGGAAGTCCTGAAAGATCATGCCCATCTGCGCGGCGCGGAACGCCGTCCGGCGCTCCGGCGACAGGCTGGCGATGTCGGTTTCGCCCCACTGCACGCGGCCCTTCGCATCAAGCAGACCGCTCAACGCGTTCAGGAATGTCGACTTGCCGGCGCCCGATGGCCCGCGCACGCCCAGAAGGCCGCCCGCGGGCAGGTCAAGCGCGGGGAGCGTCAG
The DNA here is from genome assembly GCF_030126985.1 of Sagittula sp. MA-2. Taxonomy (GTDB): domain Bacteria; phylum Pseudomonadota; class Alphaproteobacteria; order Rhodobacterales; family Rhodobacteraceae; genus Sagittula. Next base: position 4,235,798 of record NZ_CP126145.1, on the reverse strand, counting down.
CAGAAGCCGCCCCCGGCGAGAGGCGACAGTCAGGTCACGGACGTGCAGGGCGAGACCCATGTCAGGCGCGCTCGTAGGTGGCGTTCGTCAGGCGGGCCATACTCAGGAAGCCGGTGTCGGGGTCCTTGTAGGCCCCGAGGGTCAGGTCGCCGCGCACGGCGAGCTTCACGTTGAAGGGTTCGACGTCGACGATCCGCTTGGTGTAGACCGCGAGGATGTCGTCGGGCCACTCGGCCTCCGTCTCGCAAAAGGGGCAGACGGCCATCGGGCGTTTTGTCAGCACGAAAAAGCGCGACTCCGCCTTCAGCGGCGGGGCCATGAACCCTTCGAACAGGATGCGGCTGCCGGAGGCGTCCTGTGCAAACGACGAGAAATCGCCGTTCTTCTCGTAGAGTTCGCGGATCTTGGCAGGCCCGTCGGCGGCCCGCGCGAGTGTCGGCAGAAGGAAAGGCGCGGCGAGAACGGTTGTCAGGGCGGTGCGGCGGTCCATGGTCCGTCTCCTTGGTCTGGTCTGTCTAACGTGTCCCACATGTCATGTCGGACGAACAGGGCCGCCCCGGAACAGGGCGGCCCCTCTCAGCCTGCGCGGCCGTTTATTCTGCGTCCACCGCGTGCTTCATCACGTGGAAGATCACGTTCTGCTCGATGGTGGAGTCGAGCAGATGCGACCACGGGCCCTTGGCGTAGACCGACACGTCCTCGCCCGAGTGGGTTTCCGAGGACATGGGGATCAGCGCCTGCTGGACGTAGTCGATGTCGGTGGCCTCTTCCTGAGTCAGATCGCTGCGCGAGCCGGTCCAGTCGTTGCTGCCGTCGGTCGGCTCCTTCAGCACGGAACCGGCGCCGTTCAGGTAGCCCAGCACGGTGTAGGGCTTGCCGTCGGCGGCGGTCAGGGGGGTGCCGTCGTTGGCCTCGCCTTCCTTCGACACGCCCATGCACAGGCCGAGGATGTCGGAGCCGCGGCCGCAGTAGCCGTTGAACGCGATGGCGTGCTCGTGGTCGGCGGTGACGATGATCAGCGTGTCGGCGTCATCGGTCATCTCGTCGGCCAGCGCCACGGCCTCGGCAAAGGCCACGCCGTCGGACAGGGTGCGGTATGCGTTGCCGTCATGGTTCGCGTGGTCGACGCGGCCCGCCTCGACCTCGAGGTAATAGCCGTTCTCGTTCTGTGACAGGAACTCGATGGACTTGCGGGTCATGTCGGCCAGCGAGGGTTCGTCCTCGTCGGCGCGGTCGGCCTCGTATTCCATGTGGCTGTCGTTGAACAGCGCGAGGATCGGCGCGTCCATGGTCAGAGCCTCGAAGCCGGCGGTGTCCTCGGCGAACTGCGCGCCCAGGCCGGTGGCCCGGTCGATCAGGTTCACGCCATCGGTGCGGCGGCCCTTGGACTGGCCGTTGGTCTCGCCTTCCGGCAGGAAGAAGCGGCCGCCGCCGCCCATGGCCATGTCGATCACGCCCGCTTCCATCTGGTCGATCAGCTGGGTCGCGATGTCCTTGGAACCTGCACAGTCGCCCTCGATCTCGCCTTCCCAGTTGCGGTTGGCGGTCTTGGCGTAGACGGCCGCCGGGGTGGCGTGGGTGATGCGCGCGGTCGAGACGATGCCGACCGACTTGTCCATGCCCGAGACGATCTCGGCAAAGGTGGTCAGGCGGTTGCCTTCCTCGGTGGTGCAATCGTCGTGGATCGCGTTCTCACCGAGGTTGATGAGGTTGAAGCGCTGCTTGACGCCGGTGTTCAGCGCGCCCGCGGTCGGGGCGGAGTCCGGGGTCTGGGCGTTGATGTTGTAGGTCTTGACCAGCGCCGAGTACCACTCGGGCGTTTCGTAGGGGAGGACGTTCTCTTCGCCCAGCATGCCCTTTTGCTGGCCGTCGAACAGGCGCACGGCGTAGTTGGTGCCGACACCGTTGCCATCCGCGACGAAGACGATGACGTTTTTGGCGCGGCCGGTGTTGGGCTGGCGGGCCAGCATCGCTTCGATGTGCGACTGACCGGCGGCGTACCAGTCGGAACCGGCCTGCGGCAGGTCCATGGCATGGCTTTCGGCGAAGGCGGAGGTGGCGGCCAGAATGGCGGCCATCGACACGAGGGTCTTTTTCATCGGGTTGCTCCCAGTTGGCATTCTACAGCCTGCCGATAGGGCCGCCAGGTCTCGGCAGTGTGACACCCTCGTAACGGATTCATGAAACGCAATCATTCCGCAGTCCTGCCCCACCTTGGACGCATTGGACTGCGAGAAGATGATCGGAGCCGTTCCAACCTCGATGCGCATGTTATCTCATCGCGTATCCGCAATGTTATTCAGTAACGGTCGGTTGTCAACGGGATTTTCTAGCGTGTTCTGCGGGGTTTAGAGGAAGACGGCGTCGAAGGCGGCGACGATCTCTGCCCCGTGCTTGCCGATGTCCTCGGCGGTCCTGCCCGGTTTGAAAAGCTGCGAACCTATGCCGAAGCCGGACACGCCCGCAGCGTGCCAGTCGGCGAAGTCGTCCGGCCCGACGCCGCCCACGGCAAACGTCTCGGTCCCCGCAGGCAGCACGGCCTTGAGCGCCGACAGCCCGTCAGGGCCAAGCTTGGACGCGGGGAAGAACTTCAGCCCGTCGGCCCCGTTGCGCAGGGCGGTGAACGCCTCTGTCGCGGTGAACACACCGGGGTAGGAGGCCATACCCGCCTGCTTGGTCGCCACGATCACGCGCGGGTTGCAGTCTGGCGACACGACCATGCCCGCGCCGATGTCCTTCAGCCGCAGCACATCGGCCGGGTCCAGAACGGTGCCCGCGCCGATCAGCGCGCGATCCCCTGCACAGCGGACCATGCGCGCGATGCTGTCGAACGGCTCCGGCGAATTGAGCGGCACCTCGATGCGGGTGATCCCGGCGGCAATCAGCGCTTCGGTCACGGGCTCCGCCTCCGACGGCGTGAGGCCCCGGAGGATGGCGATGATGTTCCGCATCAGGCGGTTCCTTTTCTGTAGGCCGCAGTCAGGCCGGCCAGTGTCACGCCTTCGACGGACACGGTGCGCACCATGGCCGACTGTGCCGCAAGCGCGGTGCGATAGATCTCTGCCAGTGCGTTTTCGCCGAGGATGACGACCTGCTGCCCCAGCCAGTAGGGCCTGGCGCCGGCCAGTTCGAGGCCGATCAGCAGGCCCGACAGCCGGGCGCGGGCAGCGCCGGGTCCAACGCCGGACAGAAGGCTCCCGGCGCGGATGGCAAAGAGGTCCGCCGCGACGGTCGCGGGGCGGCCCATCGCCTGATCGACGGCTTCAAGGAAGGTGTCCTGTTTCCAGCCATCGCCGACCGAGAAGCGCAGGACCGACTGCTTCGACAGAAGGTCGAACATCTCGCCGGTCATGAAGGTCCGGAAGGAGACGACCTCTGCCGCGCTGACATGCACCCACTTGGTATGCGTGCCCGGAAGGCAGAGGACGCCGTCGAAGCCGGACTCAGCTGCAAGGAAACCGCCGATCTGGGTTTCTTCGCCGCGCATGACATCGGGTGGGGCGGACTGGCTCATCCCGGGCAGGATGCGCACGCGCAGGCGGGGATCGGAGGTTTGGACAGGGATCCCTTCGGACGGGATCGCGCAGGGCACCGACGCGTAGGGCGCTTCCTTCCAGCCCTGCCGCGCCCCGGCCATGCCGCAGATGATGACATCGGTCGGGCCGGTCAGGCTGTCGCCCAGAAGCTCCAGAAGCACGGCTTCGTAACCGTCCGGGGACAGTTTCGACATGCCGCGCGGGTCGTCGATCCGGCGCACGGGGGCGTCGCCCTGCATCATCCAGAGGCGCAGGTGCGACGTGCCCCAGTCGGCGGCAATCCAGTCCGGAGCGCTCATGTCAGACGCGTCAGGACTTGCAGCGCGTTTCGGCGTCCTCGACCGCGGCAGTGAAGCCCAGCAGGGAGAAGGTGTCCTTCGTGGTGGTCCCGCGCGAGGACACGGCGGTCAGCACGGCACTGGAGCCCCGCTTCATCGCGGTGACCAGCTTGGCGTCGTCCTGCGGTGTGGCGGGCCATGCCCACTCGCCCTCGGTGTACATCTCGAGCTCGGTGCCATCGACCGTGACGTTCACGGTCGAGCCCGGTGCAAACGGGTAGCCGCCGGTAAAGGCCACCTGGCCGTTGACGCCCGCCTCGGGGCGGAAGAACACCATCAGGAGGATCTCGCCCCGGGTCACGGCGACCACGCGGCCATCCTTGGTGTTCACACTTTCCTTGTACGTGGTGACAGCCCAGCATTCGCGCGGGTTCTGACCCTCGAACACCGACCAGTCGGTCATCGCGTCGACCCGGTTCGTGCTGCTTTCCTGCGCCTGTGCAAAGGTCGCGCCCAACATCATCGCCACGGCGCCAACCATGCGACCAAGAGTAGAATTCATTCCTGCAGCCTCCAGCTGTCCATGCCTCTGACCGTCCGCGTTCCCGGCCCTGTCCCGACCATTGTGGTCCGCGGCGGTGTTTTCTCTCGACGGCAGGACTTTAGCCTGAAAAAAGCAAAATGCGAAAGCCCCGTTGGCAGAAAGTCGCTCAGGCGAAAGGAGGTCGGAATGGCAGCTCGGATGATGGTGGAAGTCTGGCGCGGACCGCTGGCAGAAAGTGTGCATGCAGGCCATGCTGTGGTCTGTGACGGGACCGGCGAAATCGTCGAGGCCTGGGGCGATCCCGAAGCCGTGATCCTGCCGCGCAGTTCGGCCAAGATGATCCAGGCCCTGCCGCTTGTCGCCTCGGGCGCGGCGGACGCATTTTCCCTGTCGACCGAACGGCTTGCGCTGTCCTGCGCGTCCCACGAAGGGGCGCCCGTTCACAATGCCGCGGTGCGCGAATGGCTGGCGGATATCGGCCGGTCGGAGAATGACCTGATCTGCGGGCCGCAGCCCTCCCGCGACAAGGACCTGTGGCTCGGGATGATCCGCGACGGCCAGGAGCCGGGCCGGGTTCTCAACAACTGCTCGGGCAAGCACACCGGCTTCCTGACGCTGACCCGTCACCTCGGCGCAGGGGCGGAGTATTGCGACCCCGATCACCCGGTGCAGAGGGCCTGCCTTTCGGCCTTCGAGGAAGTCACTGAAATGGAATCCCCCGGCTTCGGAATCGACGGCTGTTCCGCGCCGAATTTCGCCACCTCCATGGCGGGCATGGCCCGGGCGATGGCATTCTATGCGACGGCCAGCCAGCGGGGCGACCTTCTGTCACGCTCGGCGGCCAGGCTGGTGGAGGCGATGATCGCCCATCCGCTGCTGGTCGCGGGCGAGGGCCGTGCCTGCACGCTGATGATGCGGGCCGCGAAAGAGCCGGTGGCAATCAAGACCGGCGCCGAAGGCTACTTCATCGCCATCCTGCCGGAGCGCGGGCTTGGCATTTCGCTGAAGATCGCGGACGGGGCCACGCGCGCCTCGGAATGCGCCATGGCGGCGATCCTCGTCCGCCTGGGGGTGTTGAGTGCAGAGCACCCGGACGTGAAGCGCTTCCTCAACCCCGAGATCCGCAACTGGGACGGGCGCGTCACCGGTTGGGTCCGCCCCGCCCCCGGCGTCTTCTAGCGTCTAGACAAAGTCGGACCGGGCGTAGCCCTGCAGGAACAGCAGGGCCGTCAGGTCGCCGTGGTTGATCCTCAGGTCACATTGCGCCTGCACGCTGGGCTTGGCGTGCAGCGCGACGCCCATGCCTGCCCGGTTCAGCATCCCGAGATCGTTGGCCCCGTCGCCCACTGCGACGACATCGGCCTCCGTGATGCCAAGGCGCGCGGTGATCTGTTCCAGTGCCTCGATCTTCGCCTCGCGGCCGAGGATCGGACGCCCGACCTCACCCGTCAGCTGGCCCGCGTCGATCAGCAGGGTGTTGGCACGGTTCTCGTCGAAACCCAGAAGCGCCGACACGCGCGCGGTGAAGGCGGTGAAGCCGCCCGACACCAGCGCCGCATGTCCGCTCGCGGCGTGCATCGTGTCGATCAGGGTCTGGCCGCCCGGCATAAGCGTGATGCGTTCGGCCACGACCTTGTCGATGACGCTTTCCGGCAGACCCTTCAGCAGCGCGACACGCTCGATCAGCGCGCCTTCGAAGTCCAGTTCCCCGTTCATCGCGCGCGCCGTGATGTCCTTCACATGCGCGCCGACCCCGGCCTCTTCGGCCAGTTCGTCGATGCACTCCTGCTGGATCATCGTGCTGTCCATGTCGGCCAGCAGCATCTTCTTGCGGCGGTTTTCCGCGGGGACGAGGTTCAGGTCCGCCTGTGTCGCGATGCTGTCGCGCACCTCGTCGAAATTGCCGGGCTTCACCTCTAGCGGAAATTCGGCGGCTTCGTCTGGAGAAAGCCAGGTTGCGATGCCGCCCCCGAAGGCGTTGCGCAGGCTGTCCACAAGGGCCGCGTCCAGCGTGCCCGGTTTCGCGATGAGCGAGGCGATAAGCATGAAGGTCCCCCGACAAGGAATGTCGCGCGCTTTAAGCACGCCGGCGCGGGAAGGACCAGACGCCGGGGCGGTGTTCAGCCCTTCGACTTCACCGCCTGCAGCAGCATCTCCATCGCCATGCGGGCGCCGCGGGCGTCCTGAAAGGCGATGCCTGCGCCGCTGGTCTCCCAAAGGGATCGGGCGTCCTCGCCGCTGGCCAGCATGTCCTCCAGCAATCCGCGCAGGACCGGGCGTTCGTCGGCTGCGATGCCGGAGACCGCTTCGTCCACCGCGTCCTCGAACCGCTCGAAGCGGTCGAAGATCTGGTGCGACAGCGCCTTGCCGACCTGCGTCCAGACTGCGGACTGTGGCGGTGTCATCTCCATCGGTTCACCCCTGCGGACGGCGGGCATCCACCGGCCACGGGCGCGCCCGTGGGTAGGGCGGGGCTTTGCGCCACCGCCCCAGCCAGAGAGGCAGCCTCAGGAAATGAACTTCTTGTAGGCCGCTTCATCCATCATGTCCTCCAGCTCGGACAGGTCCTCGACCTTGAGCTTGAAGAACCAGGCGTCCCCTTCGGGGTCCTCGTTCACCTTGCCCGGGTCCTCGACGATCGCCTCGTTGACCTCCACGATCTCGCCGTCCAGCGGCGCGAGGATGTCCGACGCCGCTTTCACGGATTCGATGACCACGACCTCGTCGTCCTTCGAAACCTCACGCCCGACATCGGGCAGTTCGACAAAGACCACGTCGCCCAGTTGTTCGGCGGCGTGCGCCGTGATGCCGACGACAACGAGGTCGCCTTCGACTTCGAGCCATTCATGCTCTTCGGTGAATTTCATGTGTCGTCTCCTGTCCGTTCACCGTTTGAATCCTGCCGGAACGAAAGGCAGCGCGGCGACGTCGACCGCCATCCGCTTGCCCCGTACCTCGCCCCACAGCCGCGTTCCCTCGCCTGCGAAGTCCGTCGCGACGTAGCCCATTGCCACCGGCCCGCCAACCGTCGGACCGAATCCGCCGGAGGTCACCTCGCCGATTTGCGTGCCGCCGGTCTCCGCGTCGAAGAGCTGCACGCCCGACCGCATCGGCGCCCGGCCCTCGGGCCGCAGGCCGACGCGCTTGCGCTTCACACCGTCGGCAAGCTGGCCAAGGATGTAATCCGCCCCCTCGAAGCCGCCCTCCGTCTTGCGGCGCTTGCCCATGGCCCATGTCAGACCTGCCTCGACCGGCGTCGTCGTCTCGTCGATGTCCTGGCCATAAAGGCACAGCCCGGCCTCGAGCCGCAACGAATCCCGTGCGCCGAGGCCGATGGGCTCGACCCGCGGGTCCTGCAGCAGTGCCTTCACGAAGGCCTCTGCCGATTGATTGGGCAGCGAGATCTCGAACCCGTCCTCGCCGGTGTAGCCCGAACGCGACACCCAGCATTCCGCGCCGCCAAGGGGCAGCGTTGCCACGTCCATGAACTTCATGTCGCGGACGGCGGGGTGATGCTCGGCCAGGACGTCCTCCGCAGCCGGGCCCTGCAGCGCGATCAGCGCGCGGTTTTCCAGCAGCTTCACGCGGATGCCTTCCGGCTCCAGCGCGGCGCGCATCAGGGTGAGGTCGGTGTCCTTGCAGGCGGCGTTGACCACCACGAACAGGTGATCCTCGCGCCGGGCGATCATCAGGTCGTCGACGATCCCGCCGTCGGCGTTGGTGAGATAACCGTACTTCTGACGGTCCTCGGGCAGGTTCGCGATGTCCACCGGCACGATCTTTTCCAGCGCCTCGTCCAGCCCGGGTCCGCGCAGCACGACCTGGCCCATGTGGGACACGTCGAACAGGCCGGCGGCGGCGCGGGTGTGAAGGTGTTCCTTCATGACGCCAAGGCCGTATTGCACCGGCATCTCGTACCCGGCGAAGGGCACCATCTTGGCGCCCAGCGAACGGTGCAGCCCGTTCAGCACGGTTTCCTTCAGTCCGTCCTCGTCGTCATCATGGTCGTGGCTATGGTCGTGGGCCATGCGCGCTCCTCTAGGTCGTTCCCGGGGCCGCATCGCGCCGGGACAGGTCTGGCGCGCCCCTCGGCACGCCGCGTCTGCCCCCTCTGTCCCGTCGCCTGAGATCGTTATCCCTTCGGCGGACGCGTGACGCGCCACTCTCCAGAGTCTTCTTTCCCCCGACGGTCCTTGGGCCTGAGCGTTTCCGGGGCGGTTGCGCCTTCGGCACCGGCGCTTGCCGGTTCTCCCGTCTGGATTTTCCGGACGCTAGTGGATGCCTTCGGCGATGACAAGCGCGCTGTCGGCCCCTTTGGCCCGCGCCGCAACCGACGCCCGGCCAGAGCATTTCGCCTGCGGTGCGATGATGTCCAGAAGCGGAACATTGTCGCACACCAGCGTGTCCAGCGTGATCGGATCGAGCGTTTCGTAGAAGGAGTTCGCGGCCTTGGTCAGCAGGTCGCGCAGGCGGCAGGCCTCTGTCAGCGGGCAGGTGTTGTCCACGTCGGCAAAGCACTCGGCCAGCGGAACCGGCTGCTCGAGATGGCGGAAGACGTCGCCGATGACGATCTCGCTGGCCGGGCGTGCCAGTTCCAGCCCGCCGTTGCGGCCGCGCTGGGTGTGAAGGAAGCCAAGCTGGGCAAGCTGGTTGATGACCTGTGCAAGGTGGTTTTCCGAGGCGTTGCAGACCTGCGCGATCTCGTGCTTGGTCACCAGTCGTCCGGTGTGCGCCGCGCAATACATCAGGACGCGCATGGCGATGTTGGTTCTCTTGGTGACTCGCACGGACGGCCCTCCGATCCCTTTGTTGCGCGGTCTGTATGGCATCTCGCGGGGGACAAGCGTTTGACATGCATCAATTTGGCCAAATAAATGCCGTCTATGAGAAGCATGTTTTTCTTCGGTTACGGCTCGCTGGTGAACGCGGCCACCCATGCGCACGCGCCCTGCCTGCCCGCAACGGTGCGCGGCTGGCGGCGGACCTGGGTGGCGACGCCGCAGCGCGCCTTGTGCTACCTGAGCGTGGTGCGCGATCCTGCCAGTCAGGTCGAAGGGGCGATTGCCCCGGTGCCCGATGGCGACTGGGCCGCGCTCGACCTGCGCGAGGCGGCCTATGCCCGCCACGACGCCACGGCGGACGTGACCCATGACAGCGAGGCCGGGCAGATCGCGATATACTCCGTCCCGCCGGAACACAGCGGCGCCCCCGGTCCTGAGAACGCGATCCTGCTCAGCTACCTCGACACGGTGATCGGCGGGTTCCTTCACCTGCACGGGCGTGCCGGGGCGGAAGCGTTCTTTGCCACCACCTCCGGCTGGGAGGCGGCGGTGCTGAACGACCGTGCCGCGCCCCGCTATCCGCGCAGCATCGCCCCCACGCATGAGGTTCTGGACCTTATCGACGAGTCGCTGTCCTCTCTGGGCAGCCGGATCGTGACGGCGGAGTAGCTGCGGCGACCGGCTGACCGCCTCAGGCAAAGCTGCCGTGGCAGAACCAGCCGGACGACAGCGTCCCGCCGTGGGCGTAGAACAGCCACAGCCGGTCGCCCCGGTCGGTCTCCACCTGCCAGTAGTCGCGATGGCCGGAGCGCCAGGCCGGATCGTCGAACCACCATTCCGGCGCGATGCGTTCCGGGCCGCTTTGCCCCGTCGCCTGCCAGTCCCGCCCGCGCCAGCGGAACCGGCCGGGCAGGCGCGGCGTGTCGGGCGCGTGGACCGGCTCCGGATGCCAGAGCATCAGCGGACGCGGGCGCGGCGGCGGCTGCCAGTCGCGGGAGGGATCTGTCCAGGCGGCGGGCACCACCTTCGAGCCCTTCTCGGGGATGTGGCTGTCGGCGGGATGGCGGCGGGTGACGGCCTCCATCCCCAGCCGGGCGCCGAGGCGGCCGATCAGGTCCTCCAGCGCGGCGCCCCTGTCGCGGCGGCGGGCGCCGAGGGCCGCCGCCTCTGCATGGCCGGCGGTGATGCGGGCGTGCAGCGGTTCCGTCACCAGCGCCTCCAGCCGCAGCATGTCGATGCCGGGGCCGGCGTCCATCCCGGGGATCTTCAGCTTCATCAGCGGCACCAGCCGGTGCGCCTGATCCGCGGCGCGGGCGGCGGTCACCGTCTGCCAGATCATCTCGTGATCGCAGCGGTGGATTTCCATCCGCAGGGTGCGGACGCCGCGCCCGGCGTTCTTCAGCCGGGCGCACAGGCGCTCCGTCATGCGGGCAAAGGCCTCTGCCACGTCGTCCTCCAGCCCGATGGGATCGGGGAAGGACATGCGCACGGCAAAGCGTTCCGGCGCGGCCTTCGGAGAGACCGGCTCCGGCGCGCTGCCCATGGCCTGATCCAGCCGTTCGACCAGCCCGCGCCCGAAGCGCCGCGCCAGGCCGGCGCGTGGCTGACCGAGGATGTCGCCCACCTGCCGCAGGCCCAGCCGCGTGAGTTGTTCGACCGTCTGCGGCGGCAGGCGCAGGGCGCTGATCGGCAGGGCGGACAGCGCCCCCCACGCGGCACCGGGGGCGGCGATGCGCGTGGCCACAGGACCGTCGGCCGGGACATCGGAGATCGCCCGGCGCTTGCCGGCCCGGGCGCGGGTGGCGGGGGCCTCCTGGTCGATGGCGTCGCCGGAGCGGGCGGTGCTGCGCCCCCCTTCGGCGAACCGCGCCAGCGCCCAAGCCGCCCCCAGCGTGTCTGCAAGCCCGAGCCGCACCGTCAGGCCAAGGTCGGCACAGTCGCGCGCGACCTGATCGCACAGCTTCTGCTCCCCGCCGAAGAGATGCGCGCAGCCGGTCAGGTCGATCACCAGCGCGTCGGGCGGCTCTGCCGCGACCCAGGGCGAGAACTTGCCCGCCCAACGGTGCAGCGCGTCGAGGAACCCCTGCTCGCGGTGCGCCATCGCGGGGCGGGTCAGCAGCGTCGCGCAGAGCGCATGGGCATCTCGCAGGGACTGCCCGCGGGACAGCCCCGCGGCCGTGGCCTCGACAGAGAGCGCGGCCAGCGTCTGGGCGTTGCCGTCAGAGGCGACGGTGGCAAAGGGTTGCCCGGCAAGATGCGGCTCCGCCCGCAGCCAGCGTTCGGCGCCGAGGCGGGGAAACCAGAGCGAGAGGATACGGCGTTTGGACATGAGGCAGCAGCTTTGTTCTTCATTTGTTCTAGAGGGGGCGGGCCGGGGAGTCGAGTCCGGCGGGCTGCGGGTGCTTGGGCGGAAAACGGCGCAACGCGGCCTGCAACAGGCCGTGGTTGTTGGAAAATCCGCCACGCCGACCGATGTTTGGGGGGAAGGCGGAGTGAACTCCGCCCTACGACATGGTGTGCGTGCGGTTACGGAAACACGACGTCCCGCCCGCCGGAAGGAGCAAGCTCATGCGACAGGCATGGATACTGACATTGGTGATTCCCGCGCTGGCGGCCTGCGAGCCGGTTACGGACCCGCGCGGCCCTGCGCCCACCTGCGCCGCAGGACAATTCGCCGGCATCGTGGGGCAACCGGTCGCCGCGGCCGCCGCCGTACCCGACCCGAAACGGATCATCCGCCCCGGCGACATGGTGACGGAGGACTACAGGTCGAACCGCACGAACGTGTACCTCGACGGGCAGGACGTCATCACCGAGCTGAAGTGCGGCTGACCTGACGCGTCAGCCCCGGTGTGCCGAAACGCGCGGCGCGTCCGCCTCCGGTTCTTCGGTCAGGCGGCGCAGGGCGGCGCGCAGTTCGCCGGTGTCCTCGCCGGAGCGGATGAGGTCTTCCAGTTCCTTCCGAAGCCGCAGGTCGCAGCTTCGGACGGAATGGCGGAGCGCATCGACAAGCTGCCGTTCGTCCGTCGTATCCGCCGCCTGGCTCCGCGCCCTGAGCGAGGTGTCGAGCGCCTTCAAGGCGGTCAGCGCCTCCCTCCGCCGGGCGATGCGGCGTGCGCGGATGGCCGCAGGATCGCGGCTGTCCGACAGGAGAAGCGCCAGATACCCGCCTTCCACCGCGCCGTCGCAATGGGTGACGATTGCCTCGCGCAGCAGGTCGGGGCGTTCGACCGCCCGCAGACGCGCCACAAGCTGCGCGGTTTCCGGAGACAGGAAGGCGTCGGGCAGGGTCGGGGCGGTCATGGGAATGGGAACCTCTCTCCGCAGGGTCCGCCCGAGACTGGCGGCGAGTTCCGAAGATTCGGTTAAAATTCTGCAAGCGGGCCGCACGCGGCCGGAAGCACCCTCCGGCGCAGGACTGTCGGGTTGCGGCGTCAAGTGGTTTGGCGCAGTGTCCGCGCAAATCAGTGTGTCTTAAGGAGAGATGACGATGCGGACAAAAGCGGCGGTGGCGCTGGAAGCGGGCAAGCCCCTGGAGGTCATGGAAGTGAACCTCGAAGGTCCGAAGGCGGGCGAGGTCCTGGTCGAGATCAAGGCCACGGGCATCTGCCACACGGACGAATTCACCCTGTCGGGTGCCGATCCGGAGGGGTTGTTTCCCGCCATTCTCGGCCACGAAGGCGCGGGCGTGGTGCTCGAGGTGGGCCCGGGCGTGACCTCGCTGAAGCCGGGCGATCACGTGATCCCGCTCTACACCCCCGAATGCCGCCAATGCGAATACTGCCTCAACCCCAAGACCAACCTCTGCCAGGCCATCCGGACCACGCAGGGGCAGGGCCTGATGCCGGACGGCACCTCGCGCTTCTCGATGCTCGATGGCACGCCGATCCTGCACTACATGGGCTGTTCGACCTTCTCGAACCACACCGTCCTGCCGGAGATCGCGCTGGCAAAGATCAACCCGGACGCGCCTTTCGACAAGGTCTGCTACATCGGCTGCGGCGTGACCACCGGCATCGGCGCGGTCATCAACACTGCCAAGGTGGAGATCGGGTCGCGCGCCATCGTCTTCGGCCTGGGCGGGATCGGCCTGAACGTGATCCAGGGCCTGCGGCTGGCGGGCGCGGACCAGATCGTCGGCGTGGACCTGAACCCCGACAAGGTCGAGATGGCAACCCGCTTCGGCATGACCGATTTCGTCAACCCGAAGGACGTGGAGGGCGACCTCGTTCCCTACCTCGTGGACCTGACCAAAGGCGGTGCGGATTACACCTTCGACGCGACGGGCAACGTGGGCGTGATGCGCACCGCGCTGGAAGCGGCGCACAAGGGCTGGGGTGAATCGATCATCATCGGCGTGGCGCCGGCCGGGGCCGAGATCAGCACCCGTCCCTTCCAGCTTGTCACCGGGCGGGTCTGGAAAGGCACCGCGTTCGGCGGCGCGCGCGGGCGCACGGATGTCCCGAAGATCGTCGACTGGTACATGCAGGGCAAGATCGAGATCGATCCGATGATCACCCACACGCTGACCCTCGACGAGATCAACAAGGGCTTCGACCTGATGCACGCGGGCGAGTCGATCCGCTCGGTCGTGGTCTACTGACAAGGCCGGGCCCGCGCCGCTTTTGCGCGGGCCCGATCAACCGGCGGCGGCCCATGGTCACGCCTTGCGGACGTGGCGATCAGCCTGCCGCCCCTCGTTCCAGCCCACGAAAACGGAGCCAGCCTCATGAAAGCGGTCCTCTTCGAGAAATTCCGTGAAGCCCCGAAGGTCGTGACGGTCAGCGACCCGACGCCCGATCCGCACGGCGTCGTCATCAAGGTCGAGGCGACCGGGGTCTGCCGCTCTGACTGGCATGGCTGGATGGGGCACGACAGCGACATCCACCTGCCGCATGTGCCGGGGCACGAACTGGCTGGCATCGTCGAGGCGGTGGGCAAGGACGTGGTCAACTGGAAGCGCGGCGACCGCGTGACCGTCCCCTTCATCTCGGGCTGCGGCTCCTGCCCTGAGTGCCACGCCGGACACCAGCAGGTGTGCCTTGCGCAGGAGCAGCCCGGCTTCACCTACTGGGGGTCGTTCGCGGAGTACGTGATGGTCCACAAGGCGGACCTGAACCTCGTGGCCCTTCCGGAAAGCATGGATTTCGCGACCGCTGCCAGCCTTGGCTGCCGGTTCGCCACGTCGTTTCGCGCTGTCGTGGACCAAGGGAAGGTCTCGGCAGGCCAGTGGGTTGCGGTGCACGGCTGCGGCGGTGTCGGGCTGTCGGCGGTAATGATCGCCAATGCGGTGGGCGCCAACGTCATCGCCATCGACATCGACGACAGGAAGCTGGCGCTGGCAAAGGAACTGGGTGCGGTGGCCGCGATCAACGGCGCAACGGGCGACGTGCCCGAAGCGGTGATAGAGCTGACCCGCGGCGGCGCGCATGTCTCGCTGGACGCGCTGGGGCATCCGGTGACCTGCTTCAACTCGATCCAGAACCTGAAACCGCGCGGCAAGCACGTGCAGGTCGGCCTTATGCTGGGCGAGCACACGACACCGCAGGTCCCCATGGCGAAGGTCATCGGCAAGGAGCTGGAGATCCTCGGCTCGCACGGGATGCAGGCCCACCGCTATGGTGCGATGCTGGACATGATCATCTCCGGCAAGCTCGATCCGTCGCGCCTTGTCGGTGATCGGATCAGTCTGGAGGATGCGCCGGCGGCCCTGATGAACATGGACAGGTTCCAGTCCATCGGCGCGACGGTGATCACCTCGTTCTGACACATCAGGGGCCGGGTCGTGGTGGCTACTGATCATTCTTGCCGCGGATCGTCTTCAGAAGGCTGGTCATCGCGCGGTTGGCGTCCGGCCCCATGTCCTTTGGCAGGGGCAGCGCCGGGATGAAGCGGATCGGGTCGCCGCGCTGGGGGGCCTGGCCCACATGATGGATGCCGGGCTTGCCTGCGCCGGCGTAACCTTTCGGCGCCTCTGTCCGCTTTTTCATCCCGTCGCGCACGTCCTTGATGTTGGACAGCAGGCCCACGATGTCCGAGGCGAACCTGCCGTGCGCAGTGGCCGCGTCGTGCGAGTGGCCCATCTGCTTCGAACTGTAGAACACGAACCCGCCGACAAGTCCGCCGACATCGCCGTAGAGGTATTTTCCTTCGCCCGGTTGCCGCAGGATGCGCTGGCCGGGGCTTTCGGTGACGTACACCGGCTTGCCCTTCTTCGTGTAGTGCGAGGGCGTCGGGTTGTTCAGCTGCTGCTCGTCCGGCGGATTGGCGGCAGAGGACATGACCCGGATGGTCCGGGCATGTGCGCCGATCCCCATGTAGTAATCGAAGACGTCGGTGTTCACGGGCGTGCCTGCCGGATGGGCCTTCTGCAGCCGAATGATTGGAGACACCGATTTCCCCTCGACCAGCTCGACCGGCGCCCACTCGGCGAACACGGTAAAGATCACCTCGATCTCCTGCTTCGTGAAGGTCCCGGTCAGTTCCTTCAGGAAGACGGTCAGCGGCGCCTTGGTGAAGCCCTGCGCACGTTTGACCCGGTGACGGAAGCTGGCGACGCGGATGGCATGCGCCTGCGGCGAGAAGGACGGCTGGAGGGCGGCTTCGAGCGTGTTGAGCGGCTGATTCATGGCATGCTCCGTCTGTCGGAGCGCGTGGGGCGCGTCAGGCCCCCGCGGCATCCGGGGTGAACAGGGACGTGATGAAATCGGCTAAGGGAGCAAAGACCCGCCCGACCCGAAATCGGTCGCCGGCGCGGTCACCTATTACGTTGCGTCAGTCTGGGGTACGGGCATTTCCCGGTCAAGGTAGGGTTCTACCTACCCCAGTCGGGTGGGTCCGGCGACGGCACGTCTGGACCTTCCCGCAGACCCGGCGCATGGTGCGCGGTGATCCGGCGCTCGTCCTGGCGGACGCCCCGGTTGAAGATGGTCGGAGGCACTGGGGCACATGACGCTGGTCATGTTGGCGAATGGCCTGCTCATGATGGGCATGGCGGCGCTGATGGCGTTGATCGGGCTGGCATATCCCGAGACACGCGGGGTTTTCCTGGAGGCGGCGACGCTGGTGGGTTTCGTCGGCGGGCTGTCAACGCTCGCCGTCGCGAACCGGCCGCGCGGCTTCCGGCGCATGCACTCCTTCCTTGTCACCGGCACGATCTGGATCACCGGCGCGACCATGGGCGCGATCCCGCTGTGGTTCTGGCAGATGGCCCCGGTGGACGCCTTCTTCGAATCGATGTCGGGGATCACCACCACCGGGTCGACGGTGATGACCGGGCTGGATTCCACCCCGCCCGGCATCCTCCTGTGGCGCGCCATCCTGCAATGGCTGGGTGGGATCGGGTTCATCGTCGCGGGCATCGCGTTGCTGCCGATCCTGCGGGTTGGAGGGATGCAGCTCTTCAAGACCGAAAGCTCCGAAAAGGGCGACAAGGAAATGGCGACGGCGGCCCGCTTTGCCGGGACGACGCTCTGGGTCTATGCCGGGCTGACGGTGTCCTGTCTCGCGGTCTACCATGCGGGCGGCATGACCGCCTTCGAGGCGCTGGTGCACGCGCTGACCACGCTTTCGACGGGCGGCTACTCGACCTCGGACGCGTCCTTCGGCCAGTTCGAGCAACCGTTCCTCGAATGGGCCGGGACGTTCTTCATGGCCGCCGGGGCGCTTCCCTTCGCGTGGTACATGAAGGGCATCGGCAAGGGCGATTTCCGCAGCGAGCAGGTGCGCGCCCTCGCGGTCCTGTTCTTCGTCTCGATATCTCTGATCACGGCGTGGCGTGTCTGGACCTCGGGCGAACCGGTGTTCGAGGTTCTGCGGCACGTGGCGTTCAGCGTGGTCTCCGTGGTGACGACAACGGGTTATGCCACGGTCGACTACACGACATGGGGGCCCTTCGCCGCGACCGCCTTCCTCGTGCTGACGGCGATGGGCGGGTGCAGCGGCTCGACCTCGGGCGGGGCCAAGATGATGCGGTGGCTGATCATGCTGCGCGTGCTGCGCATCCGGTTCCAGCGCGTGCGCCTGCCGCATTCGATGGATTCTCCACGCTATCAGGGCCGGGTGATCGGCGACGACGTGGTGACCGGGGTGATGACCTTCTTCGTGCTCTACGCGATCACGGTCTTCGGCCTGGCCGTCGTGCTCGACCTTTACGAACTGGACATGATGACCTCTTTCAGCGGCGCGCTGACGGCGGTGGCGAACGTCGGGCCGGGCATCGGCAGCCAGATTGGCCCCTCCGGCAACTTCGCGAACCTGCCCGAGGGCGCAAAGTGGTGGCTGTCTTTCGGCATGTACGCGGGTCGTCTCGAGATGATGACGGTCTACGTTCTGTTCACCCGTGTATTCTGGCGCGAGGTGGCCTGACGTATCGCGTCTGTGGGAAAGGGTGGACATGAGGAACAGGATCCGGGAGCTCTATGTCGGCGAAAGCACGCGTGCGCACCGGTTCCGCTACGCTTTGCTTGCCTTCGACGTCGGCACCATCCTGTTCGTGATCGCCACTTCCTTCACCGAGCACGGGCCCTTTTTCGAAGCGATCGACGCGTTCTTCGGTGTGGTCATCCTGATCGAGTTCGGGATGCGGTTGTGGATCTCGACCAACCGCTGGCGGCTGATGACCCGGCTCACCACGCTGGCGGACCTCGTAGCCATCGTGTCCTTCCTGGCGCCGCTGGCGGGCGAGGGGCTGGGATTCCTGCGGGTGATGCGGACGCTCCGGCTCCTGCACACCTACCACCTGTCGGAACAGTTGAAGCGCGACTTCCCCTACTTCCGCCGCAACGGGGATATCGTCCTCGCTGTACTCAACCTCGGGGTCTTCATCTTCGTGATGACCGGGCTGGTCTACGCGACGCAGTACAACGTGAACCCGCAGATCCGGAACTACGCCGACGCCCTGTATTTCACGGTGACGGCGCTGACGACCACCGGGTTCGGGGACATCGTGTTGCAGGGGTCAGTGGGACGTCTGATCTCGGTCGTCGTCATGCTATTCGGCATCACGCTGTTCCTGCGGCTGGTGCAGGTGCTGTTCCGCCCCAACAAGGTGCGGTGCGAGTGCGAGGAATGCGGGCTGGTCCTGCACGATGCCGACGCGGTCCACTGCAAGCACTGCGGGACCGTGATGCACATCAGGACCGAAGGGCAGTCCTGAGACGGGTCAGTCCCGGCAGGCTGACCGCTTGACGACGGGTCCGCGTTCGGCCAGCAGACGGGCAGGGCGGTCCGGACGAAGGGGAACGGCGTGCAGATCCGAGAAGCGGTTGAAAGTGATCGGGACGCGGTCTGGTCGATGCTGGAGCCGGTGTTCCGCGCAGGTGACACCTATGCCATCGACACCGACATACCGAAGGACGCAGCACTGGCCTACTGGTTCGGGCCAGAGCGCACCGTGTTCGTCTGCGAAGAGGCGGGCGCGCTCCTGGGCACATATTACATCGTGCGCAACCAGAAGGGCGGCGGCAGCCACGTCTGCAACTGCGGCTACGTCACGGCAGAGGCGGCGCGGGGCCGGGGCGTCGCGCGCGCCATGCTGGCCCATTCGCTGGAGGTGGCGCCGGGAATGGGCTTCACGGCGATGCAGTACAATTGCGTCGTGTCCAGCAACACAAGGGCCGTGAAGACCTGGGAACAGGCCGGCTTCGAGACGGTCGGCCGCCTGCCCGGAGCCTTCCGGCTGCCATCCGGCGTGGCGGTGGATGCGCTGGTGATGTTCCGCACCCTGTGATTCTCAAGATCGGCGCGCGGCAGGTAGCGGCGCGCGCCGCATTGCCTTGTCCGACAAGCGCGTGGAATTACATGCACGTCTGACAATGTTGGGTTGAGTTGTAATGATTTTCCTATCGGGTGAGTTCATCGAGAGGACGGGCAGGCGCGAACGGCGCCACGCAAGCGACCTCCGGATTGCCGAGTTCCTGCGGGGCCGCGTGGCAGAGGCGAAGACCGTCGAGGAGGAGACCCTTCTCGGCTTTGTCCGGCGCAACCGCGGGCTCGCCGCACGCTTCGGTATTACCTCAGAACAGGGCGTGGCGCGTTTCTGCCTCGTGCAGGTGGTCTACGGCGGCGCTGCCGAGCGCGACCCCGGCGTGGCGTCATACCTGATGCGCCCCGACGGCGATCCGGAGGAGGATATCCGGCGTCTTGTCGATACGCTGGCCCGGTTGTCCGCTCCGGACGGGGGCGCCTGATGGCGCTGCCGGCACTGGCTGCGCCCTTGGCGTGGAACCTGCTCCGCCAGGGTGCGATGTGGGCCGGACGCGCGCTGCTCGGGCGGGGCGCGCAGCAGGCGGCGACCGGCGCGGCCGTCACCGCCGGGGCCGCCACCGTGCACGAGATGACGAACGGTGCGAACGACGAGATCGACCAGACCCTCGCGCCCGCCGATGCCACGCGGGCCTGTGCCACCTGCGCCCGGAACAATCCCTGCCGGCATCTGGCGGCGGGGGCGCCCGGCGGTCCGTATCGCGGCGGCGCCTATGGCACGCTTGCGGCGAACGGCGGCCATCGCCACCACACCCCGGCCAAGGCGGTCAGCCCCCTGCCCCATGCGATCGGACCGGCCTTGCAGATGGACACCGCCGATCACATGATGACGGCCAGCCACCCGGCCTCGGGTGGGGACTACCTTGGATACCAGGCGGCGCAGGCTTCGCTCATCGCGTCCGGCAACTTCATGGGAGCGGTCATGATGGACGTGGCGGACATCCAGTCCAAGTTCCCCGGAAAATACGACGCGGCGCTGGCGCAGATGGTCGCCTACGCGGAATGTCTCAAGCAGAACGGAGTGGTGCAATGATGGATGACGTCACATGGCAGATCGCGCCGAACGAGGGGCTCCTGCCGGTTCGCTTCGGGGACACGCCCGACGCTGTCGCGGCCCTGCCCGGGATGCCCGCGGTGGAACGATCCGTGCCGCAGTTCGGCGGTGGCGTGACGGAGCAGCGCGGGCCGCTGGTGCCGAGCATCGGTTACGCCGAAGGTGTCGTCACCTACATCGCCGCTGTCGCGGACGTCCCGCGCGTGCGCTTCGGTGAACTCGACATCTTTGCCGCCCCGCCGAACGAGGTGCTCGCCGCGCTCGAAGAGGCCAACGGCGCCCCGCCGGGCCTGACCTTCGACACGCTGGAGTTCGTGGCGCTGAATGTCTCGTGCACCGGGTACTACTTCCCGCGGGAGGATCGCCTTTTCGACCGGGACCGCGACGACCAGGACGACCGGGTGATGATCCTGCGCGCGCCGGGCACGCGGGTCGTGGTGCCGGGGGTCGATCCGGTGCCGATCAGTTTCCTCTGAGTCCGCTCCGCCCTCCGGGTTTCGGTTCGACAGTGCCCCTGTCCGTGTTAGGAGGGCCACACCGAGAGAACCGAGGAAGCACCGATGCCCAATGATACACGCCTGCTGGCCGTACTGATCGACGGGGACAACACCTCCCCGAAATATGCGAGGGCGCTTTTCGACGAGATCGCCTCGCTGGGCGAGGCCTCCGTCCGACGGGTCTACGGCGATTTCGGCAGCCAGCAGATGAACGGCTGGAGCCGGGTCACTGCGGAATACGGCCTTGTGCCGCTGCACTCGCCCGCGAACACCGTGGGCAAGAACGCCTCCGACATCTCGCTGGTGATCGACGCTATGGACCTGATGCACACCGAGCGGTTCGACGGCTTCGTGCTGGTCAGCTCGGATTCGGACTTCACCCGGCTGGCGAGCCGGATCCGGGAGCAGGGCCTCGATGTCTACGGCATGGGGATGCAGAAGACGCCCGACGCCTTCCGCAAGGCCTGCAAGCGTTTCATCTACCTCGAGAACATCGACAGCGCGCCGGAAGAGTCGAAAGACATCAAGACCGACAAGCGGCCGATGACCGAGGCGCGCGACCTGATCTTCAAGGCGATGGATTCGATCGACGGCGACGACGACTGGTACAAGCTGGGCGACATCGGGCAGGTCATCACCGCGGCCAACCCCGACTTCGACACCCGGACATACGGCAAGCGCAAGCTGTCGGACCTCGTGAAGGCGCTCAAGGTGTTCGAGACCCGGAACTCCGCCAGCCAGCTGCTGGTGCGGCGCGTCGACTGAGGGGCAGGCGGCGCAAAGCCCCGCCCTACAGGGCGTCAGAGCGGGGTGGTGGCCACGAGCGCGATGATCGCCGAGACGGTCAGGATCGACGCCGCGGTCGAGATCAGGATCGAGGCAGAGACCCGCTGTGGCGCGATGCCGTAGTGCTGCGCCAGGATGAAGACGTTGCCCGCGACGGGCAGCGCCGCCGCCGACACGGCGACCGACGCGCGGTAGGCGTCGACCGGGAAGAACAGGTAGACGCCCAGTCCGACGAACAGCGGGTGCAGGATCAGCTTGGCAAACGACAGCCAGGCCGCGATCTGCAGCCGCTCTGCCGACTTGGACGCGAGCGAGGCGCCGATGGCGAACAGCGCCCCCGGCGTCGCCGCCGCGCCCAACGTCGAAAAGAAGCTGTCCAGCACGTCATGCAGCCCCAGCCCGGTGGCCGACACCATGAGCCCGGCGGCGATGGAGACGATCATCGGGTTCTTCAGAAGCCCGACCGCCAGTTTCTGGAAGATGCGCAGCGACATGGACCCTTCCCGCGCCGCCGTGACGATCAGGGTCAGCGCCGAGGAAAAGACGATCAGGTCGATGGACAGGATCAGGATGATCGGGCCCACCGCCTCCTGTCCCAGCAGCAGCGCCAGCATGGGCACGCCGAGGAAGCCGGTGTTGCCGATGGCCGCGCACTGCGCCTCGATCGCGGCGGTCTGGGTGTCCAGCCCGCGCGCGAAGGCGATCAGCATACCGATGGCGTAGGTGACGCCCGTGCCCCAGAGATACGCGGACGCCAGCCGGGGTTCGAAGATCTCGTCGAAGGACAGGTTGGCCGAGAACCGGAACAGCATCGCCGACAATGCGAAGTAGAAGACGAACTTCGTCAGGTGCGCGCTCGCTTCCTCCGAGAAGAAGCGGATGCGCGCGGCCCCGTAGCCAAGACCGATCAGGCCGAAGAAAGGTAACGTCTTGAGGAAGATCGCCAGCATGATCGTTCGATAGCACGGGGGGCGGTGGCGTCAATCCGCGCCGGCCCTGCGGTGCGCCGGCGCGCGGGTTGCGCGGCTTGTCGGTCGCTTTCGCCGTGCCGGGCTGGAGGACCCCCCGTCTGCTGCGATCCCGCAGGGATACCCCTGCTGACCCTCTCCATCGAAGTGACGGAGCGGAGTCGTTGACAGGATGGGGGTGGGCGCGGGATCATTACCGGCATGACACCGGGAAAAGCCTACCTGACGAGCGAGGAGATTCGGACGCTGTCGCAGCGGTCCGATGCCTGGGGTCTGGCGCTTGTGGCGCACGCTTGGGCGCTGATCCTCGGCAGCGTCTGGCTGTTCACCCTGTGGCCCAATCCCCTGACCTTCGTGCTTGCGATGATCGTCATCGGTTCGCGTCAACTGGGGCTGGCGATCCTGATGCACGAGGCGGCGCACAACGCCCTGTTCAGGACACGCGCCTGGAACGAATGGGCGGGGGCGTGGCTGTGCGGGCGACCGATCCTCGCCGATCTGGCCAGCTACCGGCATTACCACCTGATGCACCACCGGCACACGCAGACCGACAAGGACCCCGACCTGAAGCTCTCGGCGCCGTTCCCGACCACGCGCGCCTCTCTGCGCCGCAAGCTGATCCGCGATCTGACCGGGCAGACCGGCATCAGGCAGCGTGCAGCCCAGATCGCCTTTGCCTTCCGCCTCGCCGGAGAGACGGAGGGCGTGTCGAGCCAGGACCTCGCGCAGGCGTTCAGTGGGCCTGTGCTGGGCAAGGCCCTGATCGTCAACGCCGTCCTGTTCGCGCTGTTCTGGGCGCTGTTCGGCTGGTGGACGTGGTTCGCCTTCTGGCTCCTGCCGCTGCTGACGTGGTTCCAGCTTGTCCTCAGGGTGCGCAACATCGCCGAACACGGCGCGGTCGAGAAGTCCGAGGACCCATTGCGCAACACCCGGACCACACTTGCCGGACCTCTGGAACGGCTGCTGGTCGCGCCCTACTGGGTCAACTATCATCTGGAACATCACCTGGTGATGCACGTTCCGGCCTACAGGCTGCCGATGCTTCACCGCATGCTGCGCGACAAGGGGCTGGGCGAACGGATGACACAGGCAAACGGCTATCTCGACGTGCTCCGGCAGGCGAGCGCGCGAGGTTGATGAAGCGCGAAAGCTACGCGCCCCACGCGGTCCTCACCCTGCCCACATTCCACCGCTGCGAGCTGTGGCGGCTGGTGCTGGGACTTGTGCTCGCGACCGTCATCATGTTCGGGCTGACGCGGGGCATCATCGCGCTCATCAGCGGCATCGTCGGCCCGGATCGGTTCCCGGCGGTGTTGAGCATGATCACCTCCGGGCGGGACCCATGGGGGCTTCTGGCGCAACTGTCGCTGATGGGGGCCATGGGCATCGGCGCCATCGTCGTGGCCGAAACCCTGCACGGACGCACTGCGGGCAGTCTGTTCGGTCCGGCGCGGCTGTTCTGGCCACAGTTCCTGCGGGTCGCGGCCGTACTGGTGGCGCTGAACGTCGTGATCGCGCTGCTGCCGCCCTGGCCGCTGCAGATGGCGTCGGAGCCGGGCCTGCCGCCCGGGCAGTGGCTGGCGCTGCTGCCACTGACGATCGGCGCGCTGCTGGTCCAGACCGCATCGGAAGAGGTGCTGTTCCGCGGCTATTTCCAGAGCACGCTGGCCGCGAGGGTGAAATGGCCTGCCGTCTGGCTGATCCTGCCCTCGCTGGCCTTCGGCCTGGGGCACTATGCGCCGGACGTCTGGGGCAGCAATGCGGTGCCCATCGCGCTGTGGGCCGTGGCCTTCGGTCTGGCCGCCGCCGACCTGACGGCGCGGTCGGGCAGCCTTGGCCCCGCCATCGCCTTTCACCTCGTCAACAACTTCGTGGCCATCGGCGTGATGTCCCTGCAGGGCGACCTCTCGGGCCTGGCGCTGACGAAGCTGCCCTACGGGCCGGAGGACGAGGCGGCACTGGCCGCGATCCTGCCTGTCGACCTTGCAACGCTCTTCGTAAGCTGGCTCGCCGCGCGTCTCGCCTTACGCGTATAGAATTGATAGTTTCCCGCATTGGTGGTATCCTTCGGTTCGGCGCATAGCCGTTTATTTTGAACCGGACGGATTGAAACCATGAGACATTTCAAGGGGGTGGCCCGCGTGGCCGCCGTGCTTTTCCCTGTGCTTCTGCCATGTGCGGCCCAGGCGCAGGACAACTTCCACAACAGGATGGAGCGGGCGATCTCCGACTTCCTCGCCACGCCCGCCGAGGATCGCAAGCAGATCGTGCTCGACAACGGCAGCGTCATGATCCCGCCGGAGCTGCGCGCGGACGTGCGCTTTGGGTTCCAGAAGCGGATGACGCTGTCCGGACACGGCGTGCTGTTCGACATCGAGGGCCAGCGTGTCACCCTGTCGGAGCGGGACATGACCGAAATCGCCGAGGAGATGCTGGGCGTCGTCCGGGCAGAGGACCCGGAGAAACCGGTGCTGGAGCGCGAGGCCGAGGCGCAACTGAAACAGATCCTCGACCGCGGGCTGGAGATGCGCCGGCGCGGCGAGCTGAAAGGGCCGGAGGCGGTGCTGCTCGACCTCGAGCTGGTGCGCGCGATGGCCCACCGCCTGCCTGACGAACTGCGGTCGGGATACCTCTGGCGGGTGGATTTCATCCGCGACGAGATGGTCCGTCAGAAGCTGGTCGAGCCGAAACTGCTGACAGACTTCGTGATCATCGTGGAGATCAATGACTGGATCATCCGGTGGTTCCTGCGGACCGACTACATGCGCGAATGCACCGCCGCCGGGGTGCCGGTGCCGCCGGACTTCGCGCTGACCGGAACGGCGTGGCGCGAACAGGGAGGCCTGTCCACGAACCTGCTCTCACCCGGCGCCGTGGCCAATGTCTGGACGTGGAACGTCACGGGCAAGCGCGGCGCCTGCGTGGCCCTGCCGCGCGGAACAGGCGGGCCGGGGAGCCTTGCCGGGATAATCTGCCAGTCGGCCGAGACCGGCAACGCCTGCTTCTGGGACAACATCCGGCGTTCCGACAACCAGCGCGTGCCATGGGCAACGGAGACGCTGGTGATCCGGGACCTGAAGGACGGCAGCGAACTGTCGGAAACCTGCCCGGCCTGTCACAAGGGCAACAACGTCTTCCTCGTGTCGCCCGACGATCCCACGTGGTGCAAGCTGCTGCGCGGCGGGCAGGGCGGATCGGGATGTTCGGCGGTGAACGGGCCGGGTTCTGCCGGGTTCACGCTGGCGGTGGAGGCGGAGGTCAACACGGTCAACGTCCCCAACACCTCGATCCGGCATTCGCGTTACGCGCCCTACAGCGGCACCCCGGCGCGCCCGGGCTGGGTGAACACAGAAGGCGTCGGCTGCGGTGGGGTCTGCCACCTCGGATCTGGGGGCAGTTTCAACCTGCCGCCCATGCCGCCAAGCTGCGGCGTAGACTGCTACTGACCGGAACGGGGGCGGCGCAGAGCCCCGCCCTACAGGCCGTCGCGCGGGCCGGATTGGCTTGCGCGACGGCCCTTTCACGGCGCCCGCGAACCAGACGCCACCCGAGGGGAAGATTGCAATTCGTCGCAGCGGGGCATAAGTGACGCGCAAACGATGAACTCGGGGCTTCCATGAACTGGATCACCAACTACGTCCGTCCGCGCATCAATTCGATCTTCTCCCGCCGGGAAGTCCCGGAGAACCTGTGGTCGAAGTGCGAAAGCTGCGGAACGATGCTGTTTCACCGCGAGATCAGCGACAACCTGAACGTCTGCACCAATTGCGGCCACCACATGCACATCACGCCGCGTGACCGCTTTCACGCGCTGTTCGACGGCGGCATCTACGCCGAGGTGGCCGTGCCGGAACCGATGGCCGACCCGCTGCATTTCCGCGACTCCAAGCGTTACCCCGACCGGGTGCGCGCCGCGCAGAAGGGCACAGGCGAGAAGGAGGCCATGCTGGTCGGCGCCGGCGAGATCGGACGCACGCCCGTGGTCTGTGCCGCGCAGGACTTCAGCTTCATGGCCGGATCGATGGGCATGTACGTGGGCAATGCCATCGTCGCCGCTGCCGAAGAGGCGGTGAAGCTGGGCCGCCCGCTGATCCTGTTCTCGGCCGCGGGCGGCGCGCGCATGCAGGAGGGCATCCTGAGCCTCATGCAGATGCCGCGCACCACCGTCGCGGTACAGATGCTGAAGGAAGCCGGGCTGCCGTATATCGTCGTCCTGACCCATCCGACCACCGGCGGGGTGACGGCCTCCTACGCGATGCTGGGCGACGTGCAGATCGCCGAACCCGGCGCGCTTATCTGCTTTGCCGGCCCGCGCGTGATCGAGCAGACCATCCGCGAGAAGCTGCCCGAAGGCTTTCAGCGCGCCGAGTACCTTCTGGAGCACGGCATGCTCGACCGGGTGACCGACCGCCGCGACATGCGCGAGGAGCTGATCGTGCTGTGCCGCCTGCTGATGAAGATGCCGCCGCCGACGTGGGGCGATCTTCCGGCCCCGGGGCCGGAGGACATGGTGCGGGAGCCGAACGCGGCTCAGGACAACACCAAGGCGTGAGACCGGGCTGAACGCCCCTTTCGAGGATGTGAAAGAGATGGGTCAGGGCTCTGACGTGATACTGGAGCGCCTGATGGCGCTGCATCCCAAGGTCATCGACCTCGTTCTGGACCGGGTCTGGCACCTGCTCGAGGCGCTGGGGCATCCGGAGCGCGACCTGCCCCCCGTGATCCATCTTGCCGGGAC
Organism: Sagittula sp. MA-2; assembly: GCF_030126985.1. GTDB lineage: Bacteria > Pseudomonadota > Alphaproteobacteria > Rhodobacterales > Rhodobacteraceae > Sagittula. Next base: position 4,208,851 of record NZ_CP126145.1, on the reverse strand, counting down.
CAACGGCAAGGGGTCGACCCAGGCGATGATCCGCGCCGGGCTGGAGGCCGAGGGCAAGCGCGTCCACGCCTATACCTCTCCGCATCTCGTCCGGTTCCATGAACGCATCCGTCTGGCTGGGACGCTGATCACCGAAGACGCGCTGGCCGCGGTTCTGGACGAATGCGAGGCCGCCAACGGCGGCGCGCCGATCACCTATTTCGAGATCACGACCTGCGCCGCGCTTCTGGCCATGGCCCGCACGCCCGCCGATTTCACCCTGCTTGAGACCGGCCTCGGCGGACGCCTCGACGCGACGAACCTCGTCGAGAAGCCGGAACTGACCATCATCACGCCGATCTCGATGGATCACGAGAGCTTCCTTGGCGACACGCTGGCGAAGATCGCGGGCGAGAAGGCGGGGATCCTGAAACGCGGCGTGCCCTGCGTCGTCGGTCCGCAACCGGACGAGGCAATGGACGTGATCGAGGCACGGGCGCAAGCACTGGGTGCACCGCTTCTGGCCTATGGCCAGCACTGGCACGCCTGGGAAGAGCGGGGACGGCTGGTCTATCAGGATGAAACCGGTCTGCTTGACTTGCCGATGCCGAACCTGCCCGGCGCACATCAGGTGCAGAACGCAGGTGCCGCGCTGGCGGCCCTGCGGCATCTCGGCGCCGGAGAGGCGGCACATGAAGCGGCGGTGACACAAGCCTATTGGCCCGCGCGGATGCAGAGGCTGCGGCACGGGCCGGACCTCGACAGCTTGCCGGGGATCGAGCTTTGGCTCGACGGCGGCCACAACCCCGCCGCCGGAGAGGCCATCGCCGCGCATCTCGAACGTCTGCCGGACCGCCCGACGTGGCTGGTGTGCGGCATGCTGAACACCAAGGACGCGCGGGGCTTCCTGCGTCCGCTCGCCGCCCGCGCCAAGGGCCTGCTGGCTGTGTCCATCCCCGGGGAGGCCAACACCCTTCCCGCCGAGGAAACGGCGCGTATGGCGGCGGAGGTCGGCCACGCTGCCGGGGTGTGTACGGATGTCACCGAGGCCATCCACCGGATCGGGAAAACCGATCCCGCCGCGCGCGTGGTGATCTGCGGCTCTCTCTATCTTGCAGGCAGGGTGCTCAATTCCTATAGTTGATCGCGCAATCATGCATCCCTATAGTATCTTTCCTGAAGCGCCGGCCATGCCGGGCAAGGGAGGTGATGCAATTGCCGTTTCATCAATACATTCTCGCGGAACACAGGCTCCTTCACGTCCGCATCCTGGGGCAGCAGCGCATCACGCTGGGTGACATGTCACGCGGCTACGAAGAGTTCCTGTCCCTGCCCGGCGCCGATGACGTGCGCTTTTCCCTGCACGACATGCGCGGAACCGAAGATTTCTCGCTTCAGACGAACGGCAGCGAGATGATGACGGACATGGTGAAGTCCGATGCGGCCAAGCGTCAGGTCCACCGCAGGATTGCCTTCGTCGCCGACAATCCGGCTGTCCTGTCGGGGATCATGGTCTACGTCGCCATGCTGAACGAAAGCGCCTACCTGTCGTCGCACGTGTTGGGGTCCGTCGGGGATGCGCTCGACTGGCTGGGACTGGATCGCGCCATCGCCGCGCAGATGACGGGTGGTGGCGCAGACTGATGCCTTGAGGGATCAAGTATCCGCCCGGAACAGGCCCCCGATGTTGACTGATTCGACGCCCGCGGCCTATATTTCGTCAAAACGACAAGATCGGGTGGCCCGCAAGAGGCGCCTCAGAGGACGAGCAGCATGGCCAAAGGTCTTTATCCGACCCTTTGCTTCGCCTTGATGGGCGCAGCCGTGCCCGCGTTCGCCCAGTCCAGCCACATCACGGAGAACCTGACCGCGTTCCAGACGACGCTGAACGGACAACCGCTGCGCATCGCGCGGAGCGGGCCTGTCTGTCCGCCATCCTGCGTGACGCCGATGCAGGCGGCCTCCGGCGTCGCGACGGTCGGCGAGCTGGAGGTGCTGGATTTCCTCGAACTGTTCGTGTCGGAGGGCCGCGGCCTGCTGGTCGATGCCCGCCTTCCCGAGGCCTTCTCGACCGGCACGGTGCCGGGGGCGGTGAATGTCCCGGCCTCCACGCTCGCGCCGGAGAACCCGTACCGCGACGACCTTCTTGAGGCGCTCGGGGTACGGAGCGGGGATTTCTCCGGCGCCTTTGACCTTGTCCTTTTTGCCGGGGGGGCGGACGACGGTCTGGCGGCTGCGGCGGTGCGGAACCTGCTGGACGCAGGCTATCCCCCGACAAAGCTGAAGTTTTACCGCGGTGGTCTGAAGGCGTGGGACGGTCTTGGTCTCAGCCTCGCCGCGGGTCAGTAAGTGGGAACGTCGGTATGATCCGCATGGTGCTTTTCGCAATCGGGTTCATCGCGATCACCGTCGCGCTGATCGTCGTGCAACCGGGCGCGCGCAGGGACGTGTCAGAGGCCGCAGCAGCCGAACCCGTGACGCGCACCGATCTGGACTTGCCGACACCGGCGACCGCTGAGGTGCCCGTCGTCCCGATGACGCCCGAAGCGACACCGGCGCCCGCGCCACTGCAACAGGCCAGCCTGCCGCAAGCCGAGCCCGCCGCACCGTCCGTGACACGGGCCGTCAGCACACCGGACGACCGGGAGATGCGCCGGATGACGTGGAACACGCTGTCCAGCCTCAACCAGGCGACGGGCCGCGAAACCGCGCCCGGCCAGCCCGGTAGCCTGCTGCACGCCATCGTGCGTCGGTCGCTGGACGGAACGCCTGCGACGGCGGCCGAGGCGTCAGGGTCCACGACTCCTGCGGGCGGCCCTCAGGTCTATGTGGTGGTGTCCGGTGACAGCCTCGTGTCGATTGCCGAGAAGATCTATGGCGACGTGAACATGACGGGGCCGCTGTTCACGGCGAACCGGTCGATCATGAGCAGGCCGGACGACCTGCAGCCGGGTCAGACGCTCGTCCTGCCGAAAAAATGACCTACCACTTCTAGCGCGGAATTGCGCCTTTTTACGGAACAGCTAGGCGAACCACCTAGATGTTGACGCAGCGCAAGTGATTCGCCTATGGTCCTCGGCAACCGCGCGGACTGGCAACATCACGGCGCGGAGTCTCGGGGGATTTCTTGCATGACATCGCTTTCAGCGAACCGTCTCGGTATGGCTGCGACGGCCCGCCGGGCAGGATGGGCCGGATGATCCGCGCGATCCTGATGGCCGCTGGCTTCGTGATGAGCACAGTTGTGCTGGTCTGGGTGGTTGGCGGCACCATGCCGGACGATACGGGTCGTTCGGATCAGGTCAGCCGCGCCACCCGCGACGCGATGGGCCTTCAGCCCGCGATGGAGCCGCTAGCTGCCCCGCGTCCCTCCGAACCCCTTGGCGCGCCCGACACCTCCGCAGACTTGCGGCCCGTCGCGCGCCCGTCCGAAGTGGCGGCGCTGACGCCGGAACCGGCCGCCGTTACACGGACCGGCCAGGCAGTCCCCGCAACCTCCGAACAGCGCGTCAACGATGCCATGCAGGCTATGGGCTACGGCATTCTGCGCGAGCTTCAGAAACCCGTGACCGCCGCGGCCCAGACCGAAACAATCAAGACCGCGCGCATCGCGGCACCCGAACCGGCCACCCCGGTCGCCGCCGCGGCAAGGACCTACACGGTGCAGGCGGGCGACAGCCTGCCCGGCATCGCCTTCCGGCATTTCGGAACCACCGTCGCCTACCTCCAGATCCTGGAGGCAAACAAGGACGTGCTGCGCACGCCGGGCGAACTGAGGCCCGACATGGTGCTCACCATCCCGGACTGACCCTTTTCAAGGCAGAGAAGCAAAAACGAGCAGCCAGTACCAAGCAGGGCCCCGAGGGGCCCTGTTCCTTGTCGCGTCAGCCCTGTTCGCCGGCCCAGTCGGCGGCCTGCATCTCGCGCAGGCGGGAGGCGGTGCGCTCGAACTCGAAACTGCCCGCACCTTCGACATATAGGCTCTCCGGTTCGGCGGCAGCGGTGGCGATCAGCCGGACGCGGGCCTCGTAGAGCGCGTCGATCAGGGTCACGAAGCGCTTCGCCTCGTTGAAATTGTGACGAGAGAGGCGGGGAATGTCTTCCAGCACCAGCACGCGCACCGCGTCGGCCAGAGCGAGGTAGTCCGCCGGTCCCAGCGCGCGGCCGCACAGGTCGAAGAAACTCGCCCGTGCCATGGCATTGCGGTAGCGCGGCAGTTCCACCTCGCGGCCCTTCACATGCAGCGTCAGCGTATCCTCGATGCCGTGCGTCAGCTCTTCCCAGATCGCGTCGATCTTCTGGCGCGCCTCTGCGTTTGCCGGGGTAAAAAAGACCTGCGTCCCGGCCAGCCGGTCCTGCCGGTGGTCGGTCTTGGAGGCCAGCTCGCGGACCTCCAGCTTGTCCTTGATGAGCTCGATGAACGGCAGAAACAACTGCCGGTTCAAGCCGTCCTTGTAGAGGTCGTCGGGTATGCGGTTCGACGTGGTGACCACCACGGTGCCCGCGCTGAACAACTGTTCGAACAGCCGCCCCACGATCATCGCGTCGGTGATGTCGGTGATCTGCATCTCGTCGAAGGCCAGAACCTTGGCCGAGTCGGCCACCGCCTTGGCGATCGGCTTGATCGGATCCTCGACCCCCTCCTTGCGGAGGCGGTGCATCTCCGAATGGATTTCCTGCATGAAGCTGTGGAAATGCGTGCGCCGGGCCGGGACGTTCAGCGTTTCGACAAACAGATCCATCAGCATCGACTTGCCGCGCCCGACGCCCCCCCAGAGGTAGAGGCCCTTCGGCGGTTCCGGCGCCTTGCGGAAAAGGCCGCGCTTCGGCGGATCGGCCAGTTCGGCGCGGATGCGTTCGAAGGCGGGAAGGGCGCCGCGCTGTGCCTCGTCGGGCTTCAGCCGGCCGTCCTGAACGCGCTTGGCATAGAGGTCGGGGACAGTTGTCATGCCTCGCCTTTAGCGCGGGCCGCGGCGGATGTGTAGAGGGGGACGGACCTCGGAACGCCGTGAAATGCCAGCTTGATTTCCCTCTGTGCCATGATCTGACCATGCCTTGTCGTTTGGTTTTCTGCACAGTTCATCACGCATTGTGATGGGCAATATCACGTAAGAGAAATTGACCTAATTCCGCATCTGCGGTTCTGATCGTGCAACGCTGCAGGAGTAACGATCATGGACAGACCGGCCCCCATTGTCACACCCGTGCTGATCGTCGGTTGCGTGATCATCATGGTCAGCTTCGCGATCCGGGCCAGCTTCGGCGTCTTCCAGATCCCTATCGCCGAGGAATTCGGCTGGGCACGGGCAGAGTTCTCGCTCGCCATCGCCATCCAGAACCTCGCATGGGGGATCGGCCAGCCGCTGTTCGGCGCCGTGGCCGAGAAGATCGGCGACCGGAAGGCCATAATCATCGGCGCTGTGATTTATGCAGCGGGCCTCGTCATGTCGTCCTTCGCGGAGACGCCCTTTGCCATGCAGGCGTGGGAAGTGCTGGTGGGCTTCGGCGTGGCGGGCACCGGCTTCGGCGTGATCCTTGCCGTCGTGGGTCGCGCGTCCAGTGCCGAGAACCGCTCCATGTCGCTGGCCATCGCCACCGCGGCGGGCAGCGCCGGGCAGGTCTTCGGCGCACCGGTGGCAGAGGCTCTGCTGGGCGTGATGTCGTGGCAGATGGTCTTTATCGTCTTCGCCGTGGCGGTGCTTTCTGTGCTGCTGGCGCTGCCAATGATGCGCGCCCCGGCGGCGGCCTCCAAGGCCGAGCTGGAGGAGACCATGGGCGAGATCCTCGGCCGGGCCTTCCGCGACCCGTCCTTCACGATGATCTTCCTCGGCTTCTTTTCCTGCGGCTACCAGCTTGCCTTCGTTACCGCGCACTTCCCCGCCCTCGTGACCGAGCTCTGCTCGCCGATCATGGCGGGCGGCATCCTTTCGGGCATGGGGATCACAACCACGTCGGCGCTCGGGGCGGTCTCCATCTCGTTGATCGGGCTGTTCAACATCGCGGGCACGCTGACGGCGGGCTGGCTGGGCAACCGATTCCAGCGCAAGTACCTGCTGGCCTTCATCTACCTTGCCCGCACCGTTGCGGCGGCGGCCTTCATCATGCTGCCGATCACGCCGGTGTCGGTGCTCGTGTTCTCGGCCGTGATGGGCGCGCTGTGGCTGGCGACGGTGCCGCTGACCTCCGGCCTGATCGCGCACCTCTACGGGCTGCGCTACATGGGCACGCTCTATGGCATCGTGTTCTTCAGCCACCAGTTGGGTGGGTTCCTCGGCGTATGGCTGGGCGGGCGGATGTACGACGTCTTCGGCGACTACACCATGGTCTGGTGGATCGGCGTCGGGGTCGGGGCGTTCAGCGCGCTGGTGCACCTGCCGGTGAAGGAAAACCGCACCACTCCGCCTGCTGGCGCCCTGGCCGCCTGACCCGCCTGCGCGGCGGTCAGACCGTCGGCCCTTCCCACGTGTCGCGGATCGCCTCGGCCACCTGTTCGGTATGCGTCCACGGCAGCCCGTGGCCGGCGCCGTCGATCACCACGTGGCGGGCGTCGCGGTTCCATTCGGCCAACCGCCCCATGGCACGCAGCGGGATCACCGTGTCGTCGCGCCCCCAGATCGCCGCGACGGGCACCCTGGCCTTGTGCAGCGCGCGGTGCGCCTCCTCCGTATCGCGCCGCAACGTGCCGCGCAGGGAGGAGAGGACAGACCGCAGAAACCCGCGCCGCCGCAGCTCTGCCATCTGAAGCCCGGCGATGTCGTCGACGCTGCTGTCGGCATGGGCCGCGGCCCGGGCGGTGCGGGCGAATTGAGTCGGGTAGGCCATGTGGAACAGCCAGTCGCCAGTCAGCGGCCATTCCGTGCAAAAGCGTGCGACGGGACCGACCTGATGGCCCATACCGGCGGGGGCCAGCAGGATCAGGCGGCGCAGGCGGTCCGGGTTTGCAATCCCCCAATGCGCGGCAATGGCCCCACCCATGGAGTAGCCCGCCAGCGTCAGGTCGTCGGTCAGGCCCTCGTGCGCCAGCAGGTCCTCCAGTTGCCGCGTGAAGAAGCCCGGTGTCTGCGGACCCCTCGGCGCGTCGGAATAGCCGCGCCCGTAAAGGTCGTAGACCAGCACGCGAAATCCCATGGCGACGAGGTGCCGCGCCAGCCCGAGCCAAACGTAGGACGGCGTGGTCAGCCCGTGCACGCAGACCATGACCGCGCCGCGTTCGGGACCGAGCCAGTCGTAATGCGTGTGTCCCTGCGACAGCTCCGCGAAACGGCCCGGGGCCTGCTGGCGGAAACGTGCGTTGCGCGGTGTGCGGCGCAGTTCACGCGCAGCGGGCAGCCCGGCGAGGGCCAGTGCGGCGAGTGTCGCCGCCGTGCTCACCGCGCCTCGTCCGGTGTCAGCAGACCGTGGGACACCAGCGCATCGGCCCAGCCCTGCGGCCCGTCGAACAGGTGAGTCTGCCAGCCGCGCGCCGCCGCGGCCTCGATGTTCTCGGCCCGGTCGTCGGTGAACAGCAGGTTTCCGGGAACGATGCCGGAGTGCGCCTCGACCATCTCGTAGATGCGTGCGTCGGGCTTTGTCACACCCATGTGGCCGGAGACGTAGGCATGGCTGAAGCTGTTGAGGAAACCGTAGACCGGCGTCGCGATGGCCCAGGTTCCGATGCCGAAGTTCGTAAGCGCGAAGGTCGTGACGCCCTTTGCGTTCAGCGCCTCCAGCAAGCGGACGGAGTGGGGGATCGCCGGTTTCGCCATCTCCAGCCAGTCGTCGTGCCAGAGCCGGATCTCATCGCGCCAGTGCGGGTACTTCTCTGCCCAGCCGTAAATCGTGTCACTGAAGTCGGCGCCTCGGTCGACAAGGTCGTTCATCCCGTGCAGGTCAACCTCTGCGAACATCGCCGCGCGCCGGTCGGCGCCGATCTTCGGATCGTAGTAACGCTCCGGCTGCCATTCGATCAGCACGTTGCCGACGTCGAAGATCACGGCTTCGATGGTCATCCCTTCTCCTTCGCGGCCATGCGCAGCGCCCGGTCCAGCGCATCGAGGAAACGGCTCCGGTCGGCCTTCGTGAAGGACTTGCCGCCGCCCTGCCGGAAGGGATCGGCAGCGCGCAGGTCAGCGGCGAGGTCGCGCATCGCAAGTTGCGCGCCGATGTTGGCGCCAGTCAGCGCAGAGCCGTCGGGCCGCAGCACTTGCGCCCCGGCCTCCACGCATTTCGCGGCAAGCGGGATGTCGTTCGTCACCACCACGTCGCCGCGTCCGGCCTGATCGGCGATCCACTTGTCGGCCTCGTCCGCGCCGGAGGACACCACGACGATGTCCACCAGCGGGTTGCGCGACGGGCGGATGCCGCCGTTCGACACCAGCTTCATCGGCACCTTGTGGCGGGTGGTCACGCGCTCGGCCTCTTCCTTCACCGGGCAAGCGTCGGCGTCGATGTAAAGCGTGGTCACGGAGTTCAGCCCAGCATTGCCTCTGCGTGGAAGGCCACATGGTCCTCCATGAAGGTCGAGACGAAGAAATAGCTGTGGTCATAGCCGTTCTGCATCCGGAAGACCCCGTCCTGCCGCTTGGCGGTCATCGCTTCGGCCAGCGCCTCGGGCTTCAGGAGGTCGAGGAACTGGTCCTTCGATCCCTGATCGATCAGCACCGGCCCGTCGAAACCCTTTTCGCGCATCAGGAGGGAGCTGTCGTGCTTTTCCCAGGCCGCCTTGTCGTCGCCCAGGTAGGCGCCCAGCTGCTTGGTGCCCCAGTCGGACTGCGTCGGGTTGGCGATCGGCGAAAACGCCGAGACGGAGGCGAAGCGCCCCGGCAGCGACATGGCCAGCGTCAGCGCGCCGTGCCCGCCCATCGAGTGCCCGGTGATCGCCTGCCGCTCCAGATCAATGGCGAAGTTAGCACCGATCAGCGCGGGCAGCTCCTCGGCCACGTAATCCCACATGCGGAAATGCGGCGCCCAGGGAGACTCCGTGGCGTTCACGTAGAAACCGGCGCCCTGGCCGAGGTCATAGGCCTCGTCGTTGGCAACGCCCTCGCCGCGCGGCGACGTGTCGGGAAAGACCAGCGCGATGCCGTGTTCCGCGGCCCAGGCCTGCGCCCCGGCCTTGGTCATGGCGTTTTCGTGTGTGCAGGTCAGGCCGGACAGGTACCACAGCACCGGGACCGGAACATGCGCCGCTTCCTCAGGCAGGAAGAGGCCAAAGGTCATCTCGCACGAGGTGGCCTCGGAGGCGTGGCTGTAGACACCCTGAACGCCGCCGAAGCAGCGGTTTTCGGATACGGTTTTCATGGCCTGTGTCATGGCGGCGGCTCCTTTCGAAGGGGTCACTTTGCGCCGTAACGTGCCATGAAGGTGGCGACAGCGCCATCCACAATCCGGTCGCGTTCGGATTGGGTGAACTCCGTCTGGAGACCGAACACCGCCTTGGGCCAGAGATCGGCCTTGCACAGCTCGGCGAACTGGTCGGCGGCCAGCGACACGTCGTCGGTGATGATCTCGCCGCGCGTGCGGGCCACGTCCAGATAGCCGGACAGAGCGCGCTTGGCGATCATCGGGCCGGACTGGTAGAACTGGCGCCCGAGTTCCGGGAAACGGTCGGCTTCGGCGACGCAGATCCGGAAGATCCGCTGGCCGAGTTCTGACAGCATGAAGGTCAGGATGCGGTGACCGGCGTCGCGCAGAACGTGTTCCGGCGTGTGGGTCATCTCGATGGACAGAAGCGCCTCGTCCGCCTGTCTGCAGCACTGGGCAGAGGTCACCTCGAGGAACAGGAGGCGCTTGTCCGGGAAGTAGCTGTAGAGCGTCGCCTTGGATACACCGGCCTCGCGGGCGATGTCGTCGACCGAGGCACCTTCGAACCCGTCGCGCATGAAGACCTCCTGCGCGCCGGCGAGCACCTGATCGTACTTGCGGCCCTTCCGGATGTCCTGTGCGCGATCCCGGGCTGCATCGTCAGCCCGGGCCTCTGCGGTGTGTCCCGCGGTCATATCGCCCCTCCTGTCGTAGAACGCATGTATAGACCGCGCGGTTCAGTTCGGGCAAGCCGCCGCAATGCAAGAGCGGTTTACCGGCAGGTCGTGGGTTGGTTCAGCGTGCAGACCTCACCTTGGACAGGGCGCTGGTCCTGATCCTGCCCCTGGGTCGAGGTTGCGGGCTTCGGGCCGTTGTCCGGGAAGGTCAGATTCGGCAGGTAGGACGGCCCGACATCCGCGAACGCGGGCGCGGCAAGGACGGAGGCGGCAAGGAGCGCGGCGGTTGCAAGACGTGTCATGAGGAATCTCCCGATCACTTTATGAACTAAACTGTTCGGTTCAGAAATGGCGCATCGGGTGGAAAACGTCAAGGGTGGGCCGAAGCGATGCGGCGAATTGGCCGCGTCCCGAATTCCCGCTTGCGGCGGGCGGGCCGACGACTACTTTAGAACCGATCTAAAGAGGGGTGTGACATGCGGTTTTCGATGCAGCGTCGGCGTTTCGGCGATCTTTCCGAACAGGAAGTGCTGGCACTGGCGATCTCGTCCGAAGAGGACGACGCCCGGATCTACCGGAGCTACGCGGAACGGCTGCGAGCGGAGTATCCCGATACCGCCGCGATCTTCGACGGCATGGCCGAGGAGGAAGATCATCACCGTGCCTCCCTGATCGAACTGCACCGCCAGCGGTTCGGCGAGGTCATCCCTCTGATCCGCCGCGAGCACGTCGCCGGCTTCTACGCGCGCAAGCCGGTCTGGCTGGTTGAGAACCTCTCGCTCGAACGCATCCGCACGGAGGCGGAGGCGATGGAACGCGACGCCGAACGCTTCTACACCGCCGCCGCGCAACGCACCACGGACGCTGGCACCCGCAAGCTGCTGGGCTACCTCGCCGCCGCCGAAGCGGGCCACCAGAAGGCTGCCGAGGGGCTGGAGGCCGAACACCTCGATGCCGACTCCCGCCAGTCCGAGGACGACATGGCCAAGCGCCAGTTCCTTCTGACATGGGTGCAGCCGGGCCTTGCGGGGCTGATGGATGGCTCGGTCTCGACCCTGGCGCCGATCTTCGCCACCGCCTTTGCGACGCAGGACACCTGGACGACCTTCCTTGTCGGTCTGGCGGCTTCTGTCGGCGCGGGCATTTCCATGGGGTTCACGGAGGCGGCCTCGGACGACGGACAGCTTTCGGGGCGCGGTTCGCCGGTCAAGCGCGGCATCGCCGCCGGTGTGATGACGGCGCTCGGCGGGCTGGGACATGCGCTGCCCTATCTGATCCCGCATTTCTGGACCGCCACCATCGTGGCCACCATCGTCGTCTTCGTCGAGCTTTGGGCCATCGCGTGGATCCAGAACAGGTTCATGGAAACGCCGTTCTGGCGGGCGGCCTTCCAGGTGGTTCTGGGCGGGGCTCTGGTGTTCGGTGCTGGCGCCCTGATCGGCGCGGGCTAGGACGCACCTCCCGCCCTTTCACATTTGGTATACCATGACTCGCTTGCCCCGTTGGGGGACTGAGGCTATGCCGGATGGGACAATTACCGGGAGGAAATAGCCGTGCTCAAGCGTCCGTTTGACAAGACCAAACTGCCCAGCCGTCACGTCACCGAAGGCCCGGCCCGTGCGCCGCATCGCTCCTTCATGTACGCCATGGGGCTCAGCGAGGAAGAGATCCACCAGCCGCTGATCGGCGTGGCGACCTGCTGGAACGAGGCCGCGCCCTGCAACATCTCGCTGAGCCGGCAGGCGCAGGCGGTGAAGCTGGGCGTCAAGGAAGCCTCCGGCACGCCGCGCGAATTCACCACCATCACCGTGACCGATGGCATCGCCATGGGACACGAGGGCATGCGCGCCTCGCTCGCCTCCCGCGAAGCCATCGCCGACACGGTCGAGCTGACCATGCGCGGACACTGCTACGATGCGCTCGTGGGGCTGGCGGGTTGCGACAAGTCCCTGCCGGGGATGATGATGGCGATGGTGCGGCTCAACGTGCCGTCGGTCTTCATCTACGGCGGGTCGATCATGCCGGGCAAATACCAGGGCCGCGACATCACCGTGCAGGACGTGTTCGAAGCCGTGGGCAGGCACCAGGCGGGCGCCAACTCCGACGAGGAACTGCGCGCCATCGAGAAGGCAGCCTGCCCCTCTGCCGGGGCCTGCGGCGGCCAGTTCACAGCCAACACCATGGCCTGCGTGTCCGAGGCCATCGGCCTTGCGCTGATGAATTCCTCCGGCGCGCCAGCGCCTTACGAAAGCCGCGACCAGTACGGCACCGCGTCGGGTATCGCCGTGATGAACCTCTTGGAACGCAACATCCGCGCCCGCGACATCGTCACCATGAAGTCGCTGGAAAACGCCGCGCGTGTCGTCGCCTGCACCGGCGGCTCGACCAACGCCGGCCTGCACCTGCCCGCCATCGCGCATGAGGCGGGGCTGGAGTTCTTCCTCGACGACGTGTGCGAGATCTTCCGGGACACGCCCTACTTCGTCGACCTAAAGCCCGGCGGCAACTACGTGGCCAAGGACCTCTACGAGGTCGGCGGCGTGCCTGTCGTGATGAAGGAACTGCGCAAGGCGGGCCTGATCCACGAGGACTGCATGACCGCAACGGGGCGGTCCATGGGCGAAGAGCTCGACCTGATCGAGCGCGAGGCCGACGGCAAGGTGATCTATCCCATCGAAACGCCGATCACCAAGACCGGCGGCGTCGTGGGCCTGAAGGGCAACCTTGCCCCGCAAGGCGCCATCGTGAAGGTCGCGGGCATCGCGGCTGAAGACCAGGTCTTCACAGGGCCCGCGCGGGTCTTCGAATGCGAGGAGGACTGCTTCGAGGCGGTCAAGATGCGCGCCTACAAGGAAGGCGAGGTTCTGGTCATCCGCAACGAGGGCCCTGCGGGCGGCCCCGGCATGCGCGAGATGCTGGCCACTACCGCCGCGCTGTCCGGGCAAGGCATGGGCAAGAAGGTCGCGCTGATCACCGACGGGCGCTTCTCCGGCGCGACGCGCGGGTTCTGCGTGGGTCACGTCGGTCCCGAGGCGGCGCACGGCGGGCCGATCGCGCTGGTGGAGACGGGCGATGTCATCACCATCAACGCCCTGACCGGCAAGCTGTCCGTGGACCTGACGGACGAGCAGCTGGCCGCCCGCAAGAAAGCCTGGGCCGGGCCGCGGGACACGATCTATGCGTCCGGGTCGCTCTGGAAATACGCGCAACTGGTCGGTGAGACCTACAAGGGCGCGGTCACCCATCCGGGCGGCAAGGCCGAGAAACACGTCTACGCCGATCTCTGACGCCGATGCGCGGAACGATCTTCACGGTCCTCGCGGCGGCGCTGTGGCTTGCCGCCTGCGACATGCCCGCCAGCGATCTGGCGGGCGCGTCAACGGGCAGCAAGCCCCCGCTCGAAAAGGTGTCCCTTGCCGGGGGCGCCGTCGTCGTGGACGGGCCGGAGGGCTACTGCATCGACCCAGAAACCTCACGCTCGCGGAACGGGCAGGGGGTCGCCGTGATCGCGTCGTGCTACATCCTGTCGGGCGGCAAGGCGGGCTACAACGTGCCGCCGGTGATCGTGACGGTGACTGTCGGCCCGAAGGACCCGGGGGGCGCGGTGCCCGATCCGGCTGCGCTGGCGAAGGCTGCGGGGGCGCCCCTGCTGGGGGCCTACGAGGATGACGGGCTGACCCTGGCCCACCTCGGCAGCGGCGGCGACAAGATGCTGAGCGAGGGCGATCAGCGCTACTGGCGGGGGGCCTTCCTGCAGGGCGGTCACATGGTCGGTCTGGCGCTTTACGCGCCGGAGGGCGATGCGATGGCGGGTCGTGACGGGGCGCGGATGCTGGGGCAGGTGCGTGACTTCATTGTACGCGCAAGTCCGTGAAGGAAGGGTGAAGCCGCCGCGCGGGCGGATTCAAGGAAAAGCGTAACGATATCGTGGTTTTTCGCGTTTATTCGAACCGTGGTGTAAGCCATAATGGTTTCCGAACCCGAAACGATCTGTCGTATTCGGGAGGCGCAAAAGACATTTGGGGACACGGCACGGCATGACGACAGGGCAGCGGCAGGGATGGCTGGACAAGATGGTCTTTGCCGCGGGCCTGAGACGCTGGTCGCAGGCCGCGCGCTCCGCCTCCGGCATGGACCTCGCCGCCCTCCGGGAAAGCCGCAACCGCGCCCGGCGCCTGCGCACGCACCTCGACCGGCTGATCCACGTCGCGGAGGAACGGCTGGCGCTGCCGATGATCGGCAACCAGGCGTTTCCGCGCCCCGTGGATGCCGACTGGGCCTGGCGGCCGGAGCTATGGTGTGGACCTCTGCCGCGGCCCGGCATGTCATCGGTCGAGTCGCAAAGCATGCTGGGCCGGGAGGCCACGCTGTTCCATGACTGCGCACGCTCCGAACTGACCCTGCGCCAGATCCGCAACACGCGGGAGGCCGACCTTGCCGCCTACGGACTGCGGCTGGACGTCTTCCGTTTCGACGGGTCCTACCTGTCGCTGGCCATCGACCTGCCGCAGGAGGCCTCGCAGGGCCTGAAGCGCAGCCACCTGATCCGGATCGATACCATCGTCGAGATGGAGAAACCCCTTGAAATCTTTGCAAGACTGAACATCAAGCACGGCCCGAACACGGAACAGATCGTCCGTGAGCTGCCGCTGAACGAGGAAGAGATCAACGTCGAGTTCGACCTCGCCTACACCAAGCTGAACGAGAAGCGGGTGGAGAAGATGTGGCTCGACCTGATCTTCGAAGGGCCGGAGATGAACCAGGTGATCCTCCGCGACCTGACGTTCAGCCGCCGCAAGCGGGCGGCGCTGTGAGCCGCCGGAAGGAGTCCCGAGCATGAGCGCATTCACCCTGACGAAGACGCGGTTCCGGGAAGGGCTCTGGGAAGGGGTGCTGAGCACCGAAGGCACCGCCGCGCCGGACGTCGAAGTGACGCTGAACGACCAGCCGGTGACCGGCGTGATGGTGACCGAAGTGGCGGGCAAGGCACGGGAGGCGGGCGCCCAGTGGCTGCTTCAGGTGCCGGTCCCGGCAGAGGCGATCGGCGACGGGGTGCAGACCTTCCTGATCACCGACGCGGCGACCAACGGCGTGTTGCAGAGCTTTTCGCTTATCTCGGGCGAGGCGCTGGGCGATGACATCCGGGCAGAGGTCGACCTGCTGCGCGCCGAGCTCGACATGCTGAAGAAGGCCTTCCGCCGGCATTGTCTGGAGACGACCTGACCCGCTGACTGTTTCCGGTATGGAGACATTGGCGCGCGCTTGAGCCTTGGTCCCGAGGCGTTAACGCGCGGTGACAACCGGGTTTCGTGCACGGGGCGCACGGAAGGGTAACGGGGCGTGCGCCGTGCAGATGTGGTGCCGCGGAGTTGGCTGTCCACAACACCGCAGGACAATCTTCACACAGCTTGCACCGTCGTTACTGGTGAACCGGCCGGTTGAGGGGGTCGAAACGGCCGGTTGGTAACCTTTTCGTCCCGACGTCGCCGCGCGCCTGTTGCGTAGCCCTCTGCCGCGTTAACCCATTACGATTTTTTCCATGCCGAAGGCATGTAAAACGGGGCAGGCAGATTGACCTTCCGACTGGCGGGGTTCACGGTAGCGGCAACGCGAAAGGACCTTCTCACATGTCACCGATGCGCGGCATTGCGCTGAAGCTGGCCTCCGTCTTCCTGTTCACGATCATGGCCTCGCTCATCAAGGCCAGCTCGACCGAGGTGCCCGCGGGGCAGGCGGTGTTCTTCCGCTCGTTCTTTGCCATGCCGGTGATCGTCCTGTGGCTGACCCTGCGCGGCGACCTGCGCACCGGGTTCAAGGCCACGCGCCCCCTGATGCACGTCTGGCGCGGGCTGGTGGGGGTCACCGCCATGGGCTGCAACTTTGCCGCGCTGGGGCTTCTGCCTCTGCCGGAGGTCACGGTGCTGGGCTACGCCGCGCCGATGCTGACGGTGCTTCTGGCCGCGCTGATGCTGGGCGAACGCCTGCGGCTGTTCCGGATGTCGGCGGTTCTGCTGGGGCTTGGCGGCGTGACCATCGCGCTGTGGCCGCGGCTTTCGCCTGACGCCTGGAGCGAGGCGGCGATGCTGGGCCTGATCTTCATCGGCGTGTCCACGGTGATGCGGGCGCTGGCGCAGATCCAGATCCGCCGCATGGTGTCGAGCGAGGAAACCTCCGCCATCGTGTTCTACTTCTCCCTGACGGCGACGCTGTTTTCGCTGGCGACCGTGCCGTTCGGCTGGACATGGCCGGGCTGGGCGGTGTTCTGGATGCTGGTGGCCGCCGGGCTGATCGGCGGCGTGGCGCAGATCTTCCTGACCTCGTCCTACAAGTTCGCGGGGGCGGCAGTGCTGGCGCCGTTCGAATACGCCTCGATCCTGTTCGCGATCCTCTTCGGCTACGCGTTCTTCGACGAGGTGCCGACAGCCAGCGTGCTGATCGGCGCGGCCATCGTCGTGCTGGCCGGCGTGCTGATCATCTGGCGCGAGCGGCAGCTGGGCCTGAAGCGCGGGCAGGCGCGGGCGAACATGACGCCGCAGGGGTAAAATCTTCGGTCGAAGATTTTACCGGCGGGCAGATTTTTCTTCGAAAAATCTGGGGGTCAGAGGTCGAAGGCTTCCGCGATCCGGTAGGCGGGGCGCAGAAGGGCGCGCCTGTGGCGGCCCAGCGGGAAACGGGCCGGCGGTTTAGCCAGGAAGTCGGGCAGGCCGGTCGGCGTGCCGAGCAGGGCCTTTGCCAGCGCGTGGCCCGCGTAGCTGCCCATGGCGACGCCGTTGCCGTGGAACCCCAGCGCCGCGTCGAGGCCCGTGTGGTCCGGCACGGCGCCGATGAAGGGGTGGCCGCTGGCCATCAGGCAGACCAGCCCGGACCATTCGTGCGTGATCTCCACGCCCGCCCAGACCGGGAAGGCTGCGGCGAAGTCCTTGCGGATCCGTTTCGCGATGGCCGCCTGTTCGGCGGGACGCGCGGTCAGCCCGCCGCGCATCCCGAACAGCATCCGCCCGTCCGGCAGGCGGCGGAAGTAATGCAGCAGGCGGCGGGAGTCGTAGGCCATCTGCGCGGTGGTCCAGCCGGCGTCTTCCGCTTCGGCATCGGTGAGCGGCCGGGTCAGCAGGATGGAGCTTTGCACCGGCAGGGTGCGGGCGCGGAGCCAGGGAGGCAGGTCCTCGGACGAGTAGCCGTTGGTGGCGAGGACGACGCGGTCGGCGGTGACGGTCTGCCCGTTGACGGTGAGGCGCCACGTGCCGTTGCGGCTGAGCGCGGTGACGGGGCTGTGGGCATGGAGGGTCGCGCCCGCGTCGGCGGCGGCCCGGGCGATGCCCGCGTGATATCTGGCGGGGTTGAGGGCGAAGCCCGTCGCGCGGGTCAGCGCGCCGTGCCAGGGACCGGCCATGCCCTGGGCTGCGAGGTCGTGTCGCTCGGTGAGGCGGGCGGTCGGGTCGGCCTCTGCCTCCTGCCGCAGGGCCTTCATGGCGCGGGCGGTGTGGGCCAGTTCGGTTTCGCCGTCGGAATGGGTGTCGGCGTCGATGCCGTGGGTGTCGAGGAGGTCGCGGACATGGGACACGGCGGCGACCTGCGTGTCGTGCCAGAGGGCGGCCTGGGCGGCGCCGTGGCGGCGGGCGAGGGTTGTCCCGCTCGCCAGTGCGCCGCCGATGCAGCAGAAACCGCCATTGCGGGTGGAGGCGCCCCAGCCGGGGGTCTCGGCCTCGAACAGCGCGGTGCGGGTTCCGGCCTGTGCCAGGGTCAGCGCGGCGTTCAGCCCGGTGAAGCCGCCGCCGATGATGGCGACATCCGTCTTCAAGGGGGCGTCGAGGCGCGGCCACGCCGGAGGCGTGACCGTGGCGGTCCAATAGCTGCCGGGATCGCGCGCGTAGGCGGCCGGTTCGTAGAGCCGGATCACGCGGTGGTTTCGGCGGCGCGCTCCTCGCGCGCGCGCTGCACGGCGCCCCGTTTGGTCACCAGCGAGGCGGTGATCACGCCGATGGTGACGAAGACGATCAGCAGGGTCGAGAGCGCGTTGATCTGCGGGCTGACACCGAGGCGGACGGCCGAGAAGATCTTGATCGGCAGGGTCGTGGCGCCGGGGCCGGTCGTGAAGCTGGCGATCACGAGGTCGTCGAGCGACAGGGTGAAGGCGAGCAGCCAGCCGGAGATCACCGCGGGTGCGATGATCGGCAGCGTCACGAGGCGGAAGGCTTCGAACGGGGTGGCGCCGAGGTCGAGCGCCGCCTCTTCCAGCGCGGTGTCGAAGGTGGCGAGGCGCGACGAGACCACGACCGAGACGTAGCACATGGCGAAGGTGGTGTGCGCCAGCACCACGGTCAGCACGCCGCGGTCCAGCCCGATGCCGATGAACAGCAGAAGCAGCGAGAGGCCGGTGATGACTTCGGGCATGACGAGCGGTGCGTAGATCATGCCGGAGAAGAGCGTCCGCCCCCGGAACCGGCCGGCGCGGATCAGCACGTGGGCGGCCATCGTTCCCAGCACCGTGGCGATGGTCGAGGAGAAGAAGGCGACCCGCAGTGTGACCCAGGCCGCGTCGAGGAACTCCTGGTCGCGGAAGAGTTCCGCGTACCATTGCGTCGAGAAGCCGGCCCAGACGGTGACGAGGCGGCTGGCGTTGAACGAGTAGATGACCAGCACGACCATCGGCAGGTAGAGGAAGGCGAAGCCCAGCGTCAGGGCGGTGGCGTTGAACCAGGAGAAGCGTTTCATGCGTCGGCTCCCGAGGGGTTGTGCCTTGCGTGGCGCGCCGGTGCCGGCGGTTTGATGCGGTGGCGGGTGGGGAGGGGGGCGCTGCCCCCCGCCTTCGGCTCCCCCCGAGGTATTTCGGCCAAGATGAAGGCGCGCGGGCCTGTGCCGGGCCGGAGGGGGGCGGGGGAACGGCGGGCGGGGCGGGTCATTTCTCGGCCTGCCTTGCGCGTTCCTCGGAGCGCTGGAAGAGGATGATCGGGACGATCAGGATCAGCAGCAGGATGACCGCTACCGCGGAGGCGACGGGCCAGTCGCGGTTGTTGAAGAACTCTTCCCACAGCACCTTGCCGATCATCAGCGTGCCGGAGCCGCCGAGCAGAGAGGGGATGACGAATTCGCCGATCGTCGGGATGAAGACGAGGAAGCAGCCGGCCACGATGCCGCCGCGCGAGAGCGGGAAGGTGACGAGCCAGAAGGCTTCGAGCCGCGAGCAGCCGAGGTCCTCGGCGGCTTCGAGCAGGCTTTCGTCCATCTTCTCGAGCGCGGCGTAGATCGGCAGGATCATGAACGGCAGGTAGGTGTAGACGATGCCGATGTAGACCGCGATCTTGGTGTTGAGGATCTGCAGCGGCGTGGAGATGAGGCCGGTCCACAGCAGGAGCTGGTTCAGCAGCCCCTCGTTCCCGAGGATGCCCATCAGCGAGTAGACGCGGATCAGGAAGGACGTCCAGAACGGCAGGATGACCAGCATCAGCAGCGTCGCCTGCCATTCCTTGGGCGCGCGCGCCATGCCGTAGGCCATCGGGTAGCCCACCAGCAGGGTCGCGAAGGTGGCGATCACCGCGATCTGGAGCGAGCTGAGGTAGGCTTTCCAGTAGAGGTCGTCGGTGGTCAGGAAGACGAAGTTCTCGAAGTCGAGTTCCGACAGGAAGTCGGTGATCGCCGTCCAGCCGCCGGAGAGGTCCAGTTGCGGCATGTAGGGCGGGCGGGCCAGCGCCACGTCCGAGAGCGAGATCTTCAGGACGATCAGGAAGGGCACGAGGAACAGCGCCAGCAGCCAGAAGTAGGGCAGGCCGATCACCCCGTTGCCGAGGAAGGCGCGGCGCTGGTCTGCGTCGCTCTTGTTCAGGAGCGCGAGGAAGCCGCCCAGCGTGGCGACGAGCCCCGCGAAATGCACGGGCAGGGCGGGATCGTCGAGGCCGGGGCCTGCCAGCAGGAGCGCCGTGCGCACCGCGAAGTAGAGCGCGGCGACGAGCAGCGCGATCATGAGCGCGGCGTTGCGCCGGTTGGCGGCCTCGTCGATCACGCGTCATCCTCCAGCACGACGCCCGCCGTCGTGGTGAAGGAGAGGTAGACCTCGTCCTCCCAGGTGATGTCGCGGTTGGCGACGCGGCGGGTGTTGGTGGCCTGCGCCTTGACCATCAGCCCGCCGGCAAGCTCGACGTGGTAGGTGGAGATGTTGCCGAGGTAGGCGATGTCGATCACCTTGCCCTTCAGCACGTTCACGGCGTCGGGCGGTGTCTTGGAGATCGCGATCTTTTCCGGGCGGAGCGAGAGGACGACCTTCTGGCCGGCCTTTTCCTCGGGGCCGTTGACGGCGATCAGCCTGGGCTGGCCTTCGGCCCAGGCGATGGCGAGGCCGCCGGGAGGCACGTCCGCCACGGCGGGGGCCGGAACGGTCTGCGTCGCAGGCGCCGGGGCGGAGTCCGCGGTGGTGCCGGTCTGCGGCGCGGCGTCGGGCAGCGGCAGGGCCTTCTGCGGTTCCTCCAGCCACTTGCCGACGATGGGCGCCAGCACCTTGTCGTGCAGCTTCTGGCCCAGTTCGTTGGGCTGCGGGCGGCGGGCGTGTTCCTCTGCCGCCTCCTGCAGGGCGGCCTCGGCCTCCGGCGTGTCGGGCTCCGGCATGGGGAGCTTCGATTCGGGCTGGGTCGCGGGCCCGGGCGTGGCGGGGGTCGGGGCCGGGCGCGCCTCGGCTATGCCGCGGAACAGATTCACGTCGCCGATGAAGTCGGCCACGTAGACCGAGACGGGCGCCTCGTAGATGCGGTCGGGCGTGTCGACCTGGATGATCTTGCCGTGGTCCATGACCGCCACGCGGGAGGCGACGGTCATCGCCTCTTCCTGGTCGTGGGTCACGATTATGAAGGTGGTCCCGGTCTTCTCCTGGATGTCCATCAGCTCGAACTGGGTTTCCTCGCGCAGCTTGCGGTCGAGCGCGCCGAGCGGTTCGTCGAGGAGCAGGAGTTTCGGCGCCCGGGCGAGCGAGCGGGCGAGGGCCACGCGCTGGCGCTGGCCGCCGGAAATCTGGTGGGGCTTGCGCTGGGCGAACTTCTCGAGGTGCGTGAGGCGGAGCATCTCGCTCACGCGGCTCTCGATCTCGGCCTTGGGCTTCTTTGCGCGCTTCAGGCCGAAGGCGATGTTTTCCCAGACGGAGAGATGCGGGAACAGCGCGTAGCTCTGGAACATCATGTTCACCGAGCGCTTGTTGGCGGGGATCTTCGCGATGTCCTGACCGTCGAGCAGGATCTGGCCCTCGGTCGGCTGTTCGAAGCCCGCGAGCATCCGCATCAGGGTGGTCTTGCCGCAGCCCGAGGGGCCGAGCAGCGCGAAGAATTCCCGCGCGTAGATGTCCTGCGTCAGATCGTCGATGGCGGTGAAATCGCCGAAGCGCTTGGTGACGTTCCGGAACCGGATAAGCGGTTTTTCCTCGGGGTTCTCCCAAGGGGCAAAGACGGTCTGGGCCATGTGGTTCTTTCCGCAGGTGAGGTGACCCGCGCCAGGGTCGTCGGGCGCGGGCCGTTCGTTGGGATCAGCGTGTCAGGTGCCCGACTTGATCGAGGTCCACAGGCGCGTGACCACGCGCTGCACCTTCGGATCGTAGGGAGTCGTGGTGTAGGTGTTGTCCAGCGTCTCCTCGTCCGGGTAGATCGCGGTATCGCCGATCACGTCCTCGTTCAGGAATTCCTGCGAGGCCTTGTTGCCGTTGGCGTAGTAGACGTAGTTCGACGCTGCGGCCATGTTCTCGGGGTCCATGATGAAGTTCAGGAACTTCATCGCGCCCTCCGGGTTCGGGGCGTCGACCGGGATCGCCATCTGGTCGAACCACATCTGCGCGCCTTCCTTCGGGATGATGTAGGCCACCTCGACGCCGTTGTCGGCCTCGGCGGCGCGGTCGCGGGCCTGAAGCACGTCGCCGGACCAGCCGACGGCCACGCAGATCTCGCCGTTGGCCAGCGCGTTGATGTAC
Source organism: Sagittula sp. MA-2 (assembly GCF_030126985.1). Classification (GTDB taxonomy): domain Bacteria; phylum Pseudomonadota; class Alphaproteobacteria; order Rhodobacterales; family Rhodobacteraceae; genus Sagittula. The sequence continues at coordinate 4,186,975 of NZ_CP126145.1, read as the reverse complement.
TCGGACGAGTGGAACTTCTGAATGTAGGGGCGGATCGGGGCGTAGACCTCTTCGGCCTTGGCGATCACGTCCGGGTCATGGCTGTCCGGGTCCTCGCCGATGTAGTTCAGCGCGGCGGGCAGCATCTCGGCCGGGGCGTCGAGGAAATGGACGCCGCATTCGGCGAGCTTTTCCATGTTCTCCGGCTTGAACACCAGGTCCCAGCTGTCGAGCGGGGCGTCCTCGCCCAGCAGTTCCTTGACCTTGGGGACGTTCACGCCGATGCCGGTGGTGCCCCACATGTAGTTGATGGCGTATTCGTTGCCGGGGTCGTACTTCGCCGTGCGCTCCTCGATGGTGTCCCACATGTTGTCGAGGTTGGGCAGCTGCTCCTTGTCGAGCTTCTGGAAGGCGCCGGCCGCGATCTGGCGCTGCAGGAAGGTGCCGGTGGGCACCACCACGTCATAGCCGGAGTTGCCGGCGAGCATCTTGGTCTCCAGCAGTTCGTTGGAGTCGAAGACGTCGTAGATCAGGTCGATGCCGGTTTCCTGCTCGAACTTCTCGAGCAGGCTTTCGTCGATGTAGTCCGACCAGTTGTAGACTCGCACCTCTTCGGCGGCAGCCATGGTGGCCAGCAGCGCCGCGGAGGCGGTCAGGCTCGCCAGGGTCGTCATAGGGGTCTTGGTCATCTCTTTCTCCCGTTGGTCGGGGGGTCTTCGGCGCCCCCGTGCCAGGATTTTGATCATAAGTTGCGCTGAGAGGCAACTTGCGCGATGTTTCCATGGCCTGATGACGGGTGCAAGCGGCTCTGGCCGCCGGATGCGCAATGGGGAGGCACGTGGTGACGAAAGCGGCAGATATACGCGACGGTGCGGGCCTTCCGGCGCATGAACAGGTCTACCGCGCCTTGCGCGAGATGGTGCTGTTCGGCGCGCTGGCCCCGGGCGAGCCGGTGACCATCCAGGGGCTGGTGGACCGCATGGGCGCGGGCATGACACCGGTGCGGGAGGCCCTGCGCCGCCTGACGGCGGAGGGCGCGCTGGCCGCGCTCGGCAACCGGCGGATCATGGTGCCGGTGCTGGACGCGGCGGCGGTGGCCGACCTGACCGAGGCGCGGCTGACCGTCGAGACGCGGCTGGCGGAGCGCGCGGCGGAACGCATCGGCGCGGAGGCGGTGACGGCGCTGGCCGCGATCGACGCCCGGCTGGACCAGGCCATCGCCCGCGGCGACGTGGAGGCCTACCTGCGGGAGAACTTCGCCTTCCACGCGGCCCTGAACGCCGAGGCCCGCGCGCCGATCCTGACGTCGATGACCGAGGGGTTGTGGCTGCGATTCGGCCCGTCGCTGCGGGTGGTCTGCGGCCAGACCGGCACGCGCAACCTGCCCGACCGCCACAAGGACCTGCTGAAGGCGCTTCTGGCGCGGGATGCCGCGGCGGCCTCTGCCGCGATGGCGGGCGACGTTCGGCAGGGCATGGAGCTGATCGCGCAGAGCCTTTGACGCCGGGGCTTCGGGCCGGGGCGGGGCGTACCTCTTCCTGCGGAAGTCGGCCCGCCCGCCCCGGCCATCCCTTTTCGGGTGAGGAGCGGCGGGTTCGGCGCGTGTGGCGGTGTGGAGTCAGGTATTTTTGCCAAGATGAAGGGGCAGGGTTTGCCTGTCCGTGCGTGTTGGGAAGACGGGGCGTTTGGGTGGTCCCGGCGTCGGGCCATCGGGGTGTCCGGGTCTCTGGTCGGGATCGGTCGTTCCGGGGCGAGTCGATTGACTTCGCAAAATTTGATCATATTCTGGCGCCAACTCTGACCGGAGGCGTTTCATGAACATCCTGACCATCAATTCCCCCACCGCCGAGCTGCAGGCCCTGGACGCGGCACACCACATCCACCCCTTCACCCATGCAGGCGGGCTGAAGGACAAGGGCGCGCGGATCATCACCCGGGCCGAGGGCTGCTGGCTGCAGGACAGCGAGGGCAACCGCATCCTCGACGCCATGGCAGGGCTTTGGTGCGTGAACGTGGGCTACGGGCGCGAGGAGCTGGCCGAGGTCGCCGCCCGGCAGATGCGCGACCTGCCGTTCTACAACACCTTCTTCCAGACCAGCCACGTGCCGGCGATCAACCTGGCCGCGCGGCTGGCGGAGCTGGCGCCGGGCGATCTGAACCACGTGTTCTTCGCCAACTCCGGGTCGGAGGCGAACGACACCAACCTGCGCATGGTGCGGACCTACTGGGCCGAGAAGGGCCAGCCGCAGCGCGACCAGATCATCGCGCGGTGGAACGGCTACCACGGGTCGTCGGTGGGGTCGGGCAGCCTTGGCGGGATGAAGGGCATCCACGCGCAGGGCGGCCTGCCGATCCCCGGCATCCACCACATCGACCAGCCGTACTGGTATCTCGAGGGTGGGGACATGACGCCGGAGGAGTTCGGCCTGGCGCGGGCGCGTCTGCTGGAAGAGAAGATCCTCGAGATCGGGCAGGACAAGGTCGCGGCCTTCATCGCCGAGCCGATCCAGGGTGCGGGCGGGGTGATCGTGCCGCCGTCGACCTACTGGCCGGAGATCCAGCGCATCGTCGACAAGTACGGCGTCCTGCTGATCGCCGACGAGGTGATCTGCGGCTTCGGCCGGACCGGCGAGTGGTTCGGGTCGCAGACCATGGACATCCGTCCCGACATCATGACCGTCGCGAAGGGGCTGTCCTCGGGCTACCAGCCGATCGGCGCGTCCATCGTGTCGGACGCGGTCGAGGCGGTGATCGGCGACGTGGAGTTCAACCACGGCTACACCTATTCCGGGCACCCGGTGGCCTGTGCCGTGGCGCTGGAGAACCTGCGCCTGCTGGACGAGGAAGGCATCGTGACGCGGGCGCGCGACCACGTGGCGCCCTACCTCAAGGAGCGGTTCGAATCGCTGACCGAGCATCCGCTGGTGGGCGAGGCGACGATTGTCGGGCTGATGGGGTCCATCGCGCTGACGCCGGACAAGGCGTCGCGGGCGGAGTTCGCGGGCGAGGCGGGGCAGGCCGGCTACATCTGCCGGGAGCGGTGCTTTGCCAACAACCTGATCATGCGGCACGTGAACGACCGCATGATCATCTCTCCGCCGCTGGTGATTTCCCACGAGGAGATCGACACGCTGATCGAGCGGGCGTGGAAGAGCCTCGACGAGGCGCATGAGGCGCTGCAGGCGCAGGGCCTGATGGTGGCGATGCCCACGGCCTGAAGGATCGGGCGCGGCGTGCTGGACACGCCGCGCCTTTTGCGTTTGTCGCGGGGATCGCCACGGGGCCCGGCAGGGTGTCCCGGGACAGGCCGGGGATCAGGTATTTATCGCCAAGATGAAGGGATCCGGGCCTGGTCCCTTGCAGCGGGGATCGCGTGGCGGCCCCGGTTCCGGCCGGGGCCTGTTCCTTGCGAGCGTGCCGGCTCAGGCCTTGATCCAGGTCTTGGCGGCGTCGAGATCGTCCGGGTCGAAGTGCTTGACCTTGGCGCCCGAGAGGTGGCCTAGGCCGCGGGCGGCGAGCTTCTGCCAGGACGCCTTGCCCACCACGGCGGCCCTGTCGATCAGGTCGTAGTGGTTGCGGGCGATGCGGAAGTGCTGGTTCAGCGCGGCCAGCCCCTGCCAGCCGTCGAACTCCGTCAGGTCGAGGAGCAGGCGGAAGCGCGGGTTGGCGCGCACGAAGGCGTCCATGTCGCGCTCTTCCTCCTCCATCACCGCCGGATCGAGCTTGCCGACCAGCTGGACGTGCAGCACGCCGTCGCCGAGGTCGGTCTGGTGCATGGCGCCCAGCGATTCCTGCAGCCAGCGGCGCGCGTCGTCTTCCTGGCCCGGCGCGAAGGTGCGGACGGGGCAGGGCATGACCGGGCCGAAGCCGCGCACGAGGCGCATCATCCAGCCGGGTTTGCCCACGACCGCGACGCGGTCGAAGCCCTTCCAGTGGCGCATCCCGAGTTCCGCGTCGTCGAGCATCGCGCCGATGGAAAACTCGGCGTCGTCCTCGATGACGGTCAGGATGCGGATGCGGTCGTGTTCCTCGATCGCCTTGTCGAGCGCGGGGATGAGCCGGTCCTCGTAGTCGTCCTCGCGGATGCGGCCGGACATGCGGACTTCGTAGTGGCCCTTCGGGGGCAGGGGGGTGATGGTGATCATGGTGCCTCTCCTTCTGGGGGACCCCCGGACAACGCCCGGGGGACCTTCTGGTTTCAGCATGCCATTGCGCAAGCCGCGTGACGTTGCGCTGGATCATGTGGCCGCCGCAGAAGGCGGCCATCTGGGCCTCAGCCGGCGGGCACCTTCTTCGGCGCGCCGGAGCCCATGTCGGTGCCGGTGTAAGCCTTCTTGGCCTGCTTCCAGGCGCCGAAGCCGCCCTCCATATGGGCGATGGTCTTCACGCCGGCCTCGATGGCGGCGCGGCTGACCTTCTCGGACCGCACGCCGGAGCCGCAGTGGAACACGATGCGCTTGTCGGACTGGCCGGGCAGGGCATCGGCCCTGAAGAAGGCCATGGGCATCAGCAGCGCGCCTTCGATGTGTTCGAACATGTATTCCTGCGGGGTGCGGACGTCGATCAGGACGATCTCGCCCTTCTGCATCGCGGCCTCGACCTCGTCGGGGGTCCATGTCTCGAACGTGGCGCCGTTTATGGTCTCGGTCTTCATGATCTGTCTCCTCAGAACCTGTTCGCGGGGATCTTGAAATAATGGTTGCCGTCGGACTCGGCGGGGGGCAAGCGCCCGCCCCGGAGGTTGACTTGCAGCGCGTGCAGCATCCGGTCGGGCAGGGACAGCGTGGCGTCGCGTTCGTCGCGCAGCTTGCGGTACTCGGCCTCGGTCACGTTGCCGCCGATGTGCTTGTTGCGGGCGCGGTGCTCGGCCACGGTGGCCTCCCAGGCCGGGTCCTCTCGCCCGTCCACCGGGGGATAGTCGTGGCCGACGTTCAGGCGGGTGTCGTCGGGCAGCGACAGGATCGCCTGCAGCGAGTCCCAGAGATCCTTCGACGAGCCGCCGGGGAAGTCGGCGCGCGAGGTGCCTGAATCGACGTGCATGAAGGTGTCGTGCACGAAGGCGGCGTCGCCCATGACATAGGTGATCGAGCCCAGCGTGTGGCCGGGGGAGAGCATGACCGTCACGGCGATCTCGCCCAGCCTGAAGGTGTCGCCGTCGGCGAAGAGCCGGTCGAAGTCGCGGTCCGGGTCGAAGGCCTCGGGCAGGTTGTAGAGCTTGCGCCAAAGTTCGGCGATCTCGTGCACCTTCTCGCCGATGGCGGTGGGCGCGCCGGTCTGTTCCTTCAGCCATGCGGAGGCCATGAGGTGATCGGCATGCGGGTGGGTGTCGAGGATCCACTCGACGCTGAGCCCCTTGTCCCTGACGAAATCCAGCACTTCCTGCGCGCTGTCCGTGCGGGTGCGGCCCGCCGGTGCGTCGAAGTCGAGCACCACGTCGATCAGCGCGGCCTTCTTCGTCGCGGGGTCCGCGGCCACGTACATGATGGATCCGGTGTCGGAGTCGTAGAAGCCTGTGACCTCGGGCGAACCTGTGCCGGTCGATGGGCTGGTTCGGGTGAACATGGGTGTCTCCTTGTGTCTTTGCGTTGTGTCGTTGCCGTGTTTGATATTCACGTAGTCGAATATAAACGGGGGACAAGGGGGCCGGTTCCACGGCGGATCGCTGCCCTTTTTCTGCGCAGGCGAAAAGACCTGTCGTCGCAAGGCACTTAACGGGGCTTTGCAGCCGGCGCGGCGGCGGGCTAACTTCGTGGAAAATACGAAAAAGAGGGACACGGCATGTACGACTTCGCCACCATCGGCGCCTGGATGGAGTTCGCCGTCCGATGGCTGCATGTCATCACCGCCATCGCCTGGATCGGGTCGTCGTTCTATTTCATCGCGCTGGACCTCGGGCTGCACCGGGACCGCAACCTCGCCTCGGGTGCGGACGGCGAGGAATGGCAGGTGCACGGCGGCGGTTTCTACCACATCCAGAAGTACCTTGTGGCGCCGGACCAGATGCCCGGCGACCTCGTGTGGTTCAAATGGGAAAGCTACTGGACGTGGATCTCTGGCTTTGCCCTGCTGACCATCGTCTATTACTTCGGGGCGGAATTCTACCTCGTCGACCCGAGCGTCGCGGATATCGCCGGGTGGCAGGCGATCGGCATCTCGATCCTGTCGCTGGTGCTGGGCTGGGTGGCCTACGACCAGATATGCAAGTCGCCCATCGGCAAGAACATGAACCTGCTGATGGTCGTGCTGTTCGTCATCATCGTGCTGATGGCGCTGTTCTACACCTCGGTCTTCAGCGGGCGGGCGGCGATGCTGCACCTCGGCGCCTTCACCGCGACGATCATGACCGGCAACGTGGTCAACATCATCATCCCGAACCAGAAGATCGTGGTGGCGGACCTGCTGGCGGGGCGGAAACCCGATCCGAAGTACGGCTACATCGCCAAGCAGCGGTCGACGCACAACAACTACCTGACGCTGCCGGTGCTGTTCCTGATGCTGTCGAACCACTACCCGCTGGCCTTTGCGAGCGAATACAACTGGTTGATCGCGTCGCTGGTGTTCCTGATGGGGGTCACGATCCGGCACTTCTTCAACACGATGCACGCGCGGAAGGGCAATCCGCACTGGACGTGGCTGGCCACCGCGATCCTGTTCATCATCGTGATGTGGCTGTCGACCGCGCCGCTCTACCGCGACGATCCGGTGGAGGAGGCGCAGGGCGCGGCGTTGCGCTATGCCGAGGCGGAGGGCTTCGACGAGGTGCACGACATCGTGCTGGGCCGCTGTTCGATGTGCCACGCGGCGGAACCGGGCTACGGTCCGTTCCTCTGGCCGCCAAAGAACGTGCGGCTGGAAACCGCGGACCAGATCGCGCGGCAGGCGCGGGCGATCTACCTTCAGGCAGGCGTGACGCATGCGATGCCGCCGGCCAACCTGTCCTACATGGAAGAAGAAGAGCGCGCTGCCATCCGTCGCTGGTTCAGGGCGGCACAAGAGGGCTGAGGGACAAGAAATCCGGCTGGGGCCAGGCGTCGCCGTCTTGCCCCGGTCTTGATGAAACGGCCCGCGTCGCTGCGCGGGTCGTCGTTATTTGCGCGCGACAGAAACCGGCTGGAACCAGGTCTTTGCGAAGGCTTCGCCGTACAGAGACGAAATCGTTTCGAACGCAATCAGGGGCACTAGCATCTTCGTTTCCTTTCCCTTGTGAACGCTAACATATTCTTTAAACTTTATTAACGCAAGAAAGTTTCGTGGGACATGATACAAAGGTACATATGTTGCCCCAGTATCACGTATCACCGTTAAGATTTCGTCACGCTACGCGCGGCGCATGGTTCCAGAATCGGCATGGCCCTGCTAGGTCTGGTGGCATGAATACCCATGACCCCAATATGCGCCCGGTTATCCGACAACTCGACGACGCGGCTGTCAACCGTATTGCGGCGGGCGAGGTTGTCGAACGGCCTGCCTCGGCGGTCAAGGAACTGGTGGAAAACGCCATAGACGCCGGCGCGCGCCGGGTGGGAATCGAGATCGCGGATGGCGGCAAGACGCTGATCCGGGTCACCGACGACGGCTGCGGCATGACCGGGGCGGAGCTACCGCTGGCCCTGTCGCGCCACGCCACGTCGAAAATCGACGGCAGCGACCTGCTGGACATCCACTCCTTCGGGTTCCGCGGAGAGGCGCTGCCCTCGCTGGGCGCGGTGGGGCGGCTGACGCTGCAAAGCCGGGTGCGCGGCGAGGCCGGGGTGGAGCTTTCGGTCGAAGGCGGCGTGATGAGCGCCGTGAAACCCTGCGCGCTGAATGGCGGCACGGTGGTCACTTTGCGCGACCTGTTCTACGCCACCCCCGCGCGGCTGAAGTTCCTGCGCACCGACCGGGCGGAGACGCAGGCGATCTCCGACACGGTGAAGCGGCTGGCGATGGCGGAACCGGCGGTGGGCTTCACCCTGCGCGACGTGTCCGGCGGGGGCGACCGCGTCACCTTCCGGGTTGAGCCTGAGACCGGCGACCTCTTCGATGCGCTGCGCGGGCGGCTGTCGCGGATCATGGGGGCGGAGTTCACCGACAACGCGCTGGCGGTGGAGTCGGAGCGCGAGGGCTTCCGCCTGACCGGCTATGCCGCGCTGCCGACCTATTCGCGCGGCACGGCGGTGGCGCAGTACCTCTTCGTCAATGGCCGCCCCGTCCGCGACAAGATGCTGATCGGCGCGCTGCGCGGCGCCTACCAAGACTTCCTGTCGCGCGAACGGCACCCTGCGGTGGCGCTGTTTGTCGATTGCGACCCGCACAAGGTGGACGTGAACGTGCACCCGGCGAAATCCGAAGTGCGCTTTCGCGATCCCGGCGTGGTGCGTGGCCTGATCGTGACGACCCTCCGTCACGCGCTGGCGCAGGCGGGGCACCGGGCCTCGTCCACCGTGGCGGCGGCGACGCTGGACGCGATGCGCCCGGAGGCCGGGCAGGCCTACGCGTCGCACCCGCATGCGGCGCTTGGCGCGGGGCCCGAGCCGGTGAGCGGCCCGCGCGTCTACCAGATGGACCGCCCCTCGCTTGGCGCACGCGCGGCGGCCTACCGGGCGCAGGCCCCGGCGCCGGGCTTCGCCGATCTGGGCGACAGCTATTCCGGCCGCGTGGTCGACACGGCGCCTGTGGCCGAAGCGCCCGCCGAGGATGTGACCCGCCGGCCCTTGGGCGCGGCGCGCGGGCAGGTGCACGAGAACTACATCATCGCCCAGACCGAGGACGGCGTTGTGATCGTCGACCAGCATGCGGCGCACGAACGGCTGGTCTATGAAAAGCTGAAGCGCCAGATGGCGGAAAACGGCGTGCCCGCGCAGGCGCTGCTGATCCCGGACGTCGTCGACCTGTCCTCGGACGACGCGGCGCGGCTGCTTGCCGTGGCGGACGACCTGTCGCGCATGGGCCTGACGGTCGAACCCTTCGGCGCGGGCGCCATCGCGGTGCGCGAAACCCCCGCGATCCTCGGCGAGGTGGACAGCCAGGGCCTGATCCGTGACATCCTGGATGAGTTGGACGACATGGGCGAAACCTCCCTCGTGCAGGAGAAGATCGAGGCGATCCTGAGCCGGGTCGCCTGCCACGGCTCCATCCGGTCGGGCCGCGTCATGCGGGCCGAGGAAATGAACGCGCTGCTGCGCGAGATGGAGGCGACCCCCCATTCCGGCCAGTGCAACCATGGCCGCCCGACCTACGTGGAGCTGAAACTTTCCGACATCGAACGGTTGTTCGGGCGCACATGATCGCGTTGGGCGGGGTGACGCTGGACCTGAACGATCCGCTGGTGCTGGCCGGGCTGGCGGGTGTGGCGGTGGTGCTGCTGATCCTGCTTCTGCTGGTGATGACTGTCCGCGCGGCGGGGCGGTCTGCCCGGGCGGTTGAGCCGCTGGGCCAGTTGGCGCGCCGGGTGCAGGCCCTGTCGGACGGGCAGGAGCGGCTGGCCGGCGGCCTGCATCACGTGAGCGAGGCGCAGGCCGCCAGCCAGTCGGCGATGATCCAGTTGATGGAGCAGCGGCTGGCCGAGGTGCAGGAGCGCATGGCCGAGAACCTGCATGGCTCTGCCCGGCGCACGGCCCGCTCGCTTGGCGAATTGCAGGAGCGGCTGCAGGTCATCGACAAGGCGCAGGCCAACATCACGCGTCTTTCGGGCGACGTGCTGTCGTTGCAGGACATCCTGTCGAACAAGCAGACGCGCGGCGCCTTCGGCGAGATCCAGTTGACGGACATCGTGTCGAAGGCGCTGCCTTCGGACAGCTACACGCTGCAGGCCACGCTTTCGAACGGGCGACGGGCGGATTGCCTGATCCACCTGCCGAACCCGCCGGGGCCGATCGTGGTGGACGCGAAGTTCCCGCTGGAGGGCTACGAGGCGATGCGCCGCGCCGAAACGCCCGAACAGGTGACCCGCGCCGCGCAAGCCTTCCGGATGTCTGTCCGCAAGCACATCCGCGACATTTCCGACCGCTACCTGATCGAGGGCGAGACGGCGGATGGCGCGCTGATGTTCCTGCCCTCCGAGGCGATCTACGCAGAGCTGCACGCCAATTTCCCCGAGCTGGTGCGGGAGGGGTTCACCGCCCGCGTCTGGATCGTTTCGCCGACGACCTGCATGGCGACGCTGAACACGATGCGGGCGATTCTCAAGGATGCCCGGATGCGGGCGCAGGCGGGGGCGATCCGGAAGGAGTTGCACGCGCTGTCCGGCGATCTGGAGCGTCTGGGCATCCGTGTCGGCAACCTCGACCGGCATTTCGGGATGGCCGCGAAGGACATCGAGGACATCCGCATCAGCGCCGACAAGGCCGGTAAGCGCGCGAGAAGACTGGATAATTTCGATTTCGAGGAACTGCCCGAAGAGCCTTTGGTGCTGACCGACCGTGCCGCGCAGCCGGTTCCGCAGAAGTAGTTTAACACTGAACTATTAGCTATGCGCTCCGCGTCCCAAGTTATGCGCCCCGCGCATGGACGTTATGCGGCGGGTAATCTGCCGCTCCGTCACGCCCCCTGATAGACCCCACTTTAACCATGGGAGGATTGTGCTAGGCTTCTCCCCAATGGGCAGTCTGCTTCGGCAAGGCTGTGAAATTGTTTAGAGCTAAACCAATGCCGCACTGCGGCATCGGTGGCAGGAGGAGAATACATGAAAGACGCTCCCCAGGATCTTGATCCGGTCGAATCCCAGGAATGGCAGGAAGCCATCGAGGATGTGATCGAGCGCGACGGTGCAGACCGTGCGCATTTCCTGTTGGACAAGGCGGTTCAGCGCGCAAGGGCAGCCGGGGCAAGGCTGCCCTTTTCTGCGACGACCCCTTACCAGAACACCATTTCGCCGGACGACGAGGTCGACATGCCCGGCGATGCGGAGATGGAATGGCGCATCCGCACCATCAACCGCTGGAACGCCATGGCGACGGTGGTGAAGCGGAACAAGGAATCCTCCGAATACGGCGGCCACATCGCGTCGTTCGCGTCCTCTGCCGCGCTCTATGACGTGGGCCTCAACCACTTCTGGCGCTCCAAGAGCGCGATCCACGGCGGCGACCTTGTGTTCTTCCAGGGCCACGTGATCCCCGGCATCTACGCGCGCTCCTTCATGGAGGGCCGGATCAGCGAGGAGCAGCTGAAGCTGTTCCGTTCCGAAGTCGGCGGCGAGGGTCTTTCCTCCTACCCGCACCCCTGGCTGATGCCCGACTACTGGCAGTTCCCGACGGTCAGCATGGGCCTTGGCCCGCTGATGGCGATCTACCAGGCGCGGTTCATGAAATACATGCACAACCGCGGCCACATCGACATGGGCGACCGCAAGGTCTGGGCCTTCCTCGGCGACGGCGAGATGGACGAACCGGAATCGCTGGGCGCCATCCATCTGGCCGCCCGCGAAGGGCTGGACAACCTGATCTTCGTGGTGAACTGCAACCTGCAGCGCCTCGACGGTCCGGTGCGCGGCAACTCCAAGATCGTGCAGGAGCTCGAGGGCAACTTCCGCGGTTCCGGCTGGGACGTGATCAAGCTGCTCTGGGGCCGGGGCTGGGACGAACTGCTGGAGCAGGACACCTCCGGCAAGCTGCGCCAGCTGATGGACGAGACCATCGACGGCGACTACCAGACCTTCAAGTCGAAGGACGGCGCCTACATCCGCAAGCATTTCTTTGGCAAGTACCCGGAGACGGCCGAGCTGGTGAAGGACTGGACCGACGACCAGATCTGGGCGCTGCGCCGCGGCGGCCACGATCCGAAGAAGGTCTACAACGCCTTCCTGCGCGCCACGAAGTCCGAAGGTCAGCCGACCGTCCTGCTGGTGAAGACCGTCAAGGGCTACGGCATGGGCACCGCCGGCGAGGGCCAGAACACCACCCACCAGCAGAAGAAGATGCAGGTGGACCAGCTCAAGGCGATGCGCGACCGCTTCCGCATCCCGGTGACCGACGAAGAGCTGGAAAAGGGCGATGCGCCCTTCGTGACGCTGAACAACGCGCAGAAGGCCTACCTTGCCGAAAAGCGCAAGGAACTGGGCGGGGCCTTCCCCAAGCGGTTCACCGACGCGCCCAAGCTGGAGATCCCGCAACTCGACGCCTTCAAGAAGGAACTGCAGGATTCCGGCGACCGCGAGTTCTCGACCACGATGGCCTTTGTCCGCATCCTGACCACGCTTCTGCGGGACAAGAAGGTGGGCAAGCAGGTCGTGCCGATCGTGCCGGACGAAAGCCGCACCTTCGGGATGGAAGGGCTGTTCCGGTCGGTGGGCATCTACAATCCGAAGGGGCAGCTTTATACCCCCGAAGACCGTGAACAGATGTCCTACTACAAGGAATCGAAGGACGGCCAGGTGCTGCAGGAAGGCATCAACGAGGCCGGCGCCATGGCGGACTGGATCGCGGCGGCAACGTCGTATTCCAACCACGGCGTCCCGATGATCCCGTTCTACATCTACTACTCGATGTTCGGCTTCCAGCGGATCGGCGACCTCGCCTGGGCCGCCGGTGACAGCCGTGCGCGCGGCTTCATGCTGGGCGGCACCGCCGGGCGGACCACGCTGAACGGCGAGGGCCTGCAGCACGAGGACGGCCACAGCCACATCCTTGCCGGGACCATCCCGAACTGCATCAGCTACGACCCGACCTTCTCTTACGAGGTGGCGGTGATCGTGCAGAACGGCCTCCAGCGGATGTTCGTGGACCAGGAGGACGTCTACTTCTACCTGACCCTGATGAACGAGAACTACCATCACCCGGAAATGCCGATGGGCGCCGAAGAGGGCATCATCAAGGGCCTCTACCGAATGAAGAAGGCCGACAAGCCCGCCAAGAAGCACGTCAACCTGATGGGCTCCGGCACGATCCTCGTGCAGGCGATCAAGGCGGCGAAGATGCTGGAGGAGGACTTTGCCGTCACTTCCGACATCTGGTCGGCGACCTCGTTCAACGAACTGGCCCGCGACTACCAGGACTGCGAGCGGCACAACCGTCTCAACCCCTTCGCGGAAGAGCGCGTGCCCTACATCACCCAGACCCTGACCAACGTGCAGGGCCCGATCGTGGTGGCGACCGACTACATGAAGAACTACGCCGAACAGGTGCGCGGTGCGGTCAAGCAGCGCTTCACCGTGCTGGGCACCGACGGCTTCGGCCGCTCGGACAGCCGGGTGAACCTGCGCAAGTTCTTCGAGGTGGACGCCAACCACATCGCCGCCGCGGCGATGGTGGACCTGTGGCGCGAAGGCGTCGTCTCGGACAAGGATCTCGAGGCGGCCATGAAGAAATACGACATCGACGGCGGCAAGCCGAACCCGCGTTTGGTTTGACGGCACGAGGAGGGAATACGAATGGCAACCGAAGTTAAAGTGCCGGACATCGGCGATTTCACCGATGTCCCGGTGGTCAGCATCCTTGTGAGCGTCGGCGACACCGTCGCGGAAGAGGACGCGCTGATCGAGCTGGAATCCGACAAGGCGACGATGGAAGTGCCGTCGTCCGCCGCGGGCAAGGTGAAGGAGATTCTCGTCTCCGAAGGCGACAAGGTGTCCGAAGGCACCGTCATCATCCTGCTGGAAGGCGACGACGCGGGCGCCGCCAAGGAAGAGAAGTCCGAGGCGCCCAAGGAAGAGTCGAAGGACACCTCCAAGAGCGAATCCAAGGACGCGCCGAAGGAGTCCTCGTCGTCGCAGCAGGCCGCCCCGGCGCCTTCTGCCGTGACCGACAAGGGCTTCAACAAGGTCCACGCCTCGCCGTCCGTCCGGGCATTCGCCCGCCGGGTCGAGGTCGACCTCGCCCATGTGAACGGGTCGGGCCGCAAGGGCCGCATCCTGCGCGAGGACGTGGAAAAGGCGTTGAAGGGCCAGGCCGCTCCGGCTGCGGGTGCACCCGCAGCGTCCGGTGGCATGGGCATTCCGCCGATCCCGAAGGTCGACTTCTCGAAGTTCGGCCCTGTCGAGGACGTGGAAATGCCGCGGATCAAGAAGATCTCCGGCCCCGCGCTGCACCGCTCGTGGCTGAACATCCCGCATGTCACCCACAACGACGAAGCCGACATCACCGAGCTGGACAAGTACCGCAAGGAAATGGACACGATGGCCAAGGAAGACGGCTATCGCGTCACGCTGCTGTCCTTCGTGATCAAGGCCTCGGTCTCGGCGCTGAAGGAGCACTGGGAAGTGAACTCGTCGATCCACCCGGACGGCGACAAGCTGATCAAGAAGGACTTCTACAACATCGGCTTCGCGGCGGACACGCCGAACGGCCTGATGGTGCCGGTCATCAAGGACGCCGACCGCAAGGGCCTGGTGGAGATATCCAAGGACCTGATGGAGCTCAGCTCCAAGGCCCGCAAGGGAGAGCTGAAGTCCGGCGACATGCAGGGCGCGACCTTCACCATCTCGTCGCTCGGCGGGATCGGCGGCACGTCCTTCACCCCCATCGTGAACGCGCCGGAGGTGGCGATCCTCGGCCTCACCCGGTCGAAGATGGCCCCGGTCTGGGACGGCGAACAGTTCGTCCCGCGCCTCATGCAGCCGCTGTCGCTGTCCTATGACCACCGTGCCATCGACGGCGCGCTTGCCGCACGCTTCTGCGTGACGCTCAAGACGCTGCTCGGCGACATGCGCAAGCTGATGTGGTGAGCGACATGGACATCAAGGTACCCGATATCGGCGATTTCAAGGACGTTCCCGTGGTCACGGTCCTCGTCTCGGTGGGCGACACCGTGGCGGAAGAGGACGCCCTGATCGAACTGGAATCCGACAAGGCGACCATGGAGGTGCCCTCTTCGGGCGCCGGCAAGGTCAAGGAAATCAAGGTGAAGGAAGGCGACCGCGTGTCCGAGGGCGACGTGATCGTCGTGCTCGAAGGCACGTCGGGCGACTCCGGCGATCCGGATTCCGGCGACAGCGAAGGCAAGTCCGAGGAGAAGGCCCCCGCCAAGGAGGCGCCGAAGGCCGTCGAGGCCAGCGGCACCGCCACAGGCCCCGGCGACGTGCACGCCGAGGTGGTCGTCCTGGGCTCCGGCCCCGGCGGCTACACGGCTGCGTTCCGAGCGGCGGACCTCGGCAAGTCGGTGGTGCTGATCGAGAAGTACGACAGCCTTGGCGGCGTCTGCCTCAACGTCGGCTGCATCCCGTCGAAGGCGCTTCTGCACATGGCCAAGGTCATCACGGAGGCGGAGGAGACCGCGCACCACGGGCTCAAGTTCGGCAAGCCGGAGATCGACCTCGATGCGCTGCGCGGCTTCAAGAACGAGGTGGTCGGCAAGCTGACCGGCGGCCTCGACGGGCTGGCAAAGCAGCGCAAGGTCAAGGTGGTGAAGGGCTTCGGCAAGTTCACCGGGCCGAACATGATCGACGTCGAGGGCACCTCGGTCAGTTTCGACCAGTGCATCATCGCCGCCGGTTCGGAACCCGTGGCGCTGCCCTTCATCCCGCATGACGATCCGCGGGTGATCGACTCCACCGGCGCGCTGGAACTGGCCGACATCCCGAAGCGGATGCTGGTGCTGGGCGGCGGGATCATCGGGCTGGAGATGGCCTGCGTCTACGACGCGCTGGGGTCGAAGATCACGGTCGTCGAACTGATGGATCAGATCATCCCGGGCGCCGACAAGGACGTGGTCAAGCCGCTGATGCAGCGCATCAAGGGCCGGTACGAGAACATCTTCCTCAAGACCAAGGTCACCGGGGTCGAGGCGAAGGACGACGGCCTGCACGTCACCTTCGAGGACGAGAAGGGCGAGTCCTTCTCCGACACCTTCGACAAGGTCCTGGTGTCGGTGGGCCGCCGTCCGAACGGCAAGAAGATCGACGCCGACAAGGCGGGCGTGGCGGTGGACGACCGCGGCTTCATCGCCGTGGACAGCCAGCAGCGCACCGGCGTGTCGCATATCTTCGCCATCGGCGACGTGGTGGGCCAGCCGATGCTGGCGCACAAGGCGGTGCACGAAGGCAAGGTCGCGGCAGAGGTCTGCGCCGGAGAGAAGCGCCACTTCGACGCCCTGGTGATCCCCTCGGTGGCCTATACCGATCCGGAGGTCGCATGGGTCGGCCTGACGGAAACGCAGGCCAAGGAGCAGGGCATCAAGGTCGAGAAGGGCGTGTTCCCTTGGGCGGCCTCGGGGCGGTCCCTGTCGCTGGGCCGGAGCGAGGGCATGACCAAGCTGCTCTTCGATCCGGAGGATCAGCGCGTCGTCGGCGGCTGCATCGTCGGCCCCAGCGCGGGCGACCTGATCGCCGAAGTGGCGCTGGCCATCGAGATGGGCGCCGATGCGGTCGACCTGGGCCACACGATCCACCCGCACCCGACCCTGTCGGAGACGGTGAACTTCGCCGCGGAGATGTTCGAGGGCACCATCACGGACCTCATGCCGCCCCGGAAGAAGAAGCACTGAGATCCTGTTGGGTGGGGCCTTGCGCCACCCGTCGACGGAACGAAGCGGGGCGCGCCGATCACCGGCGCGCCCCTTCTTCGTCGAACCCTGTCACTAGATACGGAACAAGGGCTGCAGCAGACGCGGGAGGAAGCTGCGGAATTTCAGCGGCGCGTCGGTGACGGCAAGGCAGATGCAATCGCCCGAGATGTCGGCCACGGGCATGTGCTGCGTGTCGCCGTCGGCGACCTCCACGTCGCCGCGGGCATAGCGGCCGTCCTCGTCCGAAAACGCGCCCTGCAGGACCAGCGTCAGCTCCAGCCCGTTGTGGCCGTGGTCCGGCACGGCGGTGCCCGCCGGGATGTACAGCAGCCGTGCGGTGGCGCCCGGGGCGGTCGGCAGGATTGCCTGCTTCACGCCCATGCCCAGCGGACGCCAGCGCACGTCCTCCAGCCCGCCGCCGATGTAGTCGACCAGCGGGGCCGGAACGACCGGGTCGGTCTTCGGCATGTGGATCGGGCGCTCCTCGGGCGCGGCGCCGCGCACGGCGGCCAGCGCGCGGTCCAGCGCGCCGTCGTCCATCGCCACGGCGTCGGTGTCGTCCAGCAGCGCGCCGCCGACTGCCTCATGCGCCTCCACGGCGGCACGGCAGGTGTCGCACATCGACACATGCGCGGCGACAATCAGGTTCACCGCCTCGGGCAGGGTGCCCGCGGCATAGCCCATCACGAGGCTCTCGGTCAGGTGGTGCGTGATCTCCGTCATCTCTCGTTCTTTCCGTCCATGGCATGGCGCAGGCGGTCCAGCGCGAGCCGAATACGTGATTTTATCGTGCCCAGCGGAAGGCCGGTCTCGGCGGCGATCTCGCTGTGGGTCATCTCGCCGAAATAGGCCTTGTGGATCAGGTCGCGCTGTTTCGGCGGCAGCGCGGCCACGGCGGCACCCAGGGCCTCCGTCTCCTGTTGAAGCCCCAGCATCTCCGCCTGGTCGGGGTCCGGTTCCGGCCCCCAGGGCAGGTCCTCCGGTTCCGGGCGGCGGGCGCGGCGCAGCAGGTCGATGCGCTTGTTCCGCGCGATGGTGAACAGCCACGTCGCGGCAGAGGCGCGGTCGGGGTCGAACTGCGCGGCCTTCTGCCAGAGCGTCGTCATCACCTCCTGCACGCATTCCTCCGCCTGCGCGGCGTCGGCGCCGCTGCGGATCAGGAAGCCCTTCAGCCGCGGCGCGAAATGCGCGAACAGCGCGGCAAAGGCGGCTTCGTCCCGATGGTCGCGAATGCGGATCAGAAGCGCGGCCCAGGTGGCCTGCTCCTCTTCGCGTTCGCTGTCGGACTGTCTGTTCACGGCGGTCCTCTTCGGTCGTCTCACCCTTGATCGCCCGCCGCCCGCCGGGATGGCAGGGGGCAGGGAGTCGCAAGGGTCGGCGGTGTCGGTTGCGGTGAACATGCCCATCTTACGGAGCTGTGCGCCACCCGGATCACATTTTTTTCATCACGGCGTGCGGAGCTTGCAGTGCAGGCCGCGTCGCGCGGGCGGCGTCAGTTTTTCCTTGCAAGTCACGGCTTAAAGTCATCCGTCCAGAGGGCTGTTGCGTAGACAACAGGCCAGTCATCAAGAAGGACCTGCCCATGCCGTTCGAAAACAGCCCGCTCGCGCCACGCCGCATCGCCGTCATCGGAGGCGGCATCTCCGGCCTCGGCGCGGCGTATATGCTGGCGGAGGACGCGCATGTCACCGTGTTCGAGGCAGAGCCGCGCCTTGGCGGGCACGCCCGGACCCGGATGGCGGGCAAGCGGGGCGACCAGCCGGTCGACACCGGCTTCATCGTGTTCAACTATGCCAACTATCCCCTCCTCACGCGCCTCTTCGACGACCTGGACGTGCCGGTGACCCCCTCGGACATGAGCTTTTCCGCCTCGCTCGGCGGCGGGCGCATGGAATACGGGCTGCGGAACCTGAAGGCGATCTTCGCCCAGAAGCGCAATCTGGGGAACCCGAAGTTCTGGGGGATGCTGCGCGACGTGATGCGGTTCAACGCCCGCGCGGTCGAGGTCGCCCGCGACCGCAGCCTGACGCTGGGCCAGTTCCTCGACGTGCTGGGCACCGGGGCGTGGTTCCGCGACTACTACCTCTTGCCGCTGTCCGGCGCGATCTGGTCGACGCCCACCGAGAAGATCATGGATTTCCCCGCGCACGCGCTTGTCACCTTCTTCCAGAACCACGCGCTGCTCAGCGCCACCGGCCAGCACCAGTGGTGGACCGTGCAGGGCGGATCGGTTGAATACGTGCGGCGGCTGACCTCGGCACTGGTGGCGCGCGGCGCGACGCTCCGTCCCGACACGCCGGTGCAGGCGGTGCGGCGCGCGGGCGGCAAGGTGCGGATCAAGGTGCCCGGCGCCGACTGGGACACCTTCGACGAGGTGGTGATGGCCACTCATGGCGACACCTCCCTGCGCCTGCTCGAAGACCCGAGCGTCGAGGAACGCGCCGCCCTGTCGAAGGTCGCCTACCAGCCGAACCGCGTCGTCCTGCACGCCGACGAGACGTTGATGCCGAAACGTCGCGCCGCGTGGTCGTCGTGGAACTACACCGAGGCCGCCGACAAGACGGTCGAGACCATCGACCTCACCTACTGGATGAACCGCCTCCAGCCGATCCCGGAAGAGGACCCTATGTTCGTCACCCTCAACAGCACCCGCCCGATCCGCGATGACCTGATCTACGACGAGGTCATCCTGCGGCACCCGGTCTACGACGAGGGCATGTTGCAGGCGCAGGCGCAGGTCGCCCGGTTCAACGGCGCGCAGAACACGTGGTTCTGCGGCGCATGGATGCGCAACGGTTTCCACGAGGACGGGCTGGCCAGTGCTGCCGACGTGGCAGAGGCGATCCGCGCGGGCAACAGGCTCGGGGCGGTGGCATGACCGTCGACCTCGTCCAGGCCCATACGTGGCACGGGCGGAAGGGGGCGCTGGAAAACGCCTTCCGCTATTCCGTCGACTACGTGCTCTTCGATGCGGAGGCGAAGGCGAAGGGCCCGCGGCTGTTTTCCCGCAACCGGCGCAACGTCGCCTCCGTTCAGGACAGCGACCACGGCGGCCCGCCGAAGCACGGGCGCGGTGCCCCCTGGGCGCGCGAGGTACTGGATCGCCACGGCATCGCGGCGCCGGGGCCGCTGATGCTGCTGACCCAGCCGCGCATCCTTGGCCACGTGTTCAACCCGGTGTCCTTCTGGCTGGCCTATGACGGCGACGCTCTGAAGGCGGTGATCGCCGAGGTCAGCAACACTTTCGGCGACCGGCACTCCTACCTCTGCCACAAGCCGGACGGCTCGCCCATCGGGCCGGGCGACGAACTGGCGGCAGAGAAGGTGTTCCATGTCTCGCCCTTCCAGCCGATTGCCGGGGGTTACACCTTCCGCTTCGACATCACGGCAGATCGGATCGGCATCTGGATCGACCTCGACCACGACGGCGGCGGCCTGATCGCTACGCTGGTCGGTCCGCGCAAACCGCTGACCAGCGGGCACCTGCTCTGGACCCTGTTGCGCCGTCCGTTCGGGTCGCGCCGTGTGCTGGCGCTGATCCACTGGCAGGCGCTTAAGCTGTGGTGGAAGGGCGCGCGCTACCGCAACCGCCCCGAACCGCCGAAGCCCGAGGTCTCCGGCCCGCATCACGAAAGGAAAGCCGCATGATGACGGCCGTCTGGCTCCTGACCGGCGGGTTCGTGGCGCTGGCCCTCGTCTGGCTGCGCGACCGGCTGGCGGGCTTCTCCGCACAGCGCCCCGCCGACTATGCCGATGCCCCCGGCGAAGCGATGGACATCCGCCGCCATCTGAACGGCGCGCTGGAAGCGGAGGGCGTGATCTACGGACCCACCGGCCGCGTCACATCCCGCTTCAGGGGCGATTTCGTCGCCACGTGGGAGGGCAACACCTGCGTCCTGCACGAACGCTACCTCTATGCCTCCGGCGTGGAGGAAGAGCGCGCCTGGCACCTCACGCTCGGCAACGACGGCCGCATCCGCGCCACGGCGGCGGACGTGGTGGGCGAGGGCAGCGGCCGGCAGAGCGGCCCGTCCGTGCAGATGCGCTACCGGCTGCGCCTGCCGGAGGACAAGGGCGGCATCGTGCTGAACGCCACGGACTGGATGTATCTCACCCCCGACGGGACCATCGTGAACCGCTCGCAGTTTCGGAAGTTGGGTCTGAAGGTTGCTGAACTCGTGGCGGTCATGCGCCGCAAGGAGGTTGTGTGAGAGACTGGAACGGAAAGCGCTACTGGATCGTGGGCGCAAGCGAAGGACTGGGCGCCGCACTGGCCCATCGGCTGAGCGAGGCGGGCGCCGAGCTGATCCTCTCAGCCCGGTCGGAGCACAAGCTGCGCGCGCTGGCCGACAAGCTGCCCGGCAAGGCAGAGGTCGTGCCGGTGGATGTCACCGACGCCGACGCGCTGGAAGAGGCCGCGCAGAAGATCGGGACGTTCGACGGCGTGGTGCAGCTTGCGGCGGTCTACTGGCCCTTCGGCGGCAAGGAATGGGAGGCGGAGCACGCCAACCTCATGGCCGACGTCAACTTCGGCGGGGCAATGCGGCTGGTGGGCGTGGCGGTGCCGCGTTTCGTGGCGCGCGGGTCCGGGCACATCGTGCTGACCGGGTCGCTGTCGGGCTATCGCGGCCTGCCGGGGGCCGCGGCCTATGTCGCGACCAAGTCGGGGATCATGGCGCTGGCGGAATCGCTTTACGCCGACCTCAAGGACACCGGCGTCGAGGTACAGCTTGTGAACCCGGGCTTCATCCGCACGCAGCTGACCGAGAAGAACGATTTCAGGATGCCCTTCATCATGGAGCCGGAAGAGGCGGCGGACATCGTCTTCCGCCACATGAGCGGCAACAGCTTCCAGCGCGCGTTTCCCCGCATGTTCAGCCTGTTGTTCCGAGGCAGCCAGTTTTTGCCGGATTGGCTCTATTTCCGGCTGTTTGCTTAAGATCAAGGTGGCGTACCTCTTTTCGGTGCAGTGTCCGCCCTGATCAGACAGTGAAGGATGACCGCATGGACCAGATCAGCACAAGACAAGTGGCGGCCGTGATTCTCATGGCGCGCGAAATCGAACGGGGCGAGGGCGAGCTGCGCGGCCTGATCGACCGGATGGACGAAGAGGAAGCCGCGGCGCTGACCGCGATCATGTGGATCGGGCGCGGCTCGTTCGAGCCGGAGGAATTCGACGAGGCCTACCGCACCGCGCTGGCAGAGGCGACGGCGCCCACGTCGGACTACCTGATCGGCACGCCGCATCTCGCCGACAACCTTGAGGCCGGGCTGGACGCGCTGGGGTACAGCGTCACCGAGGAAGAAGACGACCTGATGCGGCGCGGCGCCTGACAGGGGCACACCGCCCCGCACGCCGTCAGCGCAGCGCGCGGCCCTTCAGGATCGCCTCGCTGCCGAAACGGGCGCGGATCTCGTCGGCGGCACGCTCCGCCTTTGCCCGCGCACCGGCCTGCGGATCGAGCAGATCGCCCGCACGATCCGCCTGGGCCTCGGGGACGAGGTCCGACAGACCCACGCCGATCAGCCGCCACGGCCCCGGCTCCTTCACCTGGTCGAACAGTGCACGGGACGCCCGGTAAAGCCGGTCGGCCATCTGCGTCGCGTCCGGCAGGGTCATCCGCCGGGTGAGGATGCTGAAATTCGTGCGCCGCAGCTTCAGCGTGACGGTCCGGCCCGCCATGCCCTTCGCCTTGGCCCGGTCCGTGGTCTTTTCCGACAGCCGCCAGAGATGGCCGTCGAGGATATCCGCATCGGCGGTGTCCTCGTTGAAGGTCGTCTCGTTCGAGATCGACTTCACCGGCGCGTTGCGCGTGACCCGCCTGTGATCCTCGCCCCGCGCGAGATGCCACAGCCGCGTGCCCATGGCGCCGAACCGGGCCTCCAGGTCGCGGCGGTCCCAGCGCAAGAGGTCCTCGAAGGTGCGGATGCCCGCGCGGTCGAGGCTTTCCTGCCCGGCCTGACCCACACCCCACAACATGCGCACCGATTTCGGCCTGAGAAACGCCTGCGTCTCCGCCTTGCCGATCACGGCAAACCCGCGCGGCTTGTCGAGGTCGGAGGCGATCTTGGCGAGGAATTTGTTGTGCGACAGCCCTATGGAGCCGGTCACCCCCAGCTCTGCCTGCATCCGCTTGACCAGACGCGCCAGCATGACGGCGGGCGGCGCGCCGTGCAGCCGCGTGGTGCCCGACAGGTCCATGAAGGCCTCGTCCAGCGACAAGGGCTCGATCGCGGGCGTCAGCTCTTCCATCATGGCGCGGATCTGGCGCGAGACGCCGACATAGACCTCCATCCGGGGCCTGATGATGACCGCGTCGGGGCAGAGCTGCAGCGCCTTGAACATCGGCATGGCCGAACGCACGCCGCGGATGCGCGCCACGTAGCAGGCGGTCGACACCACCCCGCGCCGCCCGCCGCCGATGATCACCGGCTTGTCGGCCAGCTCCGGATTGTCGCGCTTTTCGACCGAGGCATAGAAGGCGTCGCAATCCATGTGCGCGATGCTCAGCTCGGCCAGCTCCGGATGGGCGATCACGCGCGGCCGCCCGCAGGCGGGGCAGCGCGGGCCGCTGTCAAAGAGGGTCAGGCAGTCGCGGCACAGCGCGGGCATGGTCGGGTTATCCTTGCCGGGTCACCGGATAATCTGGCGCAAATCTCCGGCCATGCTTACATAAGTCGAAGATTATTTCCGAGAAAGGTCCTTCGATGCCCATTGAGTCGCTGATCGCCGAATTCCTCGGCGGGAACATCGTGTTCCTCCTGCTGGCGGTCTTTATCCTGCTTTGCATTTTCCTGGGCGTGCGGATCGTTCCGCAGTCCGAAAAACACGTGGTCGAACGCTTCGGGCGGCTGCGCGCGGTCCTCGGGCCGGGGATAAACTTCATCGTGCCCTTCCTCGACAAGGTCCGGCACAAGATCTCGATCCTCGAACGCCAGTTGCCCACCGCCTCGCAGGACGCGATCACCATGGACAACGTCCTGGTGGAGGTGGAGACCTCGGTCTTCTACCGCATCCTCGAACCGGAAAAGACCGTCTACCGCATCCGTGACGTGGACGCGGCCATCGCGACCACCGTGGCGGGCATCGTCCGCGCCGAGATCGGCAAGATGGAACTGGACGAGGTACAGTCGAACCGCGCCCGCCTGATCGCCGAGATCAAGATGCTGGTGGAGGACGCCGTCGACAACTGGGGGATCGAGGTGACGCGGGCCGAGATCCTCGACGTGAACCTCGACCAGGCGACGCGCGACGCGATGCTCCAGCAGCTCAACGCCGAACGCGCCCGCCGCGCGCAGGTGACGGAGGCCGAGGGCAAGCGCCGCGCGGTAGAACTCGCCGCCGACGCCCAGCTTTACGCCGCCAAGCAGGAGGCCGAGGCGCGCCGCATCACCGCCGACGCCGAGGCCTACGCCACCGAGGTCGTCGCCAAGGTCATCCGGGAAAACGGCGTCGAAGCCGCGCAATACGAGGTCGCGCTGAAGCAGGTCGACGCCCTGCGCCGCATGGCCGAGAAGGGCGGCACGCAGACCATCGTCCTGCCGTCGAGCGCGATCGAGGCCTTCGGCAACGCGTTCAAGCTGTTCAAGGGAGGCACGTCATGAGCTGGGACACCTGGTGGCTCTGGATCGCGGGGGGCATCGTCCTCCTGATCGTCGAGGTGCTGGCGCCGGGGTTCATCGCCCTCGGGCTGGCGGTCGGCGCCTTCATCGTCGGGTTCCTGTTGCTGGTCACGGGTCTGGGCTCGCTGCCGCTGACGCTGCTGATCTGGGCCGTGGCCTCGCTTGTCGCGTGGCTGGTGATCCGCAAGCTCGCCGGAGAGCGCAAGGGCCAGGTGAAGATCTGGACCACCGACATCAATGAATAGCCGCCGGTTCTATGGCGCCAAGGTGATGCTGTTCGCCGGGGACGACCTGCTTGTTCTGCGCCGCGACTTCGCGTCGGGGCTGGCGTGGCCGGGGATGCTGGATTTCCCCGGCGGGGTGGCAGAGGGCGACGAGGACCCCGTCGCCTGTGTCCTGCGCGAAACCCGCGAGGAGCTGGGCCTGACCCTCGACCCCGGCCTGCTGCGCTGGGTGCACCTGCGCGACGCAGGCGGGCGCAGAAGCTGGTTCTTCGCGGCGCACGGCCCGGCAAGTCTGGTGGACGAGGTGCGTTTCGGCGGCGAAGGTCTGGAATGGGCCGCCATCCCGCCCATGGATTTCGTCAACGCCCCGGATGCCGTCTGGCCGTTCCGCGGCATCCTCGCCAGCTACCTTGCTTCGGAAAAGAAAAAACCGGGACGTGCCTGAATCGGGCACGCCCCGGCAGTTTGTCCGGGTCTCAAGGGGACAGTAGAGATCCCGGAAGGCAGGCCCATACAGGCGCATGGGCTGCAGGCAGATCGTGCCGCGCAATGCCGGGGACGGAAGGCGCGGCGGGAATGGGTCTCCCCCTGGGGGAGAAAAGGCCGGGGGCCGCGAAAGGCAGCGTGCGGCGCCCCGGCAGTCAGACCGCTCCCCGAGGGACAGAAGGGGTTCGGTCAGGCAGGCTCATACAGGCGTATGAGCGGCAGGCAGCAGGTGTCGCGCCGGATGCCATCGACAGCGCGACGAAAGACGGAAACGGATCAGGCGGCGTGCGGCATGTGAGACGCCATCGGGCTGCGCGGCGGAACGATCGGCTTGCGCAACTCGCGCGATTTCAGCGCGGCGCGGTCGCCCATCGCCATCAGTGCCGTGTTCAGCAGTCCGCGCGACGCGGCCTCGAAATCGGTGGTCATCGGCGCGGAGAAGGTGCTGGCCACGCGCACCCGTCCACCCGGCGTGTGAAGGGTCACAAGGGCCTCGAAGCACTGTTCGGCGGCGTTGTAACGGACGTCGTGAATTCGGGGTGTCATATCGCTCATAACCTCAACCCTTTTTTGTAACGGGCCCCACTTTCGGCCCCTGTGTATACATAACGTAAGAAGTTGTGGATAAGTTTCATCGCGGAATCAGGTATGGAATTTCCCCATGACTCCAATGTGTAAGCGGAAGTCAGCGCAGGATTCGGCGCCTTTTTGCCCATCGTTGACCGGACGACAGCCGTTGCATCACGACCACGTGTCAAATTATTTCGAACCTGAGCCACGTTTATCTCCGTCAGACCGGCATTTCTGCACTTCTTACGGTGGAAAAACGCGAACCTTCGCGAATCGGTTCCAAAATCGACCAGATATAGCGATAGAGCCGCCTGAATCCTGCTGGATCTAGGCGGCTCACATGTTTCAGGGCGTGATTGAAATGATCAGGAGTTCGCGCGCTGCGCCTGGGGCGAGCGGAGCTCGGCCACGATGGCCTCGGCGGCCTTCCGGGGCGATGCGGCGCGGTGCACCGGGCGGCCGACCACGATGTGATCCGCCCCGTCGCGAATCGCCTGTGCCGGGGTGGCGATGCGTTTCTGGTCGCCCACGTCGGCGCCGAAGGGGCGCACGCCCGGCGTGACGATCAGGCAGCCCTCGGCCTCCGGCAGGGCGCGGACCAGCGCCGCCTCGTTCGGCGAACAGATCACCCCGTCCGCCCCGGCATCGAAGGCGCGCCCGGCCCGTTCGCTCACGAGGTCCGGGATGACGCCATCCTTGATGAGCGCGGAGTCGAGGTCGTCCCGGTCCAGCGAGGTCAGCACCGTGACGGCAAGGATCTTCAGGTCGGACCCGGCCGCGCCCTCCTTGGCGGCGCGCACCACGTAGGGGTCGCCGTGCACCGTGAGGAAGTCGAGGTCGAACTGCGCGATGCCCCGCACCGCCGCCTCGATGGTGGCGCCGATGTCGAACAGCTTCATGTCGAGGAAGATGCGCTTGCCGTGCTCGGCCTTCAGCTCGTTGGCCAGCGCCAGCCCGCCGCCGGTCAGCATCCCCAGCCCGATCTTGTAGAAGGACACCGCATCCCCCAGCTTCTGCACGAGGTCGATGCCCTCCAGCACGTTCGGGACGTCCAGCGCCACGATCAGCCGGTCGTCGGCGGCGGTGGGGGCGTTCTGTTCGGTGGCACGGGCAAGGGTCATGGCGGGGCTCCTGAGGTTTTCCCCATGTGACCGCCCCGACGAGTCGCGTCAAGCGCGCCGGGGGTCGTGACGGCCCGGGCGCCGCGGGTTTGCCGACCGGGCCGGGGCACCCGCGCCCCGTCGCATCGGCCGCACCATTCGCGTTGCATTTTTGCAACGAATATCTTGAAGGGCCGCGCGAACACGCCCATTTAGGATGTGAGGCCCAGATGGCCGGGCGCTGCCTTGTGCAGGCGCGGTCGCAACAGGGTGCTTGTGCAAAGGAGAGTAAGATGAACTTGGACAAGTTCACGGAGCGTGCGCGCGGCTTCATTCAGGCGGCGCAGACCATCGCGATGCGGGAGAGCCACCAGAAGCTGGCCCCGGAGCACCTTCTCAAGGCGCTTATGGACGATGAGCAGGGGCTTGCAACCAACCTGATCGCAGCTTCCGGCGGAGAGCCGAAGCGCGTTGTGCAGGTGCTGGATACCAAGCTGGCAAAGATTCCCAAAGTGTCCGGCGATGCCGGGCAGGTGTACCTCGATTCCGCCACCGGCAAGGTGCTGGACGAGGCAGAGAAGATCGCCAAGAAGGCCGGCGACAGCTTTGTCCCGGTGGAGCGGATGCTCATGGCGCTGGCCATGGTGAAATCCCCCGCCAAGGAGTCGCTGGAAGCGGGCAAGGTCACGCCGCAGGGTCTGAACACGGCCATCAACGACGTGCGCAAGGGGCGCACGGCGGACAGTGCCAATGCCGAAGACAGCTACGAGGCGCTGAAGAAGTACACGCTGGACCTGACGGAGCGCGCCCGCGAGGGCAAGATCGACCCGATCATCGGCCGGGACGAGGAAATCCGCCGGACCATGCAGGTGCTCAGCCGCCGGACCAAGAACAACCCGGTGCTCATCGGTGAGCCGGGCGTCGGCAAGACCGCGATCGCGGAAGGCCTCGCCCTGCGCATCATCAACGGCGACGTGCCCGAAAGCCTGAAGAACAAGCGTCTTCTGGCGCTCGACATGGGTGCGCTCATTGCCGGTGCGAAGTACCGCGGCGAATTCGAGGAGCGGCTCAAGTCGATCCTGTCTGAGGTCACCTCGGCTGCCGGCGAGATCGTGCTGTTCATCGACGAGATGCACACGCTGGTCGGCGCGGGCAAGGCGGACGGCGCGATGGATGCGTCGAACCTGCTGAAGCCGGCTCTTGCGCGGGGCGAGCTGCACTGCGTCGGCGCGACCACGCTGGACGAGTACCGCAAGCACGTCGAGAAGGACGCGGCGCTGGCACGGCGGTTCCAGCCGGTCATGGTCGAGGAGCCGACGGTCGACGACACCATCTCCATCCTGCGCGGCATCAAGGAGAAGTACGAACTGCACCACGGCGTGCGGATCGCCGACTCCGCGCTGGTGGCGGCGGCACAGCTGTCTCACCGCTACATCACCGACCGCTTCCTGCCGGACAAGGCCATCGACCTGATGGACGAGGCCGCCAGCCGTCTGCGGATGGAGGTGGACTCGAAGCCGGAAGAACTCGACGCGCTCGACCGCGACATCCTGCAGAAGCAGATCGAGGTCGAAGCCCTGCGGTCCGAGGACGACCAGGCCTCGAAGGACCGGCTCGAGAAGCTTGAGAAGGACCTGGCCGACCTGCAGGAGCAGAGCGCGGAGATGACCGCGCGCTGGCAGGCGGAGCGTGACAAGCTGGCCTCGGCCAACGATCTGAAGGAGCAGCTCGACCGGGCCCGCGCCGAACTGGAGCAGGTGAAGCGGCAGGGCAACCTCGCCCGCGCCGGGGAACTGTCCTACGGCATCATCCCGGGGCTGGAGAAGCAGCTGGCCGAGGCCGAGGCGTCCGACGACGTCATGGTCGAGGAAGCGGTGCGCCCGGACCAGATCGCCTCTGTCGTGGAGCGCTGGACCGGCATCCCCGCCGGCAAGATGCTGGAGGGCGAGCGCGAGAAGCTGCTGGGCATGGAAGAGAACCTGCATCGCCGGGTTGTCGGCCAGAACCAGGCGGTGACCGCCGTTGCGAACGCCGTGCGCCGGGCGCGTGCGGGTCTCAACGACGAGAACCGTCCGCTGGGCAGCTTCCTGTTCCTCGGCCCCACCGGCGTCGGCAAGACCGAGCTGACGAAGGCCGTGGCAGAGTTCCTGTTCGACGACGACTCGGCGATGGTCCGCATCGACATGTCGGAGTTCATGGAGAAGCACGCGGTGGCCCGCCTGATCGGCGCGCCTCCGGGCTACGTGGGCTACGACGAGGGCGGTGTCCTGACCGAAGCCGTGCGGCGGCGTCCGTATCAGGTCGTGCTATTCGACGAGGTCGAGAAGGCGCACCCGGACGTGTTCAACGTGCTGTTGCAGGTCCTCGATGACGGTATGCTGACCGACGGTCAGGGCCGCACCGTGGACTTCAAGCAGACGCTGATCGTGCTGACGTCGAACCTGGGCTCCCAGGCCCTCAGCCAGTTGCCCGACGGCGCTGACGGCGGCCAGGCCAAGCGTGACGTGATGGACGCCGTGCGCGCCCATTTCCGGCCGGAGTTCCTGAACCGTCTCGACGAGACGATCATCTTCGACCGGCTGAAGCGCGAGGACATGGGCGGCATCGTGGAGATCCAGCTCCGCCGTCTGCTGAAGCGCCTCGCGGCCCGCAAGATCCGGCTGGAGCTGGACGATGCGGCCAAGGCGTGGCTGGCGGACGAGGGCTACGACCCGGTGTTCGGTGCGCGTCCGCTCAAGCGGGTGATCCAGCGCGCCCTGCAGGACCCGCTGGCAGAGATGCTCCTGTCCGGCGACGTGAACGACGGCGACGTGGTTCCGGTCTCTGCCGGGGCAGAAGGCCTCCTGATCGGCGACCGCGTCGGCGCCACCAACCGGCCCAAGCCGGACGATGCCGTGGTGCACTGATCCGGACG
Organism: Sagittula sp. MA-2; assembly: GCF_030126985.1. Lineage (GTDB taxonomy): Bacteria > Pseudomonadota > Alphaproteobacteria > Rhodobacterales > Rhodobacteraceae > Sagittula. Next base: position 4,157,663 of record NZ_CP126145.1, on the reverse strand, counting down.
CCGGAAGGCTATGAGAAAGGCGGGGGAAACCCCGCCTTTTTTCATGCAAAGTACTCCTGCAATCCAGGAAGCGGTTCGTACTCCAATGACCGCTTCGAGCCCATTTCGGTTAGGTTTCCGCTGTGCCGCGAACGTGGGCTTGGTCAGTGAGTGGACCGAACTCAGGTCGCATGCGCTTTGCTGCTGTCAGCCGGAGCTTGGGCCCGGTCGAACATGCCGTAGTCCCGGATCACGCTGGCGATCCGCAAGCGGTAGTCATCGAAGACCCCACTGCGCCCCTTCGTTTGTGCGCCTCGATGGGCATTGAGGGTGCGCCAGTGTGTGATCGCGTCTTCATCCTCGAAGAACGACAGGGACAGGATCTTGCGCGGATCGGTCAGGCTCTGGAACCGCTCGACCGAGATGAAACCTTCGACATCATCGAGCATCGGACGCATCTCGGCAGCGATGTCGAGGTACTCGTCCTTGCGACCCTCCGCCGGTTCGACCTCGAAAATGACGGCGATCATGCGCCGTCTCCATGCGACGCGGAAGCGAGTTTGAGCCAGGTCCTGTCTTCCCGGAGCAGGAACTTCTCCTTCTGGGCGAACTCGTAGTTCTCGCGGCCTAGCGGGTCGGCGGCAAGACGCGCGCGGTAGGCTTCGTAGTCTGCAAGGCTCGCGACATTGTAGATGCCGTAAGCGAGCGTGGATGACCCTTCGTGCGGGGCGTAGTAGCCGATCAGGTCGGCTCCACAGCGCGGGATCGCCTGCCCCCAATTGCGGGAATACTCCTCAAACTGGGCTTTTTTCGTCGGATCGATATGGTAGCGGATTACGCATGTCAGCATGATGGACTCCTTGCAGCGTGTCCTCCGACCATAGCCGGTTGCTTTCTGCAGATGCTTCGATCAAGATCGAACTATGAAAGAAGGTCCGGATATCGCGCGAATAGCTGCTTTGATCGGCGATCCCGCCCGCGCCAACATGCTGACCGCGCTCATGAGCGGGAAAGCCCTGACGGTCAGCGAACTGGCGGAAGAAGCGGGAGTGACGGTCCAGACCGCCAGCTCGCACCTGTCGAAGCTCGATGATGGCGGCTTGTTGAGGCCCCGGAAACAAGGACGACACAAGTACTTCGCGCTTGCCAGTGACGAGGTGGCCCATGTGCTCGAAGGTTTGATGGGTCTCGCGGCGGGGTCGGGTCATTTGCGCAAACGCACCGGCCCGCGGGATGCGGAACTGCGCCAGGCGCGTGTCTGCTACAACCATCTCGCCGGGGATATGGGCACACAGATGTTCGACAGCCTTATCGCGCAGGGGCATCTGGTCCAGGGTGGCGAAGACCTGAGACTGACCGAGACCGGGGCGGCATTCTCCGCCGAATTTGGCATCGACGTCGCGGGCCTGCGCAAGGCGCGCGCGCCTGTTTGCCGAGAATGCCTCGACTGGAGTGAACGGCGGTCGCATCTGGCGGGCAGCTTGGGGCGCGCATTCCTCGGTCGGTTCGAGGAGCTGTCCTGGGCCAAGCGGGATCAGAAAACCCGGATCGTGACCTTCTCTCGGAATGGAGCAGTGGAATTCAACAAACTCTTCCCGGTGAACTGAGAACCGCTACGGATTGCACCAAGGCAGCCAACGGATGAATGGCGGGATTGTCCGCCAAGCCGACCTCTGCAGCCAGATACCGGAGCTTTCTCCGGGAGCATGACGTCCTGGCCAAAGGTCATCCCGCCCTGCACGGCATCAGCCTTAGCCAATGGCAGGGGGGGCCGCTTCTTCCCCTGCGCTGTCGCTTGCGCAAGCATCGCCCTGCCATGGCCGCGATCACTTCTGCGGCTGGAAATCCTTGCTGGCCAGCAGCCCGGCCGCGGCGATCATCAGCGCGCCGCACACCTTGTTCACCAGCCCGAAGGAATACCGCTTCAGCACGGCCGCCGCCCGGATGCCCAGCCAGCCCCACAGCAGCAGGATCGCCCCGTCGACCGCCAGGTAGGTGACCCCGAGGATCAGAAGCTGCGGCAGCACCGGCGCGCCGGGGTCGATGAACTGCGGGAAGAGCGCGCCGAAGAACACCACGGCGAAGGGGTTCGCCATGGAGGTGACGAAGCCCTGCCGGAACAGGCGGAAGGACTGGCCGGAGGCGTTGGCCGACACGTCCTCGGCCCGCTCCTTCGCGAGGACAAGCTGCACACCGATCCACAGCAGGTAGGCGACGCCAAGCCACTTGATCCAGAGGAACGCGCTGGCCGAGGTGGCGATGATCGCGGCCAGCCCGAAGGCCGCTCCGGTCATCTGCAGGCAGTTGGCCGTCAGGTCCCCGGCGATGGTGAACACGCTCCGCCGCAGCCCGTGGCGCACGCTGTTCGAGATGATGAGCAGCTGGCTGGTGTCGGGTGGCGTCGCAAAGAACACCGCCACGGCGGCCAGGTAGATCAGGTACGTCTCCATCGGCATGGCCGCGGTCCTTCCGGTTGCTCGCGGCCATGCTAGGCCCTGCGCGGGACAGCCGTCAAACCGCCTGTCCTTCCGCACGGGTGCGGGGGTCAGCGCAGCGGCAGGCCGATTCCGGCGCAGGCCGCCGCATCGCCGCCGCAGCAGTCCTCCAGCAGAAAGGTCACCAGCCCGTTCACCGCCGCGAAGTTCGGTGCATACAACACCTCGCGGTGCTGGCGCGTCGCCGTCACGAGGCCCGCGCGTTTCAGCACCGACAGGTGGCCCGACAGGGTCGAGGGCTTGAGATCCAGAAGCCGCCCCACCTCCATGGCGGGCGTCCCCTCCGGTCCTCGCTTCACCAGCAGACGGAACACCGACAGCCGCACATCGTGCGCCAGTGCGGTGAAAGCGTCCGTTGCCTTGGCCTGATCCATGTTTCGTGGATACGCGAAATGACGAATCTTGACAAGATCGGCGGGCGGGGGCTACACCGCCCTCAATTCGGGATTCCGCGAAATGACACCATCATGACAGCCCGCAGACCGGGCCGGAGGGAACGATGAGCGACGCCACCGAACCGCAACCCATGGGCCCCTTCGAACGCCTGCTGACCCTCTGGGTCGCGCTGGCCATGATCGCCGGCATCGCGGTCGGCGTGGTGGCGCCGGGGCTGGTGCAGGCCATAGCAGCGGCCGAGGTCGCCTCCATCAACCTGGTCGTGGCGGTGCTGATCTGGGCCATGGTCTACCCGATGATGGTCGGCGTCGACTTCGGCGCGGTGGCGGGCGTGGCCAGGCAGCCGAAGGGCCTTCTGGTCACGCTGACGGTCAACTGGCTGATCAAGCCCTTCACCATGGCGCTGCTGGCGGTGCTGTTCTTCGACCACATCTTTGCGCCGTGGATCGCGCCCGAGGATGCCTCCCAGTACATCGCCGGGCTGATCCTTCTGGGGGCCGCCCCCTGCACGGCCATGGTCTTCGTCTGGTCGCAGCTCACGCGCGGGGATGCGACCTACACGCTTGTGCAGGTCTCGGTGAACGACCTCATCATGGTGGTGGCCTTCGCGCCTATCGTGGCGCTGCTCCTGGGCGTGACGGAGATCGCGGTGCCATGGAACACGCTGGTGCTGGCGACGGTGCTTTACGTCGTGCTGCCGCTGATCGCCGGGCTGATCACCCGCCGCGTGCTGGGGTCGGACGCCGCGATCGACGCCTTCTCGGCCCGGGTCAAACCGCTGTCGATGATCGGTCTCGTGGCAACGGTCGCGATCCTTTTCGGCCTGCAGGGCGAGGTCATCCTGAGCCGTCCCGTGGTCATCGCCCTGATCGCCGTGCCGATCCTGATCCAGAGCTACGGCATCTTCGCGCTGGCCTACGGCGCGGCCTTCCTGCTCAAGGTCCCGCATCGCATCGCCGCCCCCTGCGCGATGATCGGCACGTCGAACTTCTTCGAACTGGCGGTGGCCGTGGCGATCTCGCTCTTCGGGCTGAACTCCGGCGCGGCGCTGGCCACCGTGGTCGGCGTGCTGGTCGAGGTGCCGGTGATGCTGTCGCTCGTGGCCTTCGCCAACCGCACGCGGGCGCGCTTTCCCGGCGCGGCCTGACGGGCCGGGCTCACAGCACCCGGAACACCTTGTCGCGCGAGGTCTCTCCGCGCACCAGCTCCAGCCGCGACTTCGGCACGCCAAGCGCCTTGGCCAGCAGCTTCACCACCGCCGCCGTCGCCTTGCCGCCCTCCGGCACCGTGGTCACGTAGACCCGGAGCGCGACGCCGTCCCGTTCGACCGCGTTGCGCGACGCCTTGGGCGTGACGCGCACCGCGAGGGTCGCGCCGGGCACGGCAAGGTCGGAGAGATCGGGCGGTTTCATGGGGCGGCGCTAGCATCCTGACGACAAACCCGCAACTTTCCCGGTTGAATCCCGGGCGCTCAGGGCTTTGATACCATCCGACAGGACAAGGAGACGTCACATGCCCACCCCGAACCCGGAAGCCATGGACTTCCTTCTCACCCGCCGCTCGCGTCCCTCCAAGACGCTGACCACGCCCGCCCCCGACCGCGCCACGCTGGAGACGTTGCTGACCGCCGCCGCCCGCTCGCCCGATCACGGCAAGCTGGAGCCGTGGCGCTTCATCGTGCTGTCCGGCGACGCGCTGAAGCGCATGGCCGGCGCGGTGGAGGCCACCGGCCAGCGGCTCGGAAAGGACGAACCCACCATCGCCAAGGCGCGCGCGGCTTTCGACGACAGCCCGCTCTGCGTTGCGGTGATCGAGGTGCAGAAACCCTCCGACAAGATCCCCGCCATCGAGCAGACCTATTCCGCGGGGGCCGTCTGCCTCGCGCTGCTGAACGCGTCGCTGGCCAGCGGCTGGGGCGCGAACTGGCTGTCGGGCTGGGCGAGCCACGATGCGGACTTCCGCCGCGACGCGCTGGGACTGGCCGAGAACGAGACCATCGCGGGCTTCGTCCACATCGGCACGGAAACCTCCACGCCGCCGGACCGGCCGCGCCCGGACCTCGGCGCCATCACCACTTGGGTCGACGCATGATCTTCGACGCCTTCTTCAAGGCGGTGGGCCAGATGGGCGACCCGCGCTTCCGCTCCGTGCTGCTGCGCGGGGTGGGGATCACCGTGCTGGTGCTCTTCGCCTTCGCCGCGCTGATGGTCTGGGGCGCGGGCTGGCTGGTGGGCGACAGCCTGACCCTGCCGTGGATCGGCACGATCACCTGGGTCGACAACGTGCTGAGCTGGGCGATGGTGCCGGTGACGATGATCGCCTCCGTCTTCCTGATGGTGCCCGTGGCCTCCGCCGTGACGGGGCTCTTCCTCGAAGAGGTCGCGCAGGCGGTGGAGGACGTGCACTACCCGGAGGCCGGCCGCGCCGCCTCCGTCCCGTTCTCGGAAAGCGTGATGGACGGGCTGGGGTTCCTGGGCACGATGGTGCTGGCGAACGTGGTGGCGCTGGTGCTCTACCTGCTGTTCGCCCCCTTCGCGCCGTTCATCTTCTGGGGGCTGAACGGGTTCCTGCTGGGCCGGGAATACTTCATCCTCGCCGCCATGCGCCGCGTCGGCCGGGTGGAGGCGAAGCGGCTCTGGCGCAGACACCTGACGACGATCTGGGCCGGGGGCGTGCTGATGGCGATGCCGCTGTCGGTGCCGGTGGTGAACCTGCTGATCCCGGTGCTGGGGGCGGCGACCTTCACCCACATCTTCCACGGGCTGAACCGGGGCAGGGGCGGCGCATAGCCCCGCCCTACAACCCGCCGGTCCCGGAACGAAAGGGGGGAGCATGACCGGAGGACGTCGCAGGCTGGCGCGCCCCCGTCCGGGGCATCGCGTGCCAACCGCCAACTGCGGAACCGCCGTAGGGCGGGGCTCTGCGCCGCCTTCCCCCCGAAGGTCACCACACTCGGCAGACCGCCCCGCGAAACCCGTGCAGGGCGGGGCTCCGCGCCGCCTTACTGGCCGTCCAGCGGCGCCATCCGGTTGAACATCCAGCCGTCGATGTCGCGCACCGTGATCGCGCCGGAGAGGATGGTGCCCGCGATCACCGCCCAGAGCACCAGCGAGATCCCCGTGGTGATCAGCGCCTTCTTCTTCAGGTTATGGACCTCGGGGCTGCCCGCGTGGGTGCCCTCGACCACCTGGCCCACGTCGCCCTGCGTCTTCAGCCGCACCGGGATCACGCAGAGGAACGTCATGAACCAGATGACGGCGAACAGCACCAGTCCGGAGGTGACACCCATCAGACCTGCTCCAGTTCCACGAGGCAGCCGTTGAAGTCCTTGGGATGCAGGAACAGCACCGGCTTGCCGTGGGCGCCGATCTTCGGCTCGCCCGTTCCCAGCACCCGCGCGCCCGTCGCCTTCAGGTGATCGCGCGCGGCGAGGATGTCTTCGACCTCGTAGCAGACATGGTGAATGCCGCCGGAGGGGTTCTTGTCCAGGAACCCCTTGATCGGGCTGTCGTCGCCCAGCGGATACAGCAGTTCGATCTTGGTGTTGGGCAGCTCGATGAAGACCACCGTGACCCCGTGGTCGGGCTCGTCCTGCGGCGCGCCGACCTTGGCGCCCAGCGCGCTGCGGTACTGTTCAGAGGCCGCCTCCAGATCCGGGACGGCAATGGCGACATGGTTGAGACGACCGATCATTCCTGAACTCCTGTCTTGGGCTGCCATCTTATGCCCGTGCGGACCCGCGCAAGACAAGCGCCACCCGGCGCCCCGCGACAACAGGCGCCACCCCCGCGCGCCCGTTCGCCCCGCCCTGTACCGCCCCGCAACCGTGCTTAACCGCTTGTTCACCAGCCAGGCGGCATCATGACCGGCGACTCGATCAACAGGAGGGACGAATGGACCGCAACGACCACCTCGCCGCGCACGGGCGGCCCACCGCCACCCGGCCGCTTCTCGGCCTCACCATCCTCGTGGTCGAGGACAGCCGCTTTGCCTGCGACGCCATGCGGCTCTTGTGCCTGCGCTCCGGCGCGCGCATCCGCCGCGCCGACTGCCTGAAATCCGCCCGCCGCCACCTGCAGGTCTACCGGCCCAGCGTGGTGATCGTCGACCTCGGCCTGCCCGACGGATCGGGGGCAGAGCTGATCTCGGAACTGGCCATCGCCTGCCCGCGGGTGGACGTGCTGCTCGGCACCTCCGGCGACAGCTTTGCAGAGGAGGTGGCGCTTGCCGCCGGGGCCGACGGTTTCCTGGCAAAGCCCATCTCGTCGGTGACGGGGTTCCAGAACGCGATCCTCTCGGCCCTGCCGCCCGAACGGCAGCCCACCGGCCCGCGGCTGGTGATCGACGACCCGATCCTGCCCGACCCGCTGGCCTATCGCGACGACATGGCCCATGCCGCCGACGTGCTGGACGACCGGGACGACGAACGCTCCATCCGCTATGTCACGCAGTTCCTGACCGGGGTGGCGCGCAGCGCCGGGGACCGGGCGCTGCAAAGCGCGGCAGAGGATCTGGCCGACGCCCGCCGCTCCGGCCGGCCGACGCAAACCAGCCTCGCCCGCGTCGCGGCACTTGTGCAGGACCGGCTGACCGACCGGCTGGCGATGTAGGCCGTCAGGCGACGCCGAAGCCCTAAAGCAGCAGCCCCGGATCGGCACCCATGTCGAGCCCGGGGAAGATCGTGCGCTCCACGTCCGCAATCCCGGTGCCGTACAGCCCGCGGATCAGCCAGCCCAGGTGGGCGCGCAGGTCGCGGGTCGGCATCAGGTCGCGCCGGGCGTAAAGGTCGGCCTCCGCCAGCCCCGGCCAGTCGCCATGGACCTTGCCGCCGCGCAGCGCGCCGCCCGCCAGCAGCATCGCCCCCGCCGTCCCGTGGTCGGTGCCCGCGTTGCCGTTCAGCCGGGCGGTGCGCCCGAACTCCGTCACGGCGGCCACCACGGTCTTGCCCCATGTCGCCGCGCCCATGTGTTCCTTCAGCGTCAGCACCGCGGTCGAAAGCTGCTCCAGCGCCGCCTCCAGCAGCTTGTCCTGCCGGGCATGCGTGTCCCACCCATTGATCGAGAAGGTGGCGATCGCCGCGTCGTTGCGCAGCTTCTTGCCCGCGAACTCCGCCATGCGGGCCACAGCATCGGAATTGCGCGCGGCCTTCATGTCCTCCACCATGCCGCCCATCATCGCCTCTGCGTCGCCGTCGAAGGCAACGCCGTCGCCGTCGCTGCCGGCCAGCGCAAAGGCCTCGGCCAGCGCGGCGCTCATCATCGGGTCGTCGCGCATCACCAGCTCCGCCAGCCGGATCGCCTGCGGCGACAGGGCGAGGTCGGCATCCGGCGTCCAGCGCGTCATCGGGGCGGGCCCGTTCAGGATGGCGAGGGGATCGTTGCCGACCGCATAGGCGGTCTCGGCCACCGCACCGGGCAGGAGGCCGGTCAGCCGGTTCAGCCAGCCGTCGCGGGCCTGCCCGACATTGCCTTCGCCCAAGCCCGCCTCAAGCAGGTCCTGCCCGTCGAAATGGCTGCGCTTGTCGCGGTAGGGGGTCGACACCGCATGCACGAAGCTCAGCTCGCCCGCGGTCCAGAGCGGCAGCAGCCGCCGCGCCCCGCGGTGCAGGGCAAAGAACCCGTCGAGGTCCGCCGCCCCCTTCGGTCCGATGCCGGGCGCGCCGCGCAGGGCGGCATAGCCCGGGTCGCCGTAGGGCGCGACCAGCCCCATGCCGTCCATCCCGCCGCGCAGCAGGATCACCACCAGCCGCCGGTCCCCGGGGACCGAGGCAAAACTCACCGGGGTCACCAGCGGCGAGGCCGCCAGCGAACATCCCACAAGACCCGTCAGAAATCCGCGCCGATCCATCCGCTCACATCCTCTGAAACGCCGGGCTTGCCAGCACCAGCCCGATTCCGTCCGCCCGGCTTTCGGCGGCAGAGGCGGCAAAGCGCACCGCCTCCGGCGCATCCGGCCCCAGCGCCACCTCGACGAAGTCACGCGGGTCGGGCAGGTCGTCCAGCATGATCTGCGGCATGGTCACCGCCCATTGCAGCCGCGCCGCTATACCCTGCGGCGTGATCCACGCGTCGTCCTCTTCCGGCAGGCCGTCCGGGCCGTCGGGCTTCTGCCAGACATGGCCCATCAGCATCAGCGGCCGCTGGATGCGCAGCCGGAAATCGCGCTCGCTCAGGTCTGCCAGCGCCGCATGCGGCACGTCGAGCGCCCGGCACGCGGACGAGATGAAGTCGAACGGCTGCTTGACGTTCGCGCCCTCCGGCCGCCAGGCCGCCGGGTGCCGCAACAGCGCCTCGTAGACCGAGGGCAGGTCGCCCGAGGTCTCCGTCCAGACGCCCTCCAACTCGGCCACCAGCGCGGGGTCGGGGGTGTCCGACACGAAATGTATCGCCAGCTTCCACGCCAGGTGCCCGGCGACCGAGGGGTGGTTGGCGATGTCGCGCAGCGCCGCCTCCAGATCCCGGAAGGTCGCGTTCTTCGTGCCGCCGTAGGTCTTGCCCAGCACCGTCTCGGCGCCCGGCTCCGCCCAGCCCTTGACGAACTTGCGCCCGTTCTGCGGGTCGAAGGTCAGGCCGGTCATCAGCTCGGCCAGCTCGCGCACGTCGGTCTGGGTGTAGGGCGCGCCGACACCCAGCGTGTGCAGCTCCAGCACCTCCCGGGCAAGGTTCTCGTTCATGCCGCGCTTGTCTGGCCGCTTCAGCGTCGCCGGCGATCCCGGCCCGGTGGACCGCGTCTGGTCAAGGTAATCCACCATCACCGGGTGCGTCACGGCCTCCACCAGCAGGTCCTCGAACCGGCCCATGATCCGCGGGCGCAGCGCGCTTTGCATGTAGGGCGAGGACGACCGCCGCATCAGCGCGTTCTTGCCCGTCGCGGTGAAATGGTCGGCCCAGAAGAACTCCAGCCGCTCGCGGAAGCCCGACTCGGTGTGCACACGGCGCGAGATATGCGCCGCCATCCAGTGCAGCCAGGCCTCGCGCGCCTCGCGCTGCATCAGCCGGGTCTGCTTCTTCAGGCCGGTGCCTTCCTGCGTCTCGCCCTGCTTTCGCGCACGCTTTGCCAGCTGGCGGTATTCGGCCATCCGGGTCAGGAAGGCGGGGAACGGTTCGATCGGGAACCGCTCGGACATGACGTCCGGCGCGCGCAGCCCGGCCATCATCGCCGCCACGTCCGCCGGGGGCGCGATGCGGGGCGACAGCCCGCAACCGAATCGTTTTTCCGCAAGGACTGCATCGAAGGACATGGAAGCCTCCTGCTCGTAGCGCCTCACCCGGCCCGGCGTGTCCTGCATCGTTGGTCGGCAGGGCGTTCGGGTGCCCGGGGTCGCCATCCCCCGGCGGGCCATTCCGGCTGGGCCGGCACAGTCCTGAATCTAGACCCGCCCGGGCCGCCCGCCAATACGCCCCTCCGGGCCAAGGCGGGAATTCGCCTGCACATCCGGAACCTGACGCGGGTTTGTGCGTTCTGAACGCGAAAACGCGCGAATGAGCCGCGGCATGAAAGCGACAACAGCCAGGGGAGCCAAATGACCGACATCTACACCGCCATCAAGTCCGACCACGACAGGCATCGGGACCTGCTGGAGACGATCTCCGACACCTCCGGCGCCTCGGACGAGCGCAAGGCGGCATGGGACGAGTTCTACCATGACGTGAAGGCTCACGCCGCGGCGGAAGAAGAGACATTCTACTCCAAGCTGATCTCCAAGACCTGGGGTCAGGACGCCGCACGGCACTCCGTCCACGAGCACCAGCAGCTCGACGACCTGATGGAAGAGCTCAACGAGATGGACATGTCCTCCTCGGGCTGGCTGACCAAATTCAAGACCCTCCGGCACGACTACGAACACCACGTCGACGAGGAAGAAGACGAAGTTTTCTCGCGCGCAAAAGAGGTTATCGACGACTCGGAGATCAAGGGATACGGCGAGCGCTTCCTCAAGCGGAAGCAGGAAGAGGCCGGTCTGATCGACGAGAAGCGCGAGGATTCGCTCGAAGACTGAGCGAAACCTATACGATTGGGGTGCGGGCTATACAAAAGTTAACAAACCGCTATTTCCGCACCCTTTTGCCGCAATCGCGCCACAATTGCCTTACAATCTCCAATTGCAGATACAACCGCAGACGGAGTTATGAAATGGCAACTCAAGTCGCTCTGATGGTTTCGGGGGCAATTCTGGCGCTGATGTTTCCGCTCTTCCTGCTGAAGTGTTTCGTCAAACGGGCCTTCATGCGGAAGTACGGTCCCGAGGCTGCGGAAAGCTGCAACGACAAGATACGCTTCGCGCTCGTCACCACCGCAACGCTGGCGATGGTCTTCGCGGTGCTGACGCTGGACCCGCAGATCCTGGCGCCGGGCAGCGGCCTGCACTGACGGGCTGCGCCTGCGATGCGTGCAACGGGGGTTGGCACGGATCGGACGCACAGACGGCCCGACGCAGGTGCAGCGGACGGAAAACGAAAGCCGGGGCAGGCGACAGGCCAGCCCGGGGCGCAGACAAGGAAGGATACGCGACCTCATGCACCGGCGTGACGTCGCAGGTGCCAAGGGCCCCATGGCGGGCGCTGCCGGCACCGGGACAACAGTTATGCAGCCGTGTTCGGATCGAACGAGTTGACGGATATCACCGTGATCGCTTTCGGACCGATCAGCAGCGAGGACTGCGGCCAGATGTGCTTCAACTGGGTGGGCAGGTCGCAGTCCTAAAATATACAGCCGGACCGCCGGCGCATATGTCCGCGGGTGCCGGGGGGTCTCCGGCGGAATACTCTCTCTCCCTCCGTAAACGAAAAAGGGTGCCTCCCCGGAGGCACCCTTTCACTTTGTCACATGGGCAGAGGCCTATGGCCCGGGCTCACTCGCGCGGCATGATCCGCAGGCCCAGCTCCATCAGCTGATCGCTGGTCGGATCGGAGGGCGCGTTCATCATCAGGTCCTCGGCGCGCTGGTTCATCGGGAACATGATGACCTCGCGGATGTTCGACGTACCCGCCAGCAGCATCACGATCCGGTCGATGCCCGCGGCGCAGCCACCGTGCGGCGGGGCGCCGTAGTGGAAGGCGTTGAACAGCGCACCGAAGCGCGCCTTCACCTCGTCCGCGCCGTAGCCCGCCAGTTCGAAGGCTTTCAGCATCACCTCCGGCTTGTGGTTCCGGATCGCGCCGGACACCAGTTCGTAGCCGTTGCAGGCGAGGTCGTACTGGTAGCCCTTCACCGCCATCGGATCGCCTTGCAGCGCCTCCATCCCGCCCTGCGGCATGGAGAACGGGTTGTGCTCGAAGTCGATCTCGCCGGTTTCCTCGTCCTTCTCGTAGATCGGGAAGTCCACGATCCACGCAAAGGCAAAGCGGTTCTCGTCGATGAGGCCCAGGTCGTGGCCCAGCACGTCACGCGCGCGGCCGGCGACCTTCTGGAACGAGGCGGGCTTGCCACCCAGGAAGAACGCCGCGTCGCCGACACCAAGGCCAAGCTGCTGGCGGATCGCCTCAGTGCGCTCCGGCCCGATGTTCTTGGCCAGCGGACCGGCGGCTTCCATGCCCTCGCCCTGATCGCGCCAGAAGATGTAGCCCATGCCCGGCAGGCCCTCTTTCTGGGCCCAGGCGTTCATCCGGTCGCAGAACTTGCGGCTGCCGCCCGTGGGGGCGGGGATGGCGCGGATCTCGGTGCCATCCTGCTCAAGCAGCTTGGCGAAGATCGCAAAGCCGGAGCCGCGGAAATGCTCGGACACGTCCTGCATCACGATCGGGTTGCGCAGGTCGGGCTTGTCGGTGCCGTACTTCAGCGCCGCTTCCTTGTAGGGGATCTGCGGCCAGCTCTCGGGCGCGTCCACCGACTTGCCGCCGCCGAACTCTTCGAAGACGCCGGCGATCACCGGGGAAATCGTGTCGAACACGTCCTGCTGCTCCACGAACGACATCTCAAGGTCGAGCTGGTAGAAGTCGGTGGGCGAGCGGTCGGCGCGCGGGTCCTCGTCGCGGAAGCAGGGCGCGATCTGGAAATACTTGTCGAAGCCCGACACCATGATCAGCTGCTTGAACTGCTGCGGCGCCTGCGGCAGCGCGTAGAACCGGCCCGGATGCAGGCGCGACGGCACGAGGAAGTCGCGCGCGCCTTCGGGCGAGGAGGCGGTGATGATCGGCGTCTGGTACTCGCGGAAACCCTTGTCCCACATCCGCTTGCGCATCGACGCCACCACGTCCGAGCGCAGCGTCATGTTGCGCTGCATGTTCTCGCGGCGCAGGTCGAGGTAACGGTACTTCAGGCGTGTCTCCTCGGGGTATTCCTGTTCGCCGAAGACCATCAGCGGCAGTTCCTGCGCCTGGCCCAGCACCTCGAGGTCCCGGACGAAGACCTCGATCTCGCCGGTCGGCAGCTTGGGGTTCACCAGCTCCGGGTCGCGCGCCTTCACGTTGCCGTCGATGCGGATGCACCATTCGGAGCGCACCTTCTCCACGTCCTTGAAGGCCGGGCTGTCGGGGTCGCACAGCACCTGCGTGGTGCCGAAGTGGTCGCGCAGGTCGATGAACAGGATGCCGCCGTGGTCTCGGATGCGATGCACCCAGCCCGACAGGCGCACGGTCTCGCCCACGTTATCCTTGGTCAGATCGGCGCAGGTGTGGCTGCGGTAGGCGTGCATGACGGCTCCCCTCAAAAAGCGGCTTGATCAGGCGCCGATACACCGTTCCAGCCCCGGGAAGTCAAGAGCGGCGCAAAAAACGCTGGACCGAAGGGAACCATTAACGAAGATTAACGTTTGGGAAAGCAGTCTTCTGACAACCGTATGGGGGTATACGATGTGGTGGACCGTACTCGACAGAATGCTGAAACGGATGATCGTCAGGGGCAGGCTCTGCGTTGTCGGGCCGGATGACCAGACCGGCACGTACGGACAGGGCAGTCCCGAGATCATGGTGAACATCACCTCCGACGAGTCGGTCAGGCGGCTCGTGACGCAGCCCGCGCTGGCGCTGGGGGAGTGCTACATGGACGGCACGCTCCGCATCGACGGGGACGACCTGACCGGCTTCATGACGCTTCTGCTGGAAAACGAAAGCTACAACCGGATGCCGGGGTGGTACATGGGCGCGCTGAAAGCCCGGACCGCGCTGCGCGGCGTCATCCAGCGCAACAACCCGCTCAAGTCGAAGCGGAACGTGGCGCATCACTACGACATCTCCGACGATCTCTACGCGCTCTTCCTCGACCGGGACATGCAGTATTCCTGCGCCTACTGGCCGCGGCCCGACATGACGCTGGACGAGGCGCAGGAGGCCAAGAAGGCGCATATCGCCTCGAAGCTGCTGATCGAGCCGGGAATGCGGGTGCTGGACATCGGCTGCGGCTGGGGCGGGCTGGGGCTGACCCTTGCGCGCGACCACGGCGCACGGGTGACCGGCGTGACCCTGTCGGAGAACCAGCTTGCCACCGCGCAGGCCCGCGCCCGTGCCGAAGGGCTGGAGGACGTGACCGACTTCCGCCTGCTGGATTACCGCAAGCTCGACGAGGAATTCGACCGGGTGGTGTCGGTGGGGATGCTGGAACACGTGGGCGCCCCGCATTTCGACGAGTATTTCGCCAAGGTCTCGGACCTGATGGGCGCCGACGGCATCGCGCTGATCCATTCCATCGTGAAATCCGGGCCGCCGCGTGCCAACAACCCGTGGATCGACCGCTATATCTTCCCGGGCAGCTACGCGCCCTCCGCCTCCGAGATCTACGGCGCGATCGAGAAGGCCTGGCTCTTCCAGTCCGACGACGAGGCGCTGCGCCTGCATTACGCCAAGACGCTTCACGCCTGGCGGATGCGGTTCGAGGCGCAGTCCGACCGGATCGAGAAGATGTTCGACACGCGCTTTGTCCGCATGTTCCGCTTCTACCTGACCTCGATGGAGGTATCCTTCCGGATCGGCACGCTGCACGTCCAGCAGTGGCAGCTCGCCAAGCGCATGGACGCGGTGCCGATCACCCGCGACTACCTGTACACGTCCGAGGCGGAGGATCACCGCATGGCGGCGGAGTGAGCCCGTCCCGGCCACCCGCGGGTGGCGGTTGCGGGACGCCTCCGGCGGGGAGGTATTTATCGCCAAGATGAAGGAGGGGCGGGTCGCCGATCCGCCCCTTTCCGCGTGGTGCGACGCCGCGCGGCCTCCTGCGTCAGCTTGGGGGTTGAACCCGCGCGACGCCCGTCTATAACCGCCACAATTTGCGGGCAGGACAGGCGAGTCCCTGCCCCGCTGAAACACGCCGCCAGACGAGGTTCTCCATGCCCAGACGTACCGATATCAAATCCATCATGATCATCGGCGCCGGACCCATCGTCATCGGGCAGGCCTGCGAGTTCGACTACTCCGGCGCCCAGGCCTGCAAGGCGCTGCGCGAAGAAGGCTACCGGGTCATCCTGGTGAACTCCAACCCGGCGACGATCATGACCGACCCGGGCCTGGCGGACGCCACCTACATCGAGCCGATCACCCCCGAGGTCGTCGCCAAGATCATCGAGAAGGAGCGCCCCGACGCGCTTCTGCCGACGATGGGCGGGCAGACCGGGCTGAACACCTCGCTCGCGCTCGAAGAGATGGGCGTGCTGGCGAAATACAATGTCGAGATGATCGGCGCCAAGCGCGAGGCCATCGAGATGGCCGAGGACCGCAAGCTGTTCCGCGAGGCAATGGACCGCATCGGCCTCGAGAACCCCAAGGCCGAGATCATCACCGCGCCTAAGAAGGCCAACGGCAAGCGCGACCTCGACGAGGGCGTCCGGCTGGCGCTTGAGACGCTGGAGCACATCGGCCTGCCCGCGATCATCCGCCCCGCCTACACGCTGGGCGGCACCGGCGGCGGCGTGGCCTACAACCGCGAGGATTATATCCACTACTGCCGTTCGGGCATGGATGCCTCTCCGGTGGGCCAGATCCTGGTGGACGAGTCGCTGCTGGGCTGGAAGGAATTCGAGATGGAGGTCGTCCGCGACAAGGCGGACAACTGCATCATCGTCTGCTCCATCGAGAACGTCGATCCGATGGGCGTGCACACCGGCGACTCGATCACCGTGGCGCCCGCGCTGACGCTGACCGACAAGGAATACCAGATCATGCGCAACGGCTCCATCGCCGTGCTGCGCGAGATCGGGGTGGAGACCGGCGGATCGAACGTGCAGTGGGCGATCAACCCGGAAAACGGCCGCATGGTGGTGATCGAGATGAACCCGCGCGTGTCGCGCTCCTCGGCGCTGGCGTCGAAGGCCACCGGCTTCCCCATCGCCAAGATCGCCGCGAAGCTGGCCGTGGGCTACACGCTGGACGAGCTCGACAACGACATCACCAAGGTCACGCCCGCCTCCTTCGAGCCGACCATCGACTACGTCGTCACCAAGATCCCGAAGTTCGCCTTCGAGAAGTTCCCCGGCTCCGAGCCGAAGCTGACCACCGCGATGAAGTCGGTGGGCGAGGCGATGGCCATCGGCCGCACGATCCACGAATCCATGCAGAAGGCGCTTGCCTCCATGGAATCCGGCCTGACCGGCTTCAACGAGGTCGACATCCCCGGGCTGAAGGAAGGCCATTGGGAATCCGTCGGCAGCGAAGGCAAGGCCGCCGTCATCAAGGCGCTTTCGGAAGCCACCCCCGACCGGCTGCGGACCATCGCGCAGGCCATGCGCCACGGGCTTTCGGACATCGAGATCCAGGGCGTCACCGCCTACGATCCGTGGTTCCTCGAACGCATCCGCGAGATCGTCGAGGCCGAGGAGGAAGTGCGCCGCGACGGCCTGCCCGTCACCGAGGACGGGCTGCGCCAGCTCAAGATGATGGGCTTCACCGACGCGCGCCTGGCCGGGCTGACCGGCCGGACCGAGGGGCAGGTGCGCCGCGCCCGCCAGAACCTCGGCGTCAACGCCGTCTTCAAGCGCATCGACACCTGTGCCGCAGAGTTCGAGGCGCAGACCCCCTACATGTACTCGACCTACGAAGAGCCGATGATGGGCGAGGTCGAATGCGAGGCGCGGCCCTCCGACCGCAAGAAGGTGGTCGTGCTGGGCGGCGGCCCGAACCGGATCGGGCAGGGGATCGAGTTCGACTACTGCTGCTGCCACGCCTGCTTTGCGCTGGCCGACGCGGGCTATGAAACCATCATGATCAACTGCAACCCGGAAACGGTGTCGACCGACTACGACACCTCTGACCGGTTGTACTTCGAACCGCTGACCTTCGAGCACGTGATGGAAATCATGCGCGTCGAGCAGGAGCGCGGCACGCTGCACGGCGTCATCGTCCAGTTCGGCGGCCAGACGCCGCTGAAGCTGGCCAACGCGCTGGAAGAGGCGGGCATCCCGATCCTCGGCACCACGCCTGACAGCATCGACCTGGCCGAGGACCGCGACCGGTTCCTGAACCTCGTCAACGATCTGGGCCTGAAGCAGCCCAACAACGGCATCGCCTCCACCGACGAGGAAGCGTTCAAGATCGCCGAGAAGATCGGCTTCCCGCTGGTGATCCGCCCGTCCTACGTGCTGGGCGGCCGCGCGATGGAGATCGTCCGCGACATGGACGGCCTCAAGCGCTACATCCGCGACGCCGTGGTGGTCTCCGGCGACAGCCCGGTGCTGCTCGACAGCTACCTCTCGGGCGCGACCGAGCTTGACGTCGACGCGCTGTGCGACGGCGAGGCGGTGCACGTCGCGGGCATCATGCAGCACATCGAGGAGGCCGGGGTGCACTCCGGCGACTCCGCCTGCTCGCTGCCGCCCTACTCCCTGTCGAAGGACCTGATCGAAGAGGTCAAGCGCCAGACAGAGGCGCTGGCCCGCGCGCTGAACGTGGTCGGCCTGATGAACGTGCAGTTCGCCATCAAGAACGACGAGATCTACCTGATCGAGGTGAACCCGCGCGCCTCCCGCACCGTGCCCTTCGTGGCCAAGGCGACGGACAGCGCGATTGCCTCCATCGCCGCGCGCCTCATGGCCGGAGAGAAGCTCTCGGCCTTCCCGACGCGCCTGCCCTATGCCGCCGACATCGACTACGACACCGACGTGCCGATGGCCGACATGATGACGCTGGCCGACCCGGACATGCCGTGGTTCTCGGTCAAGGAGGCGGTGCTGCCCTTCGCCCGCTTCCCCGGCGTCGACACCATCCTCGGGCCCGAGATGCGCTCGACCGGCGAGGTCATGGGCTGGGACAAGTCCTTCCCGCGCGCCTTCCTGAAGGCCCAGCTTGGCGCCGGCACCCACCTGCCGACCGAAGGCGCGGTCTTCCTGTCGATCAAGAACGACGACAAGACCCCGCAGATGGTCGAGGCGGCGCAGATCCTGTCGGGCCTGGGCTTCCGCCTGATCGCCACCAGCGGCACCGCGGCTTTCCTGTCGGAGCACGGGCTGACCTGCGACACGGTCAAGAAGGTCTACGAGGGCCGGCCGAACATCGTCGACCTGATGAAGGACGGCGGCGTGCAGCTGGTGCTGAACACCACCGAAGGCTCCGCCGCGGTCGAGGACTCGCGAGAGATCCGCTCCGTCGCCCTCTACGACAAGATCCCCTACTTCACGACCGCCGCCGGCGCCCACGCCGCAACGCTGGCCATGCAGGCAAGGGAAGAGGGCGAACTGGTGGTAAAGTCGCTGCAGGGGTGACACCCGACCGAGTCAGGGGCGCCCGCCAAGTGCGCCCCTGATCCAGCCGGAACCGGCGATTTCATGTCGGCGGCTCCATCGGTTCTTTCCTGACATATCAGGTATTTGGGGGCGAACCCCCTCACCACCGCCAGTCGAACGTCCGGATCAGTTTCACGCTGACGGTGCCGCTGTCGCGATCCTGCACGACCGGGGAGTCGCCCGCGTCGCCCACCAGCCGGGTCCAGCCGAGCGCGCCCTCGACCGCCCAGACCTCCGAGAAGTCGTGCCGCACGGTGAACTCCAGCCCGGCCGTGTACAGCCCGCCGTCCGCCGAATAGGCCGGCAGCGTCGCGCCGGTCGGCACGGCGAAATAGGTGTCCATGTATTCGTCGTTGGCAAAGGACAGGCGCGGGCCGAAGCGGACCTCCGTGCCCTGGCCGTAGTCGTGCACCACGTCCGAACCCAGGTCGCCGACCACGCCTTCGTGCCCGGTGACACCCTTGCGCACCGCGCCCCAGACCTCCACCGACGGCCAGCGGTAGGACACCCGGCCGCCCAGTTCGAGCGCCGCGTCCACGTCGTCGATGCCGGTCAGGCGGGAATAGTCGGACGCCTCGCGCTCCGGCAGGTAGCGGAAGGACGGGCCAAAGCCGAAGCCCATGCCGTCGCCCCGGTCGATGTCGAGGCCCAGCATCCGGAAGGTCGTGACCGATGCCCCCAGCGCCGGACCGGCGACATATTCGTCCGACCCCTCGTAGGCCGGGCGCGATTGCACACCAAGCCCCAGTTCGAAGGACAGCGCGCGTTCCTGCGCGGCTGCGGGCAGGGCAGAGGCGGCAAGGGCCAGGACGGAAAGCCGGTGGGTCAGCGTCATAGGATGGGTCTCCAGGGGAAAGGCATTTGACCCGAGCGTAGCACGCGCGCCCCCGGGTGCCAGCGGCGCCGCTCCGAAAGTGGGGTCCCCGCGTCACCTTCACGCAGTCGTGATCGGCGGAACGGCGCGCGCGGCGGCGCGACGCCGGATCCCGGCGAAAGGCGCCGGACTGCCGATTCGCGGGCGGCGGGCATGGTTAACAACCGGCCGGTTCGACCCCCTGAACCGGCCGGGACTCACCATAACGAGGCGTAAACCGGGCAGGGTTAAGCCACCGCACGCAGCATTGACCCGCGCGCTCTCCACATCGCGCTCCGGCTCTGTTACAGGACAGCGCAGGGCAGCCCGGAGGCGCAGATCATGAAACCCGTCATCCTTACCATTCTCGACGGCTGGGGCCTGCGCGAAGAGACGGCGAACAACGCCCCCGCGCTGGCAAAAACCCCGACAATCGACAGGCTTATGGCGACCTGTCCGCATGCGACGCTGATCACCCACGGGCCTGACGTGGGTCTGCCGACCGGGCAGATGGGGAACTCCGAAGTGGGGCACACCAACATCGGCGCGGGCCGGGTGGTGGCCATGGACCTTGGCCAGATCGACCTTGCCATCGAGGACAAAAGCTTCTTCGAAAACAAGGAGATCCTCGATTTCTGCGGCGCCGTTAACGAAGCCGGCGGCAAGGTGCACCTTGCGGGGCTGACCTCCGACGGCGGGGTGCACGCCCATGTCAGCCACATGATCGCCGCCGCGAAAATGATGCGGGATCAGGGGCTTGAGGTCTGGCTGCACATCCTGACGGACGGCCGCGACACCGATCCGAAATGCGCGCTCAATTATATCGCTAACCTTCGTGAAGAGCTGGACATCCCGGAGGACAACACCGGCCCGGTGCGCTTTGCCACGGTGATCGGGCGCTACTACGCCATGGACCGCGACAACCGCTGGGAGCGGGTGGAGGCGGCCTACCGCGCCATGACCGCCTATGCCGACAGCGACGCCGACGCCTTCCCGAACGGCGGCACGCACCCCACGCCGGAGGCCGCGATCAAGGCCGGGTACGCGGAGCGGGGCCAGGGCGACGAGTTCATCAAGCCCTCTGTCATCGAAGGATATCAAGGGTTTGGCGAAGGCGACGGGCTGTTCTTCCTGAACTTCCGCGCCGACCGCGCGCGCGAGATCCTCGCCGCCATCGCCGCGCCGGACTTCGACGGTTTCGCGCGTGAGAAGCCCGCGCTCTCCGCCTGTCTCGGCATGGTCGAATACTCCGAGGCGCACGGCAAATACATGACCACGGCCTTTCCGAAGCGCGAGATCGTCAACACTTTGGGCGAATGGGTGGCCAAGCACGACAAGACGCAGTTCCGCCTCGCCGAGACGGAAAAGTACCCGCATGTGACCTTCTTCCTGAACGGCGGCAAGGAAACCCCGGAGCCGCACGAAGACCGCTTCATGCCGAAGTCGCCCAAGGTCGCGACCTACGACATGCAACCGGAAATGAGCGCGGGCGAGGTCACGGAGAAGTTCCTTGAAGCCATCGGCAAAGGCTATGACCTGATCGTCGTGAACTACGCGAACCCCGATATGGTCGGCCACACCGGCGATCTGGACGCGGCCATCAAGGCCTGCGAGGCGGTGGACCATGGCCTTGGACAAGTGGTTGAGAAGCTTGAGCAAACCGGCGGTGCCCTGCTGGTGATCGCCGACCACGGCAACTGCGAGACGATGGTCGATCCGGAAACCGGCGGGCCGCATACGGCGCATACGACGAACCTCGTGCCGGTGATCCTGTTCGGCGGGCCGGAGGGCGCATCGCTGGCGGATGGGCGGCTGGCAGATGTGGCGCCGACGCTGCTGGCGCTGATGGACCTGCCGCAACCCGATGAAATGACAGGGGAAAGTCTGATCCGGTGAAACGCCTCGCGCTCCTTCTGACCCTGGCCGCCACGCCGCTTGCCGCGCAGGACGCGGGCGAGGATGCGCGCCGCGCGGCAGAGGCGCTGGAGGCGGCCTCCGTCCAGCTCGACCGGGCCGAGGACGCGCAGGACCGGGTCTCTGCCCTGACCGACACCATCCGCGCCTACGAGGACGGACTTGCCGCGATGCGCGAAGGGCTGCGCGCCGCCGCCATCCGGCAGACCGAGCTGGAGCGCAAGCTTGAGGCGCAGAACCAGGAAATTTCCCAGCTATTGGGCGTACTTACCGCGATGGGCGGGCGGGCGTCACCGGGCGCGCTCCTGCATCCGATGGGGCCCTTGGGGACCGCGCGGTCGGGCATGCTGGTCGCCGCCGTGACGCCGGGGCTGGCCGCGCAGGCCGCCGACCTGCGCGCCGATCTCGAAGAGGTCACCGCCCTGCGCGACCTTCAGCAGAACGCGGCGCACACGCTGGCCGAAGGGCTGAAAGGTGTGCAGGAGGCGCGCACCGACCTCAGCCAGGCCATCGCCGACCGCACCGACCTGCCCAAGCGCTTCACCGAGGACCCGGTGCGCACCGCCATCCTGATCTCCGCCACCGAGACGCTGCAGGGCTTCGCCTCCGGTCTCAGCCAGATCGCGGAGGGGGAGGAAGAGGGCGCGCCACTCCCGGATATCGAGGACCTGCGCGGCACCCTTCCGCTGCCCGTGAGGGGCACGCTGCTGCGCGAGGCGGGCGATCCGGACGCCGCCGGCGTGACCCGTCCGGGCATCCTGATCGCCACCCGTCCCGGCGCGCTTGTGACCACGCCGACCGCCGCCACCATCCGCTACAACGGCCCGTTACTGGACTACGGGCTGGTGACGATCCTCGAGCCGTCACCCGATATTCTCTTTGTTTTCGCCGGGTTGGACCTCGTCTACGGCGAGATAGGAGAGGTGCTGCCAGCGGGCAGTCCGATCGGCCTCATGGGTGGGGCCACAAATGCGTCAACTCCCGGTGAAGGGGCTGGCGCAGGGCGTACGGAAACGCTCTATATAGAGGTCAGAGAGGGCGACGCGCCCAATGATCCACAGCTGTGGTTCGCAATCGACAAGGGATGAGATATGCAGAAATTCGTGATGGCCGCAGTGGCGGGCACCCTGGCCTCCGTGGTCGCGACGACGCAGTTCGTCGGCCCGCTGGTGGCGCAGGAACAAGGCAAATCCGCCACCGTCTATGAGCAGCTCGACCTCTTTGGCGACATCTTCGAACGCATCCGCGCGCAATACGTGGAGGAGGTCGAACCCTCCGAGCTGATCGAGGCGGCGATCAACGGCATGTTGACCTCGCTCGATCCCCACAGCAGCTACCTGCCGCCCGACGATGCCGCGGACATGCGCGTCCAGACCCGCGGCGAGTTCGGCGGCCTCGGCATCGAGGTCACGCAGGAAGAGGGTTTCGTGAAGGTCGTGTCCCCGATCGACGGCACCCCCGCGATGGAAGCTGGCATCGAGGCCGGTGACTTCATCACCCACGTCGACGGCGAAAGCGTGCTGGGCCTGACGCTCGACCAGGCGGTGGACCTGATGCGCGGCCCGGTCGGCTCCGAGATCGTGATCACCGTGGTCCGCGAGGGCGAGGAAGAGCCCTTCGACGTCTCGATCATCCGCGACACCATCAAGCTGACCGCCGTCCGCGCCCGCACCGAAAGCGACACGGTCGTGCTGCGCGTGACCACCTTCAACGACCAGACCTACCCGAACCTCGCCGAGGGCCTTGCCGAACAGGTGGAGACGCTGGGCGGCATGGACAACGTGAACGGCGTCGTCCTCGACCTGCGCAACAACCCGGGCGGCCTGCTGACACAGGCTATCCGCGTCTCTGACGCCTTCCTCGAGAAGGGCGAGATCGTGTCGACCCGTGGCCGCGATCCGGCCGATGGCGACCGCTACAACGCCACCCCGGGCGACTTGGCCGAGGGCAAGCCGCTGGTGGTGCTGATCAACGGCGGTTCCGCCTCCGCGTCCGAGATCGTCGCCGGCGCCCTGCAGGACCACCACCGCGCCATCGTCGTGGGCACGAAGTCCTTCGGCAAGGGCTCCGTCCAGACGGTCATGCCGCTGCGGGGCGACGGTGCGATGCGCCTGACCACGGCGCGCTACTACACGCCGTCCGGCCGCTCGATCCAGGCACTGGGCGTGTCGCCCGACATCGTGGTGGAACAGCCGCGCCGCGAACCCGACGCGACGGAGGAGGACGAAGAGGCAACCAATGTCTTCTCCCGCTCCGAGGCCGACCTGCGTGGCCGTCTCGACAACGACTCCCTGACGGAGGAAGAGATCCAGCAGATCGAGGAGGACCGCGCCAAGGCGGAGGCCGCCGCGAAACTGCGCGAGGACGACTACCAGCTCGCCTATGCCATCGACATCCTGAAGGGCCTGTCGAAGCTGGCGCCCACCGATCAGTAAGAAGGGACAAAGGGCGGGATCGGATCCCGCCCTTTTCACGACGACCATGCAAGTAACCAAGACACCCGCCATGACTCCCGAAGACATCGCCAGGCTGCCATACCGCCGCAACGTCGGCGTGATGCTCGTCAATGCGGATGGCCATGCCTTTGTCGGTCAGCGTTTCGACAGCGAGGAACCCGCCTGGCAGATGCCGCAGGGCGGGATCGACAAGGGCGAGGACCCGCGCGCCGCCGCGCTCCGCGAACTGACCGAAGAGACGGGCGTGACGCCGGACCTCGTGACGGTGGAGGCAGAGACGGAGGGCTGGATCGCCTACGACCTGCCGCACGACATCGTCCCGCGCATCTGGAAAGGCCGCTACAAGGGGCAGGAGCAGAAGTGGTTCCTGCTGCGCTTCCACGGCACCGACGACCAGATCCGGCTGGACGCAGACGACCACCAGGAGTTCTCCGAATGGTGCTGGCTGCCCGCGGACGAGGTCGTGGCCCAGATCGTGCCGTTCAAGCGGCCGGTCTACGAAAGGGTCATCGCTGCCTTCAGGGACCGTCTGTGATGCGCTGGCTGGCCGTAGTTCTCGCATTGTGCGCGACGCAGGCGCAGGCCCTGTCCTGCCTCAAGCCTGACGTGGTGCGCACCTACAAGGAGGTCGACGCCTCCCCGGACCGCTGGGGCGCAGCGGTGGGACGGCTGGATTTCGACGAAAGCCAGTTGCCCGAAGCGCCGCAGTCCGACCCGAACGAAGCGCCGCCGGAAACGCCGATCCGCGCGCAGCTTGTGGGCAAGACCCTCGACAGCGACGGGTTCACCAAGCCGTTCCAAGGCAATGTCACGCTGATCGTCCAGTGCTACGGCCCGTGGTGCGCGCAGCCGCAAAGCGGTCAGGAGTACCTCGTTTTCCTCAAGCGCGAACCGAACCGGCATGTCGCCTTCGCCGATCCCTGCGGCACGCGGCTGTTTGCCAATCCGTCGCGCGAGGACCTCGACCGCATCACCACGTGTTTCCGCAACGGCCCGTGTGCGGAGCAGGGCCTGCCCTGATCCCCACTGATGGCGGAGGGGGCCGCAGCCCCGTCCCTCAGCGCAGCTTCTTCAGCAGTTCCATGGAGGCGTAGCCGTCCGGCACAAGCCCGGCGCGGCGCTGGTAGCCGCGGATCGCCTGCAGCGTCATCGGCCCGATGCGCCCGTCCACGCCCTGCGTGTCATACCCCGCCTGCGTCAGCCGGGTCTGAAGCTCCTTGCGCTCGGTGCTGGTCAGCGGGCGGTCGTCGCGGGGCCACGAGCCCTGAAACTTCTCGCCGCCCATGATGCGGTCAGCAAGGTGGCCAACCCCCATCGCATAGGCGTCGGCGGCGTTGTAGCGCTTGATCACGCGGAAGTT
The DNA here is from genome assembly GCF_030126985.1 of Sagittula sp. MA-2. Taxonomy (GTDB): domain Bacteria; phylum Pseudomonadota; class Alphaproteobacteria; order Rhodobacterales; family Rhodobacteraceae; genus Sagittula. The sequence goes on along the minus strand of NZ_CP126145.1, from coordinate 4,132,567 downwards.
CTTGAAGACGAGGAAAGCTGCGCCCTTGTGTCCCGCGGGCAGCAGGATCGTCGCCGCGCCGTAATCGGGGACCGGCTTGCCATCGGTGCCCATGACCCCAAGCCGCGCCCAGGCGGAGGGCATGCGCTCAACGTTGACCTGATCGTAATCGAACCCGCGCGGTAGCACGACTTCGGCGCCCCACGGCTGACCGGCGATCCATCCGTTCTTTTTCAGATAGTTGGCGGTGGAGGCCAGCGCGTCCGACGGATCGTCGCCCCAGATGTCGCGGCGCCCGTCGCCGGTGAAGTCCACGGCGAGCGACTGGAAGGATGTGGGCATGAACTGCGTGTGCCCCATCGCCCCGGCCCATGACCCGGTCATCCGGTCGGGCGTGGTGTCGCCCTGTTCGAGGATCTGCAGGGCGGCGACAAGCTGGGTCTCGAAGAACGACCGCCGCCGCCCATCGAAGGCAAGGCTCGCCATGGACTGGATGATATGGTTGGAGCCGCGATAGCTGCCGTAGGCGGTTTCCATGCCCCAGACGGCCAGCACGATCTCCTTGTCGACACCGTAGTGCGCCTCGATCCGGTCGAGCAGGGCACGGTGCTGGGCCAGTGCGGACCGACCGTTGTTCACGCGCGAGTCGGAGGCGGCGCTGTCGAGGTAGTCCCAGATGCCCTTGGCGAACTCCGCCTGAGAGGAGTCGCGCTCCACTACCTTCGGGTCGAAGGTCACGCCACGGAACGCCGCGTCGAAGGTCCGGGCGCTGACGCCCTGCGACAGGGCGCGGGGGCGGAACCCGTCGATCCAGCGGGCAAAGGCGGCGGCCTTGGCGGGGCTCACGCTTTCAGTGGTGACAGGGGCGACGGCCACCGCGGCGCTGCGCGGTTTCAGGGCCGCCGGGCGGATGGCCGGGCGGGTGGACCGTCTGGGCGCCAGCAAGGTGTCGCGCAGGCTGTCGCCAAGGCCGCTGGCCCGGCTGACCACCTCTTCGACGTGGCTCACGACAAGAGTGCCGCGCGCCTTGGGGCGCAGCGACGTCTGGAGAGTCTCCGCGTACACGGGACCAGTGCCGAGGATTGCGATCCCCAGCCCGATACAGGCCATCCTGAACATCTGATTGTCTACCGCTCGTTTCTTTTGTCGCAACTGTAACCCGGATCGGGTGACTTGCGAAGGTCCCATCCCGAAGATGCGCGAATCCTCGCGTCAGCCGTGTCGTTGTAGTCGCGCAAAAGGGGCACTCTTTCGGGCCGGAACGACCGCCCCGTCCGTTGCAGATCCAGCATCCGGTCCAGCCGGAAGGCGCGAAAATCCCTGCGAAGACAACACCATGCGAGCAGACAGTGGCTGTTGTCGAAAAGCATGACGGCCAAGGGCTTCACTTCGCGCCGGGTCGGGGCACCGTTCTTGTCGGTGTAATCGAAGGACACCTGCTCTTCGTCCCAGCAGGCGCGGCGCAGCGCGCGCGCGTCGATGGTCGGGCGTGGCGGCGGGGCGAATCTGTGGGCGTTCAGCACGGCATGGCGCAGTCGGTGGGCCTGCCGCTCGGGCAGGCGCGCGCGCAGCTTGGCCAGGGCCGATTCCGCCGACTCCGCCAGCGCCGGGTCGGCCACGGCGGCCACCTCCCGAAGTCCGAGGATCAGCGCCTCCAGTTCCTCGTCGTCGAAGCCCAGGGGCGGCAGGTGCGCGTCCTCGATCAGCCGGTAGCCGAACCCTGCCTCGCCGTCGATCACCGCCCCCAGTTCGCGCAGCGTGTCGATGTCGCGATAGAGCGTCCGGGGCGACACGCCCGTTTCCTCCGCCAGGCGCGCGGCAGTGACCGGCGACGGCAGGCGGCGCAGGGCGGACATCAACTGGAACAGGCGATGGGTGCGGGACATGTCAGAACAATGCGTCAGGCAGTTGTCAGAAACTGACATGAGCCTGCCATAGCGTTGACCGGACACGCAACTGAAACGGGTAAGCCGATGCTGAAACTGATGACCTTCCCCGCCGGCTTCGGCGAACCGAGCCTGAGCCCCTTCTGCCTCAAGGCCATGATCCTGCTCGACCTTTCCGGTCGGCCGTGGGAGCCCGAGTGGCTGACGATGCCCCCCGACACGGGTTACGGAAAATTGCCGATCCTGCGCACGCCGGACGGCCCGGTGCCCGACAGCAACTTCATCCTCGCGTGGCTGGAGGCGCAGGGTGCCGACCTCTTCCCGGGACACGACGCGGGGCAGCGGGCGCAGGCGCACGCGATCATCCGCATGGTGGAGGAACACCTGCGGCTGTTCCTGGTGCACGACAGATGGGTGCGCGAGGACGGCTGGGCGGTGCTGGAACCGGCTGTTTTCGGCGGCATGCCCAGACCGCTGCGGCTCGTGGTGCCGGGACTGGTGCGGAAGGGCATCCGCAAGTCGCTGCGCAATCAGGGCATCGGCAGGTTCAGCGACGCCCATGCGGCGCAGGCCACGGCCGCCGACCTCGACGTGCTGCAACAGCGGTTGGGCGACGGGCCGTGGCTGTTCGGCAGTCGTCCCACGGCGGCGGATGCCGCGGTCGTGCCGGTGCTCTCGGCGCTGGACAAGCTGCCGGGCGACACACCCGCGCGGCAGGGCCTGCGGGCGCGGGACAGCCTGATGGCCTACGTGACCCGGGCCCGCGCGCAGCTTTACCCGGAACGGTTCAGGACGCCTATTTCCGCTGCCGCGTGACCTTGCGCTTGACCTTCTTGTCGCGCGCCTTGGCCTTGGCGAGCTTGCGGCGCGGCGACGGCCCGGAACGGCCGCGCCGCGCACCGCCACGCCCGAAACGGCCGCCCGCGCTGCTTTCGTAGGCGTCGTCGTCCAGTTCCAGCAACTCGAAGGCGATGCCGCCGGTGACCGGCGCTGCCTCCACCAGCTTGACCTTCGCCCGCATCCCGAGCGCGATCACCCGTCCGGTGTCGGCGCCCATCAACGTCCCGGCCTCGCGGTCGAAGTGGAAGTATTCGTTGCCGAGGGTCGAGATCGGCACCAGCCCGTCGGCGCCGGTCTCGTCCAGCTTCACGAAGATCCCGAACTTGGCGATGCCAGACACGCGCCCGGCGAACTCTGCCCCCAGACGGTCGGACAGGTAGGCGGCGAGGTAGCGGTCGTTGGTGTCCCGCTCCGCCATCATCGACCGCCGTTCCGTGTCCGAGATGTGCTGCGCTGTCTGTTCCAGCCGCTCGACCTCCTGCGCGGTCAGGCCGTCGTCGCCCCATTTGTGCGCGGCGATCAGGGCGCGGTGCACGATCAGGTCGGAATAGCGCCGGATGGGCGAGGTGAAATGCGCGTAGTTCTGCAGCGCGAGCCCGAAGTGACCGAAGTTCTTCGGGCTGTAGTAGGCCTGCGTCATGCTGCGCAGTGTCGCCATGTTGATCAGCTCGGCCTCGTCCTTGCCGGCGGCCTGGTGCAGCAGCTGGTTCAGGTGGCGGGTCTTCAGCACCTGCCCCTTGGCCAGCGTCAGCCCGGCGGATTCGGCGGTGTCGCGCAGCGACTCCAGCTTGTCCTGCGACGGCTCCTCGTGCACCCGGAACAGGAGCGGCATGTCCTTGGCGTTCAGCGTCTCGGCGGCGGCGACGTTGGCCAGGACCATCATCTCCTCGATCAGCTTGTGCGCGTCCAGCCGGTCGGTGAAGGCGACAGAGGTGACCTTGCCTTCTTCGCTCAGCATCACCTTGCGTTCCGGGAGGTCGAGGTCGAGCGGCTGGCGCCGTTCCCGTGCGGATTTCAGCGCGGCATAGGCGGCATAAAGCGGTTTCAGCACGTCATCCAGCAGCGGGCCGGTCTTGTCGTTCGGTTCGCCGTCGATGGCCGCCTGCACCTCCTGGTAGGTCAGCGACGCGGGCGAGCGCATCAGGCCGCGCACGAACTTCTGGCCCAGCTTGTTGCCCTCGGCGTCGATCTTCATGCGCACCGCGATGCACGCACGCGGCACCCCTTCGTGCAGCGAACACAGGTCGCCCGACAGCCGGTCCGGCAGCATCGGCACGACGCGGTCCGGGAAGTACGAGGAGTTGCCGCGCTTCTTCGCCTCCCGGTCCAGCTCGGAGCCGGGGCGCACGTAGTAGGCGACATCGGCGATGGCCACCCAGATCAGGAAGCCGCCCGCGTTCTTCGGATCTTCGTCGGCCACCGCATAGACGGCGTCGTCGTGGTCGCGCGCGTCGGACGGGTCGATGGTGATCAGCGGCAGATCGCGCAGATCCTCGCGCCCGGACAGACCGGCGGGCTTCATCGCATCGGCCTCGTCCAGCACCTCCTGCGGGAAGTCGTCGGGGATGCCGTGCTGGTGGATGGCGATCAGGGACACCGCCCTGGGTTCCGACGGATCGCCAAGGCGCAGCGTGATGCGCGCCTTGGGCAGACCCATGCGGCCCTTCGGCCCGGCCTGCTCGGCCTCCACCAGTTCGCCGTCCTTTGCGCCGCCCGTGGCGTCGGGGGCGACCATCCATTCCTTGTCGTTGCCCTTGTCGATGGGCAGGATGCGGCCGCCTTCGGCGGTCTTGCGGAACAGGCCCACGACCTTGCGGGGCGATGCGCCGATGCGCCGGATCAGCCGGGCCTCGTAGTTGTGGTCGGCCTCGTGCACCACCTGCAGGCGGGCGAGGATGCGGTCGCCTTCCCCCAGCGCGGGATCGCCCGGGCGGCTCACCAGCAGCACGGTCGGTTCCACCCCCTCGCCGTGCCACTCCAGCGGCTGCGCAAAGAGGTCGCCGTTGGCGTCGGGCGCCTTGACCTGAAGGACGGTCACGGGCGGCAGGCGGTCCGGGTCGCGGTAGGTCTTCTTCCGCTTCTCCAGATGGCCGTCGGACTCAAGCTCCTTCAGCAGGCGCTTGAGGTCGATGCGCGCGGCACCCTTGATGCCGAAGGCCTTCGCGATGTCGCGCTTGGCGGTGAGGGCCGGGTTCTCGGAAATCCAGTCGAGGATTTCCTGCTTGGTGGGCAAGGTTGTCATGGCACGGAGGTAGCACGCACCCATGACGCCGTCATGCCGGAAACGGCGAAATGCCGGCGCGACCTGCCTGTTTGGGCGAAAAATGCCCTGTTGTCCTGGTCTGGGGGCTAGGTGCGGAGGTCCGCGGCGCTGTCCACGTCCTTCAGCAGGTCGCCTTGGGCGATGCGCCAGCCGGGCAGGGTGGCCTTCGCGTCGGAGAGGGCGTGTTCGGTAGACCAGCGTACATCGCGGAAAAACCCATACGGCAGGCGGCGCGGATGGCGCACGCCGATCAGCCAGAAGCCGCCGTCCTCCGCCGGGCCGAACACCGCGTCATGGCGCCCCAGAAGGGCAAAGCTGCGCGCCAAGGTCACGCGATCCACGGCAGGGATGTCGGCCCCGATCAGGCAGACAGGCCCGTCGCAGGCCCGCAGCGCGCGGGCCATGCGCGCGCCGAGATCGCCCTTGCCCTGCGGCATCCGCGGCAGATGACCCGGCCACACGCGGCTGTGCATCCCTTCGCGGTCAGGGGACACGGACAGCACGATCCGCCACCGGGGATCGTCCACGCGCCAGAGCAAGCGCCGCACCTGATGCCGGAACCACCATGCCGCCGCGACGTGACCGATCTCGCGTCCGAGGCGTGTCTTGACCCGTCCGGGCCGCGGCGCCTTCACCATGATGACAAGGGTGGGGCGCGGGCATCCCGGATGTGTCCGGCGCAATGTCAAAACCGCAGTTCCATGTCCCGGTGCGGCATCGTGCCGTCGAGGTAGGTCTCGCCGTAGGCGCCGAATCCAAGCCGTTCGTAGAAGGGGATCGCATGGTCCTGCGCGCTCAGGTAGATCCGCGTAACGCCGGGCACATCGCGAAAATGCGCCACGCCGTGCGTGACCAGCGCCGCGCCCAGGCCACGGCCCCGGTGGCTCTCCAGCACGCAGATGCGCCCGATCTTGCCCGTCTCGCCGTCCTGTATCAGCCGCGCGGATGCAACCGGCGCGCCGCCGTCCCGCACCACCAGATGCACGGAGACGGGGTCGAGGTCGTCCCATTCCTCCGCCTCGGTAAAGCCCTGCTCCTCTATGAACACCCGCCGCCGGATGGCGTGCGGTTCGGTCAGGTCGGCGGTCTGCTCCACCGTAAGGGTCATGCGAAATAGTCCTGCAGGATCCGCGTGTAGATCGCTTTCAACTGCCCGATCTGCTCGACCGAGACGCGTTCGTCCACGGCATGCATGGTCTGGCCCACCAGACCGAATTCCACCACCGGGCAGTGGTTCTTGACGAACCGCGCGTCGGAGGTGCCGCCCGTGGTCGAAAGTTCCGGCGTCACGCCCGTCTCTGCCTCGACCGCGCGCGACACGAGCTCCGACAGGTCGCCCGGCGGTGTCAGGAAGCTCTCGCCCGAGATCTTGATCTTCACCTCCGTCTTGGTGCCGAAGGTGGCGTCGACCTCTGCCGCCTGAGCCCGCAGCCAGTCCGAGAGGGACTCGCCGCTGTGCCTGTCGTTGAACCGGATGTTCACACAGGCAGAGCACTTCGCCGGGATCACGTTGGTCGCCGGGTTGCCGGTGTCGATGGTCACCACCGCCAGCGTGGAAGGATCGAAGTGGTCGGTGCCGGTGTCCAGCTCGTGCGAGGCCAGACGGTCCATCAGCCGCGCCATGGCCGGAAGCGGGTTCAGCGCGCGGTGCGGATAGGCGGAATGGCCCTGCGTGCCCTCCACCGTGAACCAGGCCGACATCGACCCCCGCCGCCCGATCTTGATCATCTGGCCCATGTGGTCCGGGCAGGTGGGTTCGCCCACGAGGCAGACGGTCATCCTCTCGCCCTCGGCCTCCATCCAGTTCAGAAGCGCGGTGGTCCCATCGACAGAGTCGCCTTCCTCGTCGCCGGTGATCGCCAGCACCACGGCACCGTCCGGCGGTGTCGCGGCGACGAAATCCATGGCCGCCGCCGCGAAGGCCGCGACGCCCGACTTCATGTCCGTCGTGCCGCGTCCGTACATCATGCCGCCCTCGATCTCGGCCCCGAAGGGATCGTGCTGCCAGTCCTCGCGCCGCCCGATCGGGACGACGTCGGTGTGGCCGTTGAAGCCGAAGGTCTTCACCGCTCCCTTCGCGCCCCACCGCGCATAGAGGTTGGAGATCCCGCCACGGTCCACCCGCGTGCACTCGAACCCCGCGCCGGACAGCATCTCCTCCAGCAGGACCAGCGCGCCGCCCTCCTCGGGCGTGACCGAGGGGCAGCGGACAAGGCGGGCGGTCAGGTCGACGGGATCGGTCATGGCGGGGGTCCTCGTTTCGGTATCGGCACTTGGCTACCGCGCCCTTTCGGGCTTGGCAAATGTGGCGTGTTTGCATCAGCCGCCACCGTCGCCGCCCGAACTGACCGCAAGAATAGGTTCGCGCCGTTGCCATTGCCGTGTTAAGTTTCGGCAAAAGAAACAAAAATAGCTTTGGCAGGCGCGCAGTATCCCGTTTCCTCCGGACCCCGGTCCGGTCGTTTCCGCGATATGTCTGTCTGGCAGAGATCGAGGCAGGCATGGTCGCTCTTTCCGGGGTGCCGATCACCGTTGTTCTTTCCGCCCGTCAGGTCGCGCGGGCGCCGCAGGCCTGCGCCGGCATTCCGCGTACCGCTGCGCAGGGAGTGGCCACATGAGCTGGATCGCCGTGTCCGGCCAGGGGCGCGCATGGGTCTGCCCTGAACGCTTCGGTCAGACCGCCGCAAGCCGCAACATCCTGATGCCGCGCGGGTCGATCCTGATCGAAACGCGCATCTCGCCCGAAGATCGCCCGCAGACCCTCCTGTCCTATGAACGCGCGCACCCGTGGCGCGGTGCCTTCTCGGTGCGCGCCGTGCCGGGCGGCGGGATCGTCCTTGTCATGAGTCAGGGCGAGGAGGTCTTTCACACCGTCCTCCAGCACAGCTCCGACGCCCGCCACGACGTGCTGCGCGTGACCTTCAGCTGGGACAGCGAGGCGCGGACGGGTCGCATCAGCCTCGAACGCCCCGAGACCGACATCGTGGTCCAGCGGGCCACGCCGGCCCCGCCGCCGATGCTGCTGGAAGACATCTACACGCTGGTCCGCCGTCCGCAGCTGGTCGAGATGGACGAAGACGTCCTGTTCTTCGCCGTCTCTGACGCGATTGAGCCGGTGGGCCCCATGCCGTCGCTGGTCGGACAGACGCCGGTTCTGACGCCCACAGGATACCGGCCGGTCAGCGCGCTGGAGTGCGGCGACACGGTCGTGACCCGCGACAACGGAATCGTGCCGGTGCTGGCCCGCCTGTCACGCCGGGTGCCCGCCTTGGGGATGTTCCAGCCGGTCCGGCTGCGCGCGCCCTATTTCGGCCTGCAGCGGGACGTGGTGGTGGCCCCCTACCAGCGGCTGGTGATCGGCGGATCGGAGGTGGAGTACATCTTCGGCCGCGAGGCGGTGCTGATCCCGGCGCTGGCCTTGGTGAACGGATTTGCCGCCGTGACCGAACCGGCGGTGCAGATGGTCTGTTACCACCAGCTCCTGCTGCCGGGACACGAGCCGGTGATTTCCGCCGGGGCGGAGATCGAGACGCTGTATGTCGGACGGCTGAGGCGCCGCAGGGATCACCTTGCCCGCTCGCTCCTGGCGGACGTGCCCGCGAACCTCCTGCCGGAACATGCGCGCGCCGGTCTGAAGGTGCTGCGCCCGTTCGAGGCGATCACCCTCGCCGAGGCGCGGGCGGCCTGATCCCTCGGGGTGCGCGTCAGTCGAAAAACGGAGAGACCTGCGCCACGATGACGGCGTTTTCCTCGAGCGCGCGCTGCATCAGTTCGGCCTCGTCTTCCTCGATCTCGTGGCCCTGTGCCTCGCGCTCTTCGCGGGTGCCGTAGCCCGTCACGTCGAGCGGCGCCATGTCCGCCTGCTTGAGGATCGCCACCGTTTCGCGCACGGCCTCGGCCTCGTCCACGCCGGAGGCGTAGCACATCAATGCGGCGCCGGTGGCCTTGTCGGGCAGTCCGTCGCCGGACTTGCGGCCGACCTCGACCAGAAGCGTGAAGACCTGTTGGGTGCGTGGTGACTTGTTCATGCTGCGCGGATGAGACGCCGCGGCGAAATTGTCAAGCACCGCGCCGCGTCGCCGGTCCCTTCAGCAGTCCTTTCGTCAGCGCCAGCCTTGCGCCGAAATCACCCGCAGCCGCGAAAAAGGCGCGGTGCCTGGGGGACACCGCGCCGGATCTCAGGCCCGAAGGCGCTGGCGTCAGTCGCGCAGCAGCTCGTTGATACCGGTCTTGGAGCGGGTCTGCGCATCCACCCGCTTCACGATCACCGCACAATACAGGTTGATCCCGTTCTTCGACGGCATCGACCCGGCCACGACGACGGAGTAGGGCGGCACCTCGCCGTACATCACTTCGCCGGTCTCACGGTCGACGATCTTGGTCGACTTGCCGATGAAGACACCCATGCCGAGGACCGAGCCCTCGCGCACGATGCAGCCCTCCACGACCTCGGAGCGCGCGCCGATGAAGCAGTTGTCCTCGATGATGGTGGGCCCGGCCTGCATCGGCTCCAGCACGCCGCCGATGCCCACGCCACCCGACAGGTGCACACCCTTGCCGATCTGTGCGCAGGATCCCACGGTCGCCCATGTGTCGACCATCGTGCCCTCGTCGACGTAGGCGCCGAGGTTCACGAAGGACGGCATCAGAACCACGCCCGGCGCGATGTAGGCCGACTTGCGGACGACGCAGTTCGGCACGGCGCGGAAGCCCGCGGCCTTCCACTGGTTGTCGCCCCAGCCCTTGAACTTGCTGTCGACCTTGTCCCACCAGCCGCCGCCCTGCGGACCGTTGTCGTGGCTTTCCATGTCCTTGATGCGGAAACCCAGCAGCACGGCCTTCTTGGCCCACTGGTTCACATGCCACGACCCGTCCGCCTGCTTCTCCGCCACCCTCAGCCTGCCGCTGTCGAGGGCGTTCAGCGTGTCCTCGATGGCTTCGCGGGTCTCGCCGCCGGTCATGGGCGTGATATCGGCCCGGTTCTCCCAGGCGGCTTCGATGGCGGTTTCGAGCTGTGCGTTCGACATGTGTGATCTCCTCGCGGGTTTGCGCCCCTATAGCTGCGATGTGACGGGGCGGCAATCCACACAGACAAACGGCCCTGTCCGGCGCGTCACCCCAGCGGATCGGGCGAGATGTTTCCGCCGCACAGCAGGACGGCCACGCGTTCGTTCTCGGCAGGGGTGAAGGCACCGGACCTGAGCGCCGCCAGAGCACAGGCGCCGGCGGGTTCGACCAGCAGCCGGTGCGCCCGCCAGAGCGCGGTCTGCGCTTCGGTTATCGCCTCGTCGCTGACGGTCACGGTCAGGATCCCCTGCGCCTCCGCCAACTCGTAGCAGATCTCGCCGATCCGCCGCGCGCCGAGGGCGTTCGCCGCCACGCCGGAGACCGGCACATCGGTCGGGCCGCCTTCCCTGAGCGCGGCACCTAGGGCGTTGCAGTTGGCAGGCTCCACCGCGATGATCCGCTTGGCGCCCTGCAGCCAGGCCATCGCCCCGGCGATCAGCCCGCCGCCGCCGACCGCGATCAGCACCGTATCGGCGTTCAGGCCCTGCGCCTCCCACTCGCGCATCAGGGTGCCCTGTCCGGCCACCGTCAGCGGCGCGTCATAGGCGTGCACGGACATCGCGCCGGTCTGGTCGCCATAGGCCTGCGCCCGCGCCAGCGCATCGGCATATTCGCCCGGGACCACCGTCAGGTCCGCGCCGGTGCGTTCGATCAGGGCAATCTTGGAGGGGCCCGCCATCTCGGGCACGAAGATGCGCGCGGCATGGCCAAGGCGCTGCGCCGCATAGGCCACCGCTGCCCCGTGATTGCCACCGGACGCCGCGACCACGCCCGCCTCGGGCACCTCGACGGCAGAGAGGGTGTTGAACGCGCCACGCGCCTTGAAGCTGCCGGTGTGCTGCATCTGCTCCAGCTTGAGCGCGATGGACCGCGACCACAGCGCGTCCGTATCGATCACGGGAGTCCTGACGACGTGGCCCGCGATGCGGCTTGCGGCGGCTTCGATTTCCCTGCGCCACTCCATGGCTCACCTCGTCTGGTTCTTTCCGGGCGGACGCTATAGGTCTGGACAGAAAGGCACAACACGGACCGACGCCACCCTGCCGCAGCGGGTGCCGGGGCCAAGGAGAGCATAGCGCATGACCGACGACCGCCGCAGTTCGCTCCGCGATGCGGGCACCGACCTGGACACCGCCCGCCACGTCCCGCAGACGCCGCAATCGACATCGCCCAGCTACCGGCTGGCCTTCGCGGACGAGGACTTCCTCGCCAAGGACGAACTGCGCCCGGTCCGGCTTCAGCTTGAACTCCTGAAGTACGAGATGCTGATGGACGAGCATCAGATCGACTCCACCGTGGTGCTGTTCGGCGGCGCGCGTATTCCCGCCCCGTCCGAGAAGGACACCGCCCGCACGCAGACGCTGGCGGAGCTGTCGCATTTCTACGATGAGGCGCGCAGCTTTGCCCGACTGATGACGAAAAAGGCGCTGGCGACCGGCAACCGCGACTGGGTCGTGGCCACGGGCGGCGGCCCGGGCGTGATGGAGGCGGGCAACCGGGGCGCGGCGGACGAAGGCGGCGTTTCCATCGGGCTGAACATCGTGCTGCCGTTCGAACAGGCGCCGAACAGCTACGTGACGCCGGACCTGGCTTTCAACTTCCACTACTTCGCGATCCGCAAGATGCACTTCCTGATGCGCGCGCGGGCGGTCTGCGTGTTCCCGGGCGGGTTCGGGACGCTGGACGAGTTGTTCGAGGCGCTGACTTTGATCCAGACCGGGCGCATGACCCCGGTGCCGTTCCTGCTGTTCGGGCGGGCTTTCTGGGAAAAGATCATCAACTGGGAGGCGCTGGCCGAGGCCGGGACCATTTCTGCCCAGGATCTCGACCTGTTCCGCTTCGTCGAGACGGCGGAAGAGGCGGTCGAAATCATTGACGCCTGGACGCCCAAGACCCGTCGCGGCGAGATTCCGGGCCGCTGAAAGACGGTTCGGGCAAGGCACTTCTCCCGGTTAGGGCAGTGTCGCGGACGGGACAGGCCGCCTAGACGCTCTGCTTTGCGACGCGGCCTGCATCCGAGCTCTCGACCCATTTCGCGATGACGGCGCGGGCGGCATCCTCGTCGAGCGCGTCGATCGCCTGCCGCAGGTCGCGCAGGGCGTTGGCCACCTCGAACTCCGACAGGCACATCTCCTGCGCGCGCAGGATCTTGGGGTGCGGCGTCGTCAGCATGTCGGAGGAGATCAGCAGCTCCTCGTGCAGCTTCTCGCCGCGGCGCAGGCCCGTTACCCGGATCTCGATGTCGCCCTCGGGGGTGTCGTCCGTCCGGACGGTGTAGCCCGCACCCTCGATCATCTGTTCTGCGATCTTCCGGATCGGCACCGGCGCGCCCATGTCCAGCACAAAGACGTCGCCGCCCCGTGCGAAGGAGCCGGTCAGGAGGACCAGTCGCGCCGCCTCCGATATGGTCATGAAGTAGCGGGTGACGTTCGGGTCGGTCAGCGTGACAGGGCCGCCGCGGCCGATCTGCTCTTCGAACAATGGGATGACCGAGCCGCTGGAGCCGAGCACGTTCCCGAAGCGTACCATGGCAAAGCGGGTGCCGGACCGGCGCGAGGCGAGGTCCTGCACCACCAGTTCCGCCAGCCGCTTCGACGCGCCCATGACGTTCGTGGGGCGCACAGCCTTGTCACTGGAGACGAGGATGAAGCGATCCACCCCCGCCTGCCGTGCCGCATCGGCCAGGGCCTTGGTGCCGAGGACGTTGTTTTCCAGCCCCGCGATGACGTTGTCCTCGACCAGGGGGAGGTGCTTGTAGGCGGCGGCGTGCAAAACCACGTCGACCCGGTGGGTCAGCATGGCGCGCAGCATCGCGCGCTCGTTCAGGACGGATTGCAGTAGCGGCACGACCGTCACCTCGGGCGCGAGGTCGCTGAGTTCCTTGTGGATGGTGTAGAGCGCCAGTTCCGAGTGATCGACCAGAACGACGCATTCCGGGCCGCAGGCCGCAAGCTGGCGGCACAGCTCGGCGCCGATGGAGCCGCCTGCGCCGCTGATCAGGATGCGCCGGCCCGCGTAGGCGTCGATGACGCCCGGCAGTTCCTTTTCGAGCCGGTTGCGGCCCAGGAGTTTCTGGATGCACACCGGCTCCGCCTCCGCCCGCAGGGCGCCTTCGCCCACCAGCGCGGCAAAGGACGGGAGGGCGTGCGCTTCGCAGCCGATGTTGCGCAGTTGGAGGCGGATGCGGGCCATGGCGGGCTGGCTCATGGAGGGCATGGCGAGCACGACGCGGCTGATCCGTTTCTCCGCCACGAGCTTCGGGATGCTGGACGCCGCATGGACACGCAGCCCGGCGATCACCTGGCTCTGGAGGGTCGGGTTGTCGTCGATGAAGGCCACGGGTCGGATGGCGTCATGGTGCCTGAGCGCGGCCACCAGCTGCTGCCCCGTCGCCCCGGCGCCATAGATCAGGACCCGGACGGAATCCGCACCGTGCAGGTAGATCTGACGGATCGCGTACCGCAGGGCGATGCGCCAGCCGACCGACAGCACCAGGACGAGCAGCGTGAAGTGGACATGTGCCCCGACGGGAAGGGCGGGCAGCGCGCGCGGCGCAATTGCATAGCCGAGCAGACCCAGTGCGGCGGCATATGCGGCGGTCCGCCCCGGGCCGCGCATCTCGAACGCATCCAGTTTCATGCGCGTCAGGCCCAGCACCCATCCGAGGATCGCCCCGCTTGTCACGAGGACCAGCGCCACCGGGGCCGCCTCCGCCATCCCGATCCGTCCATGCGCGGTGAGCAGGACAGACATCCCGAACGCAAACAGAATGACCAGTGCGTCGAGCGAGATGAACGCCGCCCGTTTCTGGGGGCGGGTCATGCCGGTGACGATCCTGAAGAACATGTCCAGACCTCTCTCCCACTTCGCGGGCCCCGTCCGTACTTCGCGTACGCATCGGGAACATCAGGACGATAAGCATGTCTCGGGTTAAGGCGGGTTTAACCCGCTCGCCTTTCGATTGTCGTGGGCACCGCATTCGACGCGGATATCGCCGAATGTCGCCCGGTTCGGGGGACGCGTTAATATACGGCCTTTCGCCCATGGGCTGCCTGCGGTATGCACCGCGCCAGCAGTCGTGCGGGGCAGGGGTCCCGTGCGACCCTGACCTTTAAGGAGGGCCAAATGGGTTACCGCATCGTCGTCGCGGGCGCCACGGGCAACGTGGGCCGCGAAATGCTGAACATCCTCGCCGAACGGGAATTCCCCGTCGACGAGATCGCCGTGCTGGCTTCGCGCCGGTCACTCGGGACCGAAGTCAGCTTTGGCGACAAGACACTCAAGACCCAGGACCTCGCGACGTTCGACTTCACCGGTTGGGATATCGCCCTGTTCGCCGTGGGCTCCGGCCCGACGAAAGAATTCGCACCGAAGGCCGCCGCGGCGGGCTGCGTGGTGATCGACAACTCGTCGCTCTACCGTTACGATCCGGACGTGCCGCTGATCGTGCCGGAAGTGAACGCCGACGCCGTGATGGGCTATTCCAAGAAGAACATCATCGCGAACCCGAACTGCTCGACCGCGCAGATGGTCGTCGCGCTGAAGCCGCTGCACGACCGCGCGAAGATCAAGCGCGTCGTGGTTTCGACCTACCAGTCGGTGTCCGGCTCGGGCAAGGAAGGCATGGACGAGCTCTGGGATCAGACCAAGGCGGTCTACAACCCGGTGTCCGAGGTGCCGCCGAAGAAGTACCCGAAAGAGATCGCCTTCAACGTGATCCCGCACATCGACGTCTTCATGGAAGACGGCTCCACCAAGGAAGAGTGGAAGATGGTCGTGGAGACGAAGAAGATCATCGATCCGAGCATCAAGCTGACCGCGACCTGCGTGCGCGTGCCGGTGTTCGTCGGGCATTCGGAAGCGATCAACATCGAGTTCGAGGAATTCCTCGACGAGGATGAGGCGCGCGACATCCTGCGCGAGGCGCCCGGGATCATGGTGATCGACAAGCGCGAGGACGGCGGCTACGTCACGCCGAAGGAATGTGTGGGTGACTTCGCCACGTTCATCTCCCGCATCCGGCAGGACTCGACCATCGACAACGGTCTGAACCTGTGGTGCGTCTCGGACAACCTGCGGAAGGGCGCGGCGCTGAACGCCGTGCAGATCGCCGAGGTTCTTGGCCAGCGGTGCCTGAAGAAGGGCTGACCGCCTTTCCGAATCGAGTGGATCACTGCGGCGCGCGACCTGCCCTTGGTCGCGCGCCGTTTCCGTATCCTGGGAGCGCAAGTGAAGGCCAAGGGTTAGCCGCCCGCAAAGCGCTGCAACCGTCAGGTGCCCACGCCAAGCAACTCCTGTCCAATTGTATCGAAGTGCTAACCGGACGCCCCGCCAGCTAGCCCAACCGGTGATAGGCGGAGTTCGTCGACAATGGTATACATTGTCTGCACGCGATGAGATGCCTTGCCAGAACGGCAACCGACCGAAGTACGCTGCCCGCCTCTCTCCTCTCTCTCCGGAGGCAGCCCACGGTCCCTTTCTCGCGACATCGCCGATGCGGGCAAGCGCCCCGCGTGACTAAGGGGCGCCCTGCGCCCGCCCTGTTCGCGCTGCGGCTTGCCAACCGTCTCTCTCATCTCTCTCTCTGACGGCGGGCCGCAGCGACTGCGTCCCATAACCGGACATGACGAGCGGCCGAAAGCGATCATCAGGGTATTGTTGCCCGCGGCGACGCAGTTCCGTGGCCAATTAAGCGACAGTTTCCAACTTGATGCCAATGCGCCACAAGAGGCAGCCGGTTCGCCACAATTTCGACGCATTTCGGTTCCAGCGTTTCCGGACAGGCAAGGAGCACTTTCAATGCAACACCAACCGGACGCGCAGGCCGGGTGGCAGGATGCCCAGAAATTGCCGGGACTTCCCGCTCCTCTCGACTGCGAAACGCGCGCTATGCTGCGCCTTTTTCTATCCCCCATCCTCGAACAATCGGACAGTTGGGCCGAGATCGCCGAAAGACTGGCGGTCAAGGGCTACAGCCTCACGTTCCGCGAGGGGCATCTCGTCGTGCTGAACGACCACGGCGAAGGGCTGTGCACGGGCACCGATCTCGGCATCCCGATGGCGCGCATCGCGGCCCGGATCGGGCGGCCCTGCGTGAAGGCGCACCGCGGCGGTCATTCGGGGGAATTGCGCCGCGCGATGAACTGAGGGCGCGCTGCCGTTCGCAGGCGCCCTCTGAGGCTCAGACCACGGTGAACTGGCCGCTCTTGCGGTCGATGTGCATGAGGCCGCCCTCGCCGATGTCGGTCCAGAGACCGTGCAGCGACAGCGTGCCCTTTTCGACCGCCTCCTTCACGAAGGGGAAGGTCATCAGGTTTCTCAGCGACACCCGAACCGCCTCGTGCTCGAGCGCGCGGGGCATGTCGGGATCGTCCTTCACCGCCTCGAAACCCGGCTTGAGGATGTCCATCCAGCGCCCGACGAAGGACGAGGTCTCCTCCAGTTCCGGCGCGCGTCCCTGGCACATGTCGAGGCAGCCCTGAACGCCGCCGCAGTTCGAATGGCCCAGCACGATCACATGCGCAACCTTGAGCGCCGTGACCGCGTATTCCACCGCGGCCGAGGTGCCGTGGTGGTTGCCGTCCGGCTCGTAGGTCGGGACGAGGTTGGCGATGTTGCGGTGGATGAAGAACTCGCCCTGGTCGGCGCCGAAGATCGACGTCACGTGCACCCGCGAATCGCAGCAGGAGATCACCATCGCGCGGGGGCGCTGGCCCTCGTCCGCGAGACGTCTGTACCAGGCGTGGTTCTCCGCATAGGTCGTCGCTTTCCAACCGTGGTACCGCGTCACAAGGTACGCGGGCAGCGGGCGCGTGAATTCCATGTCCCTCTCCGTCGCATCGTCCGTTTCCCCAATGGACTAGGCAGAATTCGAGGGAAATGCGAGGGAAAACAGCCTTGGGAAATAACCTTTTGGGAAGGGTCGCGGGGCATTTTGGCCTTGGCTGTGGGGGCCTAGGAATGGGGTGAGACGTGAAACAGGTGACATACCTGTCGCCGGTGGAATACCCGGACATGGACCCGGCGCAGATCAGGACCCTCTGTATGGATCTTGGGCTGCATCAGGCCGAGGACGTGATTTGCCGCGCGATGGAGGAGCTGGCGCAAAGGCTGTGCCAGGTCCAGGACATGGCCGTTTCCGGGCCCCGCCAGGACATGCACAAGACGTTGCGCTCGCTGTCGGCGATTGCCCAGCAGATCGGAATGACTTCGCTCAGCCGGGTGGCGCACGACGTGATGACCTGCATCGAGTTCGGCGACATCGTGGCCGAGGCCGCAACCCTCGCCCGGCTGGCAAGGACCGGCGAACGGTCACTGACGCAGCTTTGGGACATCAACGAGTTCTCGATCTGAGCCTGCCTCCGCCCACGCCCTGAATCCCGCTTGCAGCCCCCGCCCCCGTCACTAGTCTTGGCTCCCGACGACCCCCTCGACAGGAGCCCCCATGTCCCCCCGTTTCGCCACCAGTTCCGACGCCCTTCCGCTGCACATCGTCGAGCCGGACAGCCTCGACGGCTGGACCGGGTCGCAGCCGGACCGGGTTGCGGCCTGGGTCGGCGCCAGCGGCTTCACCGGGGCGTTGGGCAGTGCCCTGATGGTTCCGGGCGAAGACGGAGCACCCGCCATGGCGCTGGCCGGGTACGGTACGGCGGCGCAGCGGGCGCGGCACCGCTTCCCGCTGGCCGGGGCGATCCCGCAGCTGGCACCCGGCGTCTACCGGATCGCGAGCGGCATGCTCGACAGCCCGGAGACGGAGGCGTTGGGCTGGCTGCTGTCTGCCTACCGCTTTGACCGCTACAAGACCGCCACGCCCGCCGACCGGCACCTTGTTGCGCCGGAAGGTGTTGACGCGGCCCGCATCGAGACGCTGGCCGAGGCAGAGTACCTGACCCGTGACCTCGTGAACACGCCTGCCTCCGACATGGGGCCGGAGGCGCTGGAACAGGCCGCCCGTGACCTTGCCGGCCGCTTCGGCGCATCCATAGAGGTCACGACCGGCGACGCGCTGCTTGAACAGAACTTCCCCATGATCCACGCGGTGGGCCGGGCCAGCGTGCAGGTGCCGCGACTGATCGATATCCGCTGGGGCGATGCGGGACCGAAACTGACGCTGGTCGGCAAGGGGGTCTGCTTCGACACCGGCGGCCTGAACCTGAAGCCCGGGGTCTCCATGGGCCTGATGAAGAAGGACATGGGCGGTGCGGCCAACACCATCGGTCTGGCGCAGATGATAATGGCTCTAGGATTGAAGGTGCAGCTGCGCCTGCTGATCCCGGCGGTCGAGAACTCCGTCTCCGCCCCCAGTTTCCGGCCCGGCGATGTGCTGACCTCGCGCCTGGGCAAGACGGTCGAGATCAACAACACCGATGCCGAGGGGCGGCTGGTGCTGGCGGATGCGCTGGCGCTGGGGGCCGAGGAAAGCCCGGACCTGATGCTCTCCATGGCAACGCTGACCGGCGCCGCGCGGGTGGCCGTCGGCCCCGACCTCGCGCCGTTCTACTGCGACGACGAACCCTTCGTGCAGGTGCTGACCGAAGCGGCGGGCGGCGCGGCGGACCCCGTCTGGCGGATGCCGTTCCACACGCCCTACGAGACGATGATCGAGCCGGACATCGCCGATCTGGACAACGCGCCGTCGGGCGGGTTCGCGGGATCCATCACCGCGGCGCTTTTCTTGCGCCGCTTCACCGAAGGCGCGCAGCGCTACGCCCATTTCGACATCTACAGCTGGCAGCCCTCTGCCGCGCCGGGGCGTGCCAAGGGCGGTCTGGGGCAGGGGCCGCGCGCCATCCTTGCCGCGCTGCCGAAGGTCCTGGGGCTGTGAGCGCCCCCACCGACCGCCGCCTGCTCCGGTCCAACGGCCGGGTGGCGCATGTCTCGCTCGAAGGTCAGGTCAAGGCGACCGCCTTCACGGAGGGCGAGCTGCACTCCATCAACAGGCCGGGTCCCGCAGACCTGCTGAACGCGCCCGGCGGCAAGCGGGAGCGCCAGCTTCTGACCGGGGAGCTTTTCCGCGTGCTGGACGTCGAACGCATAGCCCACGGCGAAACCTACAGCGAATACGCCTTCGGTTTTGCCGAGGCGGATGGCTACGTCGGCTACATCTCCCGCTCCTACCTCCGGGCTGTCCAGTCGCCGGCCACGCACCGCGTCTCTGCCGCCCGCGCCATCGGGATCGAAAGCCGCGACGTCAAGCAGCCGGGCACGCCGATCATGCTGTCGATGGGCTCCCTCGTCCGGGCAACGGAACGTGAGGACAACTGGTTCAACACGCAGATCTACACGCCCCATGTCGGCGTGAACCGCTGGGTGAGGGGCACGCAGATGGTGCCTGTCGGCCAGTACGAGAGCGACCCGGTCGCGGTGTCCGAGCGGCTGATCGGGACGCCCTACCTCTGGGGGGGCAATTCCGCCTTCGGGATCGACTGTTCCGGGCTGGTGCAGATGGGCTGCCGGATGTGCAACATCCCGTGTCCCGGCGACAGCGACATGCAGGCCCGCGAGCTGGGAGAGACCTTGCCGCCCGGCACGCCGCCGCAGCGGGGCGATCTGATGTTCTGGAAGGGCCATGTGGCGTGGGTCTCCGATCCCGAAACGCTGCTGCACGCCAACGCCCACCACATGGCCACCGCCCATGAGCCCATCGCCGAGGCCGTCGCCCGGATCGAGGCACAGGGCGACGGTCCCGTCACCCGTCACGCGCGGCTGGTCTGAGGCCGCGCCGTCACAAGACGCAGCGGGTGCGATGCCCTCTGCCCGCAAGAAAGGTTGCCCATGACGTCCGATCCGTTCTTCCACCCTGTCTCCGGCTTTGACCTGCCGCGGTTTGCCGGTGTGCCGACCTTCATGCGGCTGCCCCATGTCGGGCCGGAGCATCCCCGCTTTGCCGAGGTCGACGTAGGCATCGTCGGCGTGCCGTGGGACAGCGGCACCACCAACCGTCCCGGCCCGCGCCACGGCCCGCGCCAGCTGCGCGACGCCTCCACCATGATCCGGGCGCAGCACCAGGTCACGGGCCAGCGTCCGTTCGAGACGGTGAACTGCGCCGATCTGGGGGACGTGGGGCCGAACCCTGCCGACATCCAAGATAGCATGGCGCGGATCACCGCCTTCTACGACACGCTTGTCGCGGCGAACATCCGGCCCCTGACGGCGGGCGGCGACCACCTGACCTCCCTGCCGGTTCTGCGCGCGCTGGCCCGCAGCGGTCCGCTGGGCATGATCCATTTCGACAGCCACACCGATCTGTTCCACAGCTATTTCGGCGGTACGATGTACACCCACGGCACCCCGTTCCGCCGCGCCGTGGAAGAGGGGCTGCTGGACCCGAAGCGTGTCATCCAGATCGGCATCCGGGGCACGATGTACGATGCCGAGGACCGCGATTTCGCCAGGGCCGAGGGCATCCGCATCGTCGAGATCGAGGAGTTCTTCGACCGGGGCATCCCGGACGTGATGCAGGAGGCGCGCGATATCGTGGGCGATGGGGCGACCTACGTCAGCTACGACATCGACTTCGTCGACCCGACCTTCGCGCCCGGCACCGGCACGCCCGAGGTGGGCGGCCCGAACAGCTTCGAGGCGCTCCGTGTCTGCCGGGAATTGGCGGGCGTGAACATCGTGGGCGGCGATCTGGTGGAGGTCTCGCCGCCCTTCGACCAGTCGGGGGCGACCGCCTTCCTCGGCGTGTCGATCATGTTCGAGTTGCTCTGCTCGATGCTGGCGCGGACCGCCTGACACCCCCATTGCGAAAAGGCCGCGGCGGGGTCACTCCACTGCGCGGATCAGCTTTCGTTCCAGCACGCGCAGCACGGTCTTCAGGTCGTGCCCGCGCTTGAGGATCTGGCCCTCCATCCCGATCACCGCGTATTCGCCCTGCTTGCTGCGCAGCTTGGGACGCTTTTCGATGCAGTAAAGCGGGTGCTCCGCCGTGCGCCGGAAGACCGAGAAGATGGCCACCTCCCGCAACGACGATATGCCGTAGTCGCGCCATTCACCGGCGGCGACCATGCGGCCGTAAAGCGAGAGGATGATGTTCAGCTCCGCGCGCTGGAAGGCCACCACCTCGTTGGCGCCCCCACGGTCGGGGAAAGGGGTCAAGCTGTTCATACCCAAAGAGTTGCGCCTTCGCGGCGGCAAATCAAGGGGTTTGCAATCTGCCGAAGCGCAAAGAAAAATCCGGGCCGGCAGGGGGCATTGCCGGCATCTCGCCGTCGGCGGTGTCGAGCCATGCCTCGGCGGCGGGGGCGAGGTGCTTGTAGGCCTCTGCCATGGCGCGCCGCAGGTCGCGCGGCGCGGCGTCCTCGGGCATCAGCTCTGCCGGAACCTCGGGCCAGCGCAACACCAGCCGCCGCCAGCGGTGCACCAGCAAGAGCCGTGCCGCTGCCGCATCCAGGGGGCTGGCGTCGATCCCGGATAGCGCCGTCAGGTCCTGGGCCATCCGTTCCAGCGCAACGGCATGGTCAGGGTCCAGCGACGCGCGCGCCTGCGTTCCGGCATCGCCGGTCAACGTGCCGGTCATCCTCAGTCCGCCGGGCGTGTCGGTCACGGGGGCGGGGCGCAGGCTGCCCTGTCCCAGCCGCAGCGCACCCTCCACGCCGGGCCAGTCGAAGACCCATTCGCCCACCGGGCGCTGCCGGGGCGGCGCATAGATCCGGGCGGTGGCGGGGCCGAACTCCTGCAGGCCGCGGTCCGTCAGGGTGTAGCTGCTGGTGCGGCCGCTGCGTTTCCCTTCGACCCAGCCGTCCTGCGAAAGGCGCGAGAGGGCGGTCCGGACCGCGCCCGTTTCCACCCCGATCCGGCCCAGCAGGCGGCTCAGCCGGGCGGTGGCGATCCGTCCGCCCCGATGCTGCACGCTGTCGCCGAACACCGTGATCACGAGCGACCAGATGCGTGGCCGCCCTTCGGCGTTCAGGTTGTCGATCAAGGGTTTGAGCGGGTCCATGGCCCCCGATTAGAACCAACCGGGGGGAAAGGCAAAACCCCCTCACGGCTTTTCGTAGGCGACCATGGTCAAAAGCTCGTATTCCGCCACCTGCTCGGCGTCCTGATTGTAGAGCGTGACGTGCCAGGCGACCTCGCCATAGGTGTCGGTGCGCTGCGTCTTGCGCCTGGCGGTCAGCCGCACGTGGACGCGGTCGCCGGGCGAGACGGGCTTTTGGAAAGACAGGCCGTTCAGCCCGGTATTGGCGAGGACCGGCCCCGGATCGGGCATCACGAAGAGGCCCGCCGCGAAGCTGAGCAGCAGGTAGCCATGCGCCACCCGGCCCGGGAAGAAGGGGTTCGCCTGTGCTGCGGCCTCGTCCATGTGGGCGTAGAAGGTGTCGCCGGTGAAATGGGCGAAATGCTCGATGTCCTCCAGCGTCACCTCGCGCGGGTCGGTCACGATGGTCTCGCCGATCTCGATATCGCGGAAGGTGCGGCGGAAGGGATGCTCGGGCCCCTCGATCTCGCGCGCGCCGGGCACCCACTGGCCGGTCACCGCGGTCAGCACGTCGGGCGAGCCCTGCACGGCGGTGCGCTGCATGTAGTG